>NZ_JBXANU010000035.1:0-59510 GCF_058802085.1 Pseudomonas sp. GW822-FHT02G04
CCCCCCCCCCCTCCCCCCCCCCCCCCCCCCCCCCCCCCCCCCCCCCCCCCCCCCCCCCCCCCCCCCCCCCCCCCCCCGCTCCTACAAATACGGGGCGAAAAAATGCCGCTCATTTAGAGCGGCATTTTTTGTTCAGCAACGAACCTTACTTCGAGGCGATGGCATTCTTCGCCAGGATGGCGTTCGCCAGTTCCATGTCCGTGGCTTGCAGGCCAGGGTTTTCAGCGCGGACTTTCTGCATGGCGGCTTCCAGATAGGGGCCGCGAATGGCGCCGTCACTGGCGACAAAGCTGCCGGCGTCGTCCTGGGCGGCGACGATCAGCTTGTGATCCCTGGAGGTCAGGTAGGACGTACCGGTGGTGGCACCGGAAGTAAGGACGTTACGCAAAAAGCTGTCATCAGCCATCGCCGAACCGACTTGAAGGGACAACACGGCGACGGTAGCGACAGCAAGTTTGAGACGCATAAAAGGTGACTCCACTGGGTTTTAACTGCGGCCTTTGATTGCCAATAACCCAATCGAGTTCCGTGACGTTAGTCGGCCCGCTCCACCAGTAAAATCGCCCCTTGTTGCCCGATCACCCGAACACGGCTGCCGGACGCGGCATCAGGCCCGCGGGCCATCCACACACCGTCAGCGACCTTGATTTTGCCGCGGCCATTGATAATCGCCTCGCTAACCACGAACACCTTGCCGATCAGCTCTTGTCCTCGCAGGTTCAGGTTCGGCTGATCGCTGGCCCGCACCACACTGCGCTGACGTCTCCACCAGTACAGGGCGGTGAGGATCGAAAAAACGGCAAACAACAGCACCTGCCATTCCCAGGGCAAACCCGGTATCAGGAACGTCAGCACGCCGACGGCGGCAGCTGCCATGCCGATCCACAGCAGATAACCGCCGGCACCGAACACCTCGAGGATCAGCAACAGCGTGCCCAGGGCCAGCCAGCTCCAGAACGAAAACAGTTCCATAGGCAGCGACCTCAGCCTTTCTTGCCGTCGAAGGTGGCCTTGACGATTTCGCCGATGCCACCGACTGCACCGATCATCGAACCGGCTTCGAGCGGCATGAGGATCACTTTGCTGTTGTTGGCCGAGGCCAGCTTGCCCAAGGCATCAATGTACTTCTGTGCGACGAAGTAGTTGACCGCCTGCACGTTACCGCCGGCGATGGCTTCGGACACCACTTTGGTGGCCTGGGCTTCGGCCTGGGCCTGACGTTCCCGGGCTTCGGCTTCGAGGAACGCCGCCTGACGGCTACCCTCGGCTTCGAGAATCTGCGCCTGCTTCTTGCCTTCGGCAGTGAGGATCGCCGAGGCGCGTAAACCTTCGGCTTCCAGAATCTGTGCGCGCTTGATCCGCTCGGCTTTCATCTGGCCGGACATGGCGGCCATCAGGTCTGCGGGAGGGCTGATGTCCTTGATCTCGATCCGGGTGATCTTGATGCCCCACGGCGCCGTGGCTTCATCGACGGTGCGCAGCAGTTTTTCGTTAATGTTGTCGCGCTGGCTGAGCATCGCGTCCAGCTCCATGGACCCGAGTACGGTACGGATATTGGTTTGCAGCAGATTGCGCACGGCATGTTCGAGGTTGTTCACCTCGTAGGCGGCCTGGGCGGTATTGACCACCTGGAAGAAGCATACGGCGTCGATCTGCACGGTGGCGTTGTCGGCGGTGATGACTTCCTGGGGCGGAATGTCCAGCACGCTTTCCATCACGTTGATCTTGCGGCCGATGCGGTCCATCACCGGGATGATGATGCTCAGTCCTGGCTTGAGGGTGTTGGTGTAACGGCCGAAGCGTTCGACCGTCCATTCAAACCCCTGGGGCACCACTTTGAAGCCCATGAAAAGAATGGCCACGACCAGCGCGACGAAGAGAATCAGTGCAATGCTCATAACGGTCCCTGTCCAGTCTGGTTGAATTGCGATGACCAGAGTGTAGGGCAAAAGGCTTGCTATGCGACTTGGAGGGGGCAGGGACTATGGCTGATACCGTCAGTGTGGTGAGGGGGCTTGTCGGAACGCCGCATCGCCCCGTTCGGCTGCGCAGCAGTCGTAAAACCGGCAAATGCATTCTTCCTGACACAATGCGTTTGCCGAATTTAGGGCCGCTGCGCGCCCCAGCGGGGGCAAGCCCCCTCGCCACAGGTTTTGCTTCCGGCGCTTTTTGCGTAGGTATTAGGGGATGCCTATTTCTGCTCACTCTGCGGCGTCACCCGCAACACCTCTTCGATCGTGGTCAAACCCGCCGCCACTTTCTGCGCCCCCGATAACCGCAAACTGCGCATGCCTTCCTTGAACGCCTGACGGCGGACCGCCAGCAAGTCGGTGTCGGGGTTGATCAGCGCTTTGATGCCGTCCGTCAGTTGCATGATTTCGTAAACCCCGGCACGACCGCGATAGCCGGTTTCGCGGCATTCCAGGCAACCGATGGCGCGCTGGGCATTGGTCGGCAATGGCGCCTGCCAAGGCCGGGTCAGGGTTTGCCAGTCGTCTTCGCCCAACGTCAGCGGCGCCTTGCAGTGAGGGCATAACGTACGGACCAGACGCTGGGCCATGACCCCGAGCACCGTGGCCTTGATCAGGTAATGCGGCACGCCGAGTTCCAGCAGGCGGCTGATCGCGCTCGGGGCATCGTTGGTGTGCAACGTCGACAGCACCAGGTGACCGGTGAGTGCCGCCTGAATTGCCATCTCGGCGGTTTCGAGGTCGCGGATCTCGCCGATCATGATGATGTCCGGGTCTTGCCGCATCAGCGCGCGTACGCCGGCGGCAAAGGTCAGGTCGATGTTGTGCTGGACCTGCATCTGATTGAACGCCGGCTCGACCATTTCGATCGGGTCTTCGATGGTGCAGAGGTTGACCTCCGGCGTCGCCAGTTTCTTGAGGGTGGTGTACAGCGTGGTGGTCTTGCCCGAACCGGTCGGCCCGGTCACCAGAATGATGCCGTTGGGCTGACGGGTCATGTCCTGCCAGCGGCGCAGGTCATCGGCGGAAAAGCCCAGTTGATCGAAGTCCTTGAGCAATACTTCCGGGTCGAAGATCCGCATGACCATCTTCTCGCCGAACGCCGTGGGCAATGTCGACAACCGTAGCTCGACTTCGCCGCCGTCCGGGGTTTTGGTCTTGACCCGGCCGTCCTGGGGTTTGCGCTTTTCCGCGACGTTCATCCGCCCCAGGCTTTTCAGGCGGCTGACGATGGCCATGGTCACCTGCGGCGGGAATTGATAGACGTTGTGCAGCACGCCGTCGATGCGAAAACGCACCGTGCCTTGCTCGCGCCTGGGCTCGATGTGGATATCGCTGGCCCGCTGCTGGAACGCGTACTGGAACAGCCAGTCGACGATGTTGACGATGTGCGCATCGTTGGCGTCCGGCTCCTGGTCGCTGGCGCCGAGGTTGAGCAACTGTTCGAAGTTGCCCAGGTTGCTTGTCTGCTGATCGGCGTTGGTGGCGCCGGTGACCGATTTGGCCAGGCGGAAAAACTCCACGCTGAAGCGCTGGATGTCCACCGGGTTGGCCACCACGCGCTTGATCGGCAGTTTCAACACGTGGGTCAGGTCGGCTTCCCAGCCGCTGACGAAGGGCTGGGCGCTGGCCACGGTGACGGCATCGCGGTCGATGGACACCGCCAGAATCTTGTGGCGCTGGGCGAAGGCATAGGACATCAGCGGCGTAATGGCGGCGACGTTGATTTTCAGTGGGTCGATGCGCAAGTAAGGCTGGCCGGCCTGCTGGGACAGCCACAGCGTCAGGCTTTCCAGATCGAGGTGTTTACCGGGACGGCTGAGGTCGTCCAGGTGTTGGCTGGCGATGAACTCCAGCGGATGTTGTTGACCATTGGTGGCGTGACGGCGGCGGGCGTTGAGTGCGTGTTCGGCCGAGTCCTGGCTGACAAAGCCCTGGGCGACCAGTTCACGCAGCAAATCGTTAAGGTCCAGCCAGCGGTCCTGAGTGGCAAGTTGAACGGACATGCGGGCTCCTTATGAACAACCGTTCGCAAAGGATAGCTGCGCTCCCGCAGACCGTTGGGCCACTACCGGACCAACACGTGTCGGCTTTTTTCAGGGGAGGGGGTCAGCCAGCTGCCTGAGTCGGCTCTTGCCACGCCGAATCAGCCGCTTGCAGATTCACCGAACAGACGCTGATCAGGTTACGCAGTTTTTCCGCGATCACCTGGGCACGGTGCCAGCTCAGGCCGTCCATGACGATGTCGATCGACAGCAGATCGTCCAGGCGTTGCACGTTGACCTGTTGCGGCGTCAGAAACTGCAAGGCGAACAGATTGAGCGCGCGGCACAGCAGATCCGGCTCGGCCTCGGCCAGCAGTTGGTATTGAACGCGGCAGTGGGCGTTGCTGACGTTCCAGACATCGGCGCGGGCGGGCGGGGTGTTCACGGCTTCGAGGGGCGGCATGGTCGGGCTCCAAAATCACTGGAGGAATTTTTACATTCGGTGCCGGGCATTTCTTATCTATGATTGGGCCTATTGCCGATTTATCGAATCGATTAATTCAAGATCATATTAATTTCGGGTTTTTCTATGCACAGCGAGTTGGATAACTACGACCGCAAGATACTCGCGTTACTGCAAGAGGACGCTTCGCTCTCCAGCGCGCAGATCGCCGAACAGGTGGGGCTCTCGCAGTCGCCCTGCTGGCGGCGGATTCAGCGGATGAAGGAGGAGGGGATCATTCGCGGTCAGGTGACGTTGCTTGACCGCAAGAAAATCGGCCTCAACACGCAAATCTTCGCCGAGATCAAACTCAACGCCCACGGGCGCTCGAACTTCACTGAGTTCACCGAGGCGATTCGCGGTTTCCCCGAAGTGCTGGAATGTTATGTGCTGATGGGGGCGGTGGATTTCTTGCTGCGGATCGTCACGGCAGACATCGAGGCTTATGAGCGCTTCTTCTTCGAGAAGCTGTCGATGGTGCCGGGGATACAGGAGGTCAACTCGATCGTGGCTTTGTCGGAAATCAAATCCACGACGAGTTTGCCGGTGTTGCGTTGATGATGTTCGAGAGCCTTTGTGGCGAGGGAGCTTGCTCCCGCTGGAGTGCGAAGCGCTCCTAATCCGGCCATTGCGGTATGCCAGACAAACCGCGATGCCCGGATTACGACTGCTTCGCAGCCGAACGGGAGCAAGCTCCCTCGCCACAGGTGTTGGGTGTTACATGCGCAATAGCATTTTCCAGGCACGGTTCTGATACACCGCGATCGCCTGCTGCTTGCGCGCATCCAGCGACTCATCGGTGATCGGCTCGTTAGCTAGCAGGGCAAGCTGTTTCAGCTCGCCGTACAGGCGATCCATTTCCGGGATGTCCAGCACGCTACGGGCATGGTGCAGCCAGGCCTGGATGCGCTCGATGCGCGGCAGTTGCTCGGCCAGGTCTTCCGGCTGTTGCTGGTAACGCTGCAATTGCAGCGAACTGGCTTCTTCGCCCAGCAGGCGTGGCAGCCAGCTGCCCAGTTGCGCGGCGCCCTGGCGATTACCGCGAGTGTTGCGATCGGCAGCCCAGGTACGGGCCAGCAACCAGCGCGAAGTGTTCAGCGAGAACAGGCCCCAACGTGGGTCTTCGAGCTCTTCGAGGAACTGCTCCGGCGCGGCTTTGCGCACGTCTTCGTCGTCCAGGCCGGCTTGTACCAGCGGGCGCCAGTCTTCCAGCAAGGCATCCAGCGCGACCCGCAGATCGTGAGTCGACTGACGCGGTGCGGCTTGGCCGAGGCTGCTGATCAGCGCGCGCATTTCAGCGAGGTTTTCGACCCAGTCCTGCAACAGGCGCCAGTGGCCATTGAAGCGATACTGCTCGGCCAGACGCTGGCTGCTGCTGAGCAAATGCCAGCTCAGGGCGGCGAACGCATCGTCCAGCGGCATTTCGGCGCTGATCTGCGGCGCCGGCAAGCTCAGCGAGTAGCTGTTGGCGTCGAACAGGCGATAACCGCGTTCGGCCTTGCTGATGTCGCATGGCATCAGCGGCAGGGTCGCAGCCAGTTCGGCGGCCAGTTCCAGCAGTGCGGCCGGTTCGCCTTCGCGCAGTTCCAGTTCCAGCTCGCAGATTTCTTCTTTCTGCTTGCCGACCACCACGTGGCCCAGGTCCAGCGCGGCTTCGATGACCACTTTGGTCTTGCCACGGCCCCAGGCGATTTCCGCGCGTTCACGCACGAAATCGGTGGTGAAGATGGCTTTCAGGGTTTTCTTGTCCAGTTCGGCCAACTGCTCGGGCCAGCATTCGCCGTCGAGCTTTTTCACGTCGAGTTTGGCTTTGGGCAGGTGCCAGTCGTACTCGTGACGCTCGGACAGACCGGCGACGCTCTGGCCACGGGTCTTGAGGGTCTGAATCACTTCTTCGCCATCGCGGCGCAGGCGCAGGGCAACCTTGGCGCGGGCCAGGTCGCGCTCGGGCGTGTCGAAGTACTGGTTCATCAACTCACGGCGTTCCCAGCCACTTTTGTTGCGTTTTTTCAGTAACGGGTGCTCGCGCAGGGCGGCGAGGGTTTCGCGGCTGACGCGGAGTTTGATTTCGGTTTCTTTCTGCATGGCCGGAAAATCCAGGATCGGGAGCGCAGCCGGGGGAATGTGTGGCTGCCAAGGTCGTGCAGTGTACAGGACTCATACGTCCTACGTGCCGTAGCGGTTTATTCCTGTCGCCGGATGGTTCTATGATGGACTTCAATTCGGGAGTTGGGAGTCAGCGATGCCTTTGCCGTCCATGAAAGATCAGTTCGCTGCGCTGATCGCCGCGCCGTCTGTCAGCTGTACCCAACCCAGCCTGGATCAAACCAATCGGCCGGTCATCGACTTGTTGGCGACATGGCTCGGGGAGCTGGGTTTTGCCTGCGATATCCAGCAGGTCAGCCCCGGCAAATTCAACCTGCTGGCCAGTTTCGGCACAGGCCCCGGCGGCCTGGTGCTGGCCGG
The DNA here is from genome assembly GCF_058802085.1 of Pseudomonas sp. GW822-FHT02G04. Lineage (NCBI taxonomy): Bacteria > Pseudomonadati > Pseudomonadota > Gammaproteobacteria > Pseudomonadales > Pseudomonadaceae > Pseudomonas > Pseudomonas sp. GW822-FHT02G04. The sequence continues at coordinate 6,924 of NZ_JBXANU010000035.1, forward strand.
TCACAGCGATACGGTGCCGTACGACGCGGCGCTGTGGCAGACCGACCCGCTGAAACTGACGGAAGTGGACGGCCGCTGGGTCGGCCTGGGCAGTTGCGACATGAAGGGCTTTTTCGCCCTGGCCATCGAAGCCGTCAAACCCTTGCTCGACCAACCGTTCAAGCAACCCTTGCTGATTCTTGCGACCTGCGATGAAGAAAGCTCGATGTCTGGCGCTCGCGCGTTGGCCGAAGCCGGGCGGCCACTAGGTCGCGCAGCAGTGATTGGCGAGCCGACGGGGTTGAAGCCGATCCGCCTGCACAAAGGCGTGATGATGGAGCGCATCGACATCCTCGGTCAGAGCGGCCATTCCTCGGATCCGAGCCTGGGCCATAGCGCCCTCGAAGCCATGCACGATGCCATCGGCGAACTGCGCGGCTTGCGTCTGGCGTGGCAGCGGGAATTTCGTAATCCGCAGTTCAGCGTGCCGCAGCCGACAATGAATTTCGGCTGCATTCATGGTGGCGATAACCCCAACCGTATCTGCGGCCAGTGCTCACTGGAGTTTGACCTGCGTCCGCTGCCGGGCATGGATCCCAACGCGCTGCGTGCGGCGATCTTGCAGAAGCTCAACCCCATTGCCGAGCGGCATAAGGTGAAGATCGATTACGCGCCATTGTTCCCCGAAGTGCCGCCATTCGAGCAGGCCGAGGACTCGGAATTGGTGAGGATCGCCGAAAAGCTCACCGGCCATCGCGCCGAAGCAGTGGCGTTCGGCACAGAAGCGCCTTATCTTCAGCGCCTTGGCTGTGAAACATTGGTCTTGGGCCCCGGCGACATCGCCTGTGCCCACCAGCCGGGGGAATACCTCGAAATGTCACGTTTGCAGCCTACCGTGCATCTATTACGTCAACTGATCGAACATTACTGCCTGACACCGGCGCCGCTCGTATAAATTGCCAGTGTCACTACCCGTACTTATGAGGAGAGCGCGCGTGTCGCCAAGCCTGTTCCGACGATAACCATCAGCCCGCTGTGCGTTTACTGCGTTACCCTTTTTTCGGCTGCTATTTATTACAGGCCCAGGTTCATGCCCGAATACGTCAATTGGCTTCGTCACGCTTCGCCTTATATCAACGCCCACCGCGATTGCACCTTCGTCGTCATGCTGCCCGGCGACGGCGTAGAGCACCCGAACTTCGGTAATATCGTCCACGACCTGGTGCTGCTGCACAGCCTGGGCGTGCGACTGGTGCTGGTTCACGGTTCGCGTCCGCAAATTGAAACCCGTCTCGCTGCGCGCGGTCTGACCCCGCACTACCACCACGGCATGCGCATCACCGATGCAGCGACGCTGGAGTGTGTGATCGATGCGGTCGGCCAACTGCGCATCGCCATCGAAGCGCGGTTGTCCATGGACATGGCCTCGTCGCCGATGCAGGGCTCGCGCCTGCGGGTGGCCAGCGGCAATCTGGTCACTGCGCGGCCGATCGGCGTGCTCGAAGGTGTCGATTATCACCACACCGGCGAAGTGCGCCGGGTCGACCGCAAGGGCATCAATCGCCTGTTGGACGAGCGCTCCATCGTGCTGCTGTCACCGTTGGGTTACTCACCGACCGGTGAGATCTTCAACCTCGCGTGCGAAGACGTCGCAACCCGCGCGGCCATCGATCTGGGCGCAGACAAGTTGCTGCTGTTTGGCGCCGATCTCGGACTGCTGGATGAAAATGGTCGCCTGGTTCGCGAGTTGCGTCCGCAACAAGTGCCGGCGCACCTGCAACGCCTGGGCAGCAACTATCAGGCCGAGCTGCTGGATGCGGCCGCTGAGGCATGCCGGGGCGGTGTGGCGCGCAGTCATATCGTCAGCTACGCCGAAGACGGCGCGCTGCTGACCGAGCTGTTCACCCGTGACGGTGGCGGTACGCTGGTGGCCCAGGAGCAATTCGAGGTGGTGCGCGAGGCGGCCATCGAGGACGTCGGCGGTTTACTGGACTTGATCAGCCCGCTGGAAGAGCAGGGGATTCTGGTACGTCGCTCTCGCGAGGTGCTGGAGCGCGAGATCGAGCAGTTCAGTGTGGTCGAGCGTGAAGGCATGATCATCGCCTGCGCGGCGCTGTATCAGATTGCCGATTCGGATGCGGGGGAGCTGGCGTGTCTGGCGGTTAACCCGGAGTACCGCCATGGCGGTCGCGGTGATGAATTGCTGGAGCGCATCGAAACCCGCGCCCGGGCTCAGGGCCTGAAAACCCTGTTCGTGCTCACCACCCGGACTGCCCACTGGTTCCGTGAGCGAGGTTTCGTGCCGAGCAGCGTCGATCGCCTGCCGTCGGCGCGGGCGTCGCTGTACAACTATCAGCGTAATTCGAAGATCTTCGAAAAAGCCCTCTGACTGAGTGGCTGTCTATATTGGCTTTTGTGGCTAGGGAGCTTGCTCCCGCTGGGCTGCGAAGCGGCCCTAAAGCCAGTGAACGCGTTATGACTGATTCACCGCGTTGTTGGGATTGGGAGTCCTCCGTCCTGGAGCGCCAGCCCGGTCCAGCGGGAGCAAGCTCCCTCGCCACAGGTTTTGCGTCCTACTCGGTGACGTATTTCGCGCTGACATAGGGCGAATAATCCGGCAGCACCGTTTCTACCTTCCCTTGCTCCTTCAAGAACTTCGCCGTCTCGCCAATCGCCTTGGCCGTGCCACCGTCGAGCAGCGCGGCAGTCTGCTGCGCCTTGGCATCCGGGAATGCGGAACCGGCCAGCAGTTCCGGCACGTCGGCGGCATTGGCACCGGTCAGTTTGGCGATTTTTTGCACCGGTACCGAATCGGCGGTCCAGCTGTCTTTATGGGCGGCATAGTCGGCGAACGAATCCAGGGTGACCTTGGCAAATCGGGCCACGACTTCAGGATGCTTCTCGGCGTAATCCTTGCGCGCGACCCACACCTCGAAGGTCGGTGCTCCCCATTGGCCGACCTGCGCCGCATCGGTCAACGTCTTGCCGGTCTTGCGGATTTCCCCCAGCGCCGGCGACCAGACAAACGCGCCATCGATGTCGCCACGCTTCCAGGCTGCGGCGATTTCTGCCGGTTGCAGGTTCACCACTTTGACTTTCGTGGCGTCCAGGCCCCAGTGTTTCAGCGCGCCGAGCAGGCTGTAGTGAGAGGTGGAAACGAAGGGCGTGGCGATGGTCTTGCCGATCAGATCTTGCGGTTTATCGATGCCGCTGCCGTTGCGCACCACGAGTGCTTCGGCGGCGTTGATCTGCGCAGAAACAATAAACGCGACTATCGGCAGGTTGCGCGACGCGGCAGCGGCCAGCGGGCTTGAACCGAGATTGCCGATCTGCACATCGCCGGACGCAATGGCGGTGACCAACTCCGGACCACTGTTGAAACGACGCCAATCGATGTTCTGGCCTATGGTTTTCTCGTAAACGCCATCGACCTGAGGAACTTTGCTGGGGTCGATACCGGTTTGATAGCCGACCGTGAGATTCGCCGCCTGGGCGGAAAAAGAAAATATAAGCGATACATAAACTGTAACAAATTGACTAGATAGTGCGCGTTTAGCCATGATGGCGTCGCCTTTTCGAAAGTGATTGACGTGTGGGGAATGCGCCAACGCTAATCGATCTAAAAAAAGGCTAATAAATACCATTTAGGAATTAGCTTATGAGCCGATGCCTTTTGTTCGGTTCAGATGACTCGCACGAAAAATATTCCTAAAGGGTATTAAAAAAGACTGAAAATTCTTTTTGGGTTTATGAAAAAATCATGACCCGGCAGGGACCCAATACTCGAAGTCAGACCTTGGTCGTAGACATACATGGTTACGATTGACTTGGTAGTCACGGTCTGGCGCTAATCGCGCATCTGTGGATCCAGGGCGCTCGACCCAAGACCAAAGAACACAAAAATTAGAAAACGAGAGGAGCGAAACAATGAAAAAGTCCACCTTGGCCCTGGCTGTGGCCGTAGGGGTTTTGGCGCAGCAGGCAGGCGCCGCCGGTTTCATCGAAGACAGCAAGGCTTCCGTCAGTTCCCGGACCATGTATTTCAATAACGACAACCGGGAAGGCGGCGCGGATCAGAGAGAGACCGCTGAAGGCCTCAAGTTCGATTACCTGTCCGGTTTCACCCAAGGTACTGTCGGCTTCGGTATCGACGCCCAGGCCCTGGTTGGTATCCATCTGGACGGCGGCAAGGGTCACCACCCAGCCAACAACAACACGTTCTTCCCAAGCGATACCGATGGCTCGGCCGTGAACGAGTGGAGCCGCGCGGCGGCTAACGTCAAGGCACGTTTCTCGAAGACCGAGGCCCACCTGGGTGGCGCTCTGCAGCCTAACTTGCCGATTCTGGTAGCGAATGACGGCCGACTGCTGCCACAGACCTTTGAGGGTGGCACCATCACCTCGAAGGAAATCGACAACGTGACCTTCAACGCAGGTCAGTTGGAACACTCGGCGGGTCGCGCCTCGTCAAACGCTACCGGCCTGGCCGTGGCTGGCGGTACTCAGGACAGCAACCAGTTCCGTTATGCCGGTGCTGACTGGAAGGTCACCAAGGACCTCACCCTGCAGTACTACCACTCGAATCTGAAGGACTACTACAAGCAGGACTTCCTCGGCCTGGTCCACGTCTTTCCGATCGATGCCAACCAGTCCTTCAAGACTGATCTGCGCTATTTCGACAGCAGCTCCGACGGTAAGAACGGTGATGCCGGTTATCGTTTCAACAACAATAACGGTTACGCCAGCAAGCCGGGCGAGGTCGATAACAAGACCTGGAGCGCCATGTTCACCTACACCCTGGGTGGCAACGCCTTCCTGGTCGGTCACCAGCGCGTCAGCGATGACGGCGGTTTCGTCTATCTGAACCAGGGCAGCGTGGTTGATGGCAATGGTCGTCCGGAAGCGAACGGTGGCGCGAGCTTCTACCTGTTCACTGACTCCATGATCAACGGCTTCGTTCGTGCCGGTGAAAACACCACCTTCGGTCAGTACTCCTATGACTTCGCTGCGCTGGGTGTGCCGGGCCTGAAAACCTCGATTGCCTACCTGCATGGCGATGACATCAAAGCAACGAACGGCCGTGGTCCTGATGGATCCGAGTGGGAACGCGACATGCGGATTGACTACACAATCCAACAGGGCAGCTTCAAAGGTTTCGGCGTGACGTTGCGTAATGGCGTCTACCGTGGCAGTGAAGTCTCCAACAACCCTGATGTTGACCAGACTCGTCTGATCTTCAACTACACCTACAGCTTCCTGTAATAACCATTAGAAAAGAGCCTCGCCTGCTGGCGAGGCTTTTTTTTGCGCTTTTTTTGATATTCCAAAAATATAGCTTCTATTGATTATTTATTCTTTTTTGTTTTTTACCCGAGTCTATAAAATGAATTCATCAGGTACTCATTGGCAGCAACACGAGTATCAGATTCAGCAACCCCCGATTTTGAAGGTTAAGGAATTGGTTCATGAGCCGATACCTTGTGTTCCGGCATGGATGTATATATCTAAATCGCATTAAAAATTCAGATGTAGATCTTTTTGGTTTGTCATGCCGGCCAAAATCAAGGTGGCCTGACCACCCGGCGCTAATTGCGCATCTTTGGATCCGGGCACTCGACCCAGGACCAGGAACCCAGAATTAGAAATGAGAGGAGCGAAACAATGAACAAGTCCACTTTGGCCCTGGCTGTGGCCGTAGGGGTTTTGGCGCAGCAGGCAGGCGCCGCCGGTTTCATCGAAGACAGCAAGGCTACATTGGGGCTGCGCAACTTCTACATCAACACTGATAACCGTGATGGCACTGCCAACCCGTCCAAGCAGGAAGAGTGGGGCCAAGGCTTCATCTTCAACTTTGCCTCTGGTTATACCCAAGGCACCGTTGGTTTTGGTGTTGATGCGATCGGTCTGTTGGGCGTTAAGCTGGATTCCGGTAAAGGTACTGCCTACAACGCTGGTAGCGCGAACAAGGGCGGCACCGTTTTCCCAAGCGACAGCGACGGTCGTGCGGTAGACGATTTCAGCAGCCTGGGCCTGACCGCCAAGGCCAAGATCTCCAAGACCGAGCTGCGCCTGGGCACCCTGCAGCCAAAACTGCCAGTGGTAACTACCAACGACGGTCGTCTGCTGCCGCAGACCTTCGAAGGTGGTCAGATCACTTCCAACGATATCGACAACCTGACTCTGGTTGGCGGTAAGCTGGAACACGCCAAAGGTCGTAACTCGACCAACAACGACTCACTGACAATTGCTGGTTCCAACGGAGCGACGACCACCGCCACCTCCAACAAGCGCAGCAACGAGTTCTACTATGCCGGTGGTGACTACAAGATCACCAAGGATCTGGTCGCTCAGTACTACTACGGCAACCTGGAAGATTTCTACACGCAGCACTTCCTGGGTCTGACCCACAACCTGGCGTTGCCAGTGGGTAGCCTGAAGTCCGACCTGCGTTACTTCAACAGTGACTCCGATGGCAAAAACTCGAGCCAGGAAGGTCGTCTGGCTGGTTACCGCGCCACCGGCGTTCATAATGGTGGTGAAGTCGATAACCGCACCTGGAGTGCGAAACTCACCTATAGCCTGCAAGGTCACGCCCTCAGCGCTGGTTATCAGCGTGTGAATGGAACCAGTGACTTCCCATACCTGAACCAGGGTGACGGTGCCAGCACCTACCTGATCACTGACGTGCAGATCGGCAAGTTCCAGCGTGCCGGTGAGCGCACCTGGTTGGCTCAGTACGCTTATGACTTCGCCACCGTTGGTTTGCCAGGCCTGACGACTTCCGTGATCTACCTCAAGGGTGACAACGTGAACACCGCCACCGGTAGTGACAAAGGTGAATGGGAGCGCGACTTCTCCGTTGGCTATGTTGTTCCGGAAGGCACTTTCAAAGGTGTAGGCCTGGCGTGGAAAAATGCTGCCCTGCGCTCCGATGTTGCCTCTCAGCGCAACCAGGACGAAAACCGTCTGATCGTCAGCTACTCGATCCCGCTGTTGTAATAGCGCTCGCGTAACCGACGAAAAAAAGCCCCGCCCGGCATCACGCCGGGCGGGGCTTTTGCGTTTTCAAGGCGGGCTCACCCCCGTAAACCCTCCTTGAAGTTCCCTTTTTTGCAACAACTCAAGGCCTTCTCGAACCTTGGGATCGATGTTCGTCCCGATGGCGGGTCAGGTCCAGTGAACAGATCTTTAATATTCGTTTTGGGTCTAAATAAATCAATATTTATTCTTTTTAATTCAATAAAAACGCAGGCACAGTTGAGCTCAACAAGCACTCACCAGGAGCAGCATCATGAGCCTCAGACTTGGCGATATCGCCCCCGATTTCGAACAGGATTCCAGCGCCGGCACCCTCCGTTTCCACGAGTGGCTGGGTGATAGCTGGGGCGTGCTGTTTTCCCACCCGGCGGACTTCACGCCGGTGTGCACGACCGAGTTGGGCTTCACCGCCAGGCTCAAGGAAGATTTCGCCCAGCGTGGCGTCAAAGCTATCGCCCTGTCCGTGGACCCGGTGGACTCGCATCACAAGTGGATCGAGGACATCAACGAAACCCAGAACGCCATCGTCAACTTCCCGATCCTCGCCGATGCGGACCGTAAAGTGTCCGACCTTTACGACCTGATCCACCCGAATGCCAACGACACCCTGACCGTGCGCTCGTTGTTCGTGATCGATCCGAACAAGAAGATTCGGCTGACCATCACTTACCCGGCGAGTACCGGCCGTAACTTCAATGAGATTCTGCGGGTGATCGATTCGCTGCAGCTCACCGACAACTACAAGGTGGCTACCCCGGCCAACTGGCAGGACGGTGATGAGGTGGTGATCGTGCCGTCGCTCAAGGACGAAGATGAAATCCAGCGACGTTTTCCCAAGGGTTATCGCGCGGTGAAACCGTACCTGCGCCTGACACCGCAGCCGAATCGATAATTGAACCCGGTCCCCCTGTAGGAGCGAGGCTTGCCCGCGAAGGCGTATTTGGGGGCTCCAGAGATACCGAGTTGTACCGTTCGCGGGCAAGCCTCGCTCCTACAGGGGCTGTGTAGATCTACAAAGCAGGGGATTTCAGGCCGTTTCGACGGCCTGTTTTTTTGTCCGGAAAAAGACGAACAGCATATTCATTTAAGGTATAACCAAATGAATAAATATGATTTATGGATATATAAATCACCTGTTAAGGTCACTCCATCGACGCGAGATCGCGAGCTGCGAATCGCCAACACCGTTCAAGGAATTGTCTGAATGCTGGTCGTCTCACTCGGTGGCAGCCCCAGCCCACGCTCCCGTTCCGGGGTGTTGCTGGAGCGCTCTAAACACTGGTTGCAGGAGCAAGGTGTGGAAGTGGTGAGTTACCAGGTACGGGACTTCCCGGCCGAAGACTTGCTGCATGCCCGCTTCGACAGCCCGAAGGTGATCGATCTGTTGCAACAGATTGATAACGCCGACGGCCTGCTCATCGCCACACCGGTTTACAAAGCGTCGTTCTCCGGTGCGCTGAAAACCGTACTTGATTTGCTGCCCGAACGCGCCTTGGCCCACAAAGTGGTTCTGCCAATGGCGACCGGTGGCAGCATCGCCCACATGCTGGCGGTGGATTATGCGCTCAAGCCGGTGTTGTCGGCGCTGAAGGCCCAGGAAATGCTCCACGGGATTTTCGCCGTAGACAGTCAGATTGCTTACGGCGAAGGCAGTGCCCAGGCGCAGTTGGTCCCCGAGCTTGCGCAACGGTTGAACGAATCGCTGGAGCTGTTTTACAGCGCCATGGCTCGCCGGCCCAAGCCGCTCGATCCGAACCTGTTGAACGAACGTTTGTTGAGTGCTCGCTGGAGCATTTAAGCCAGCACTTAAGCCACACCTGAATTTGAAGTACTCACCTTACTCCGCCGCCAACGGCCAAGCAGGTGCAGCCAAAACCCAACTGCAAAAAGGAGAGCGCTATGCGCACTGTCATTTTGCGTCGTGGTCTGGTCGCTCTGTTTGCTGCGGCTGTGTCCTTCGGCGTTATTACTCAAGCCCAAGCCGAGACTTTGCGAATCGGCTATCAGAAATACGGCACCCTGGTGCTGCTCAAAGCCAAAGGCACCCTGGAAAAGCGCCTCGCCGCCCAAGGCGTGGACGTGCAATGGACGGAATTCCCCGGCGGCCCGCAACTGCTTGAAGGCCTGAACGTCGGCTCCATCGACTTCGGCGTCACCGGCGAGACGCCTCCGGTTTTCGCTCAGGCCGCGGGCGCCGACCTGCTCTACGTCGCTTATGAACCGCCAGCGCCCCACAGCGAAGCGATCCTGGTGCCGAAGGGCTCGCCGATCAAATCGGTGCAGGAACTCAAGGGCAAGAAAGTCGTGCTCAACAAAGGCTCCAACGTGCACTACCTGCTGGTGCGTGCGCTGGAAGACGCCGGCCTCAAATACACCGACATCCAGACCGTGTTCCTGCCGCCCGCCGATGCTCGTGCCGCGTTCGAGCGTGGCAGTGTCGATGCCTGGGTGATCTGGGACCCGTACCAGGCTGCCGCCGAACAGCAACTGCAAGCGCGCACCTTGCGCGATGGCAAAGGCATCGTCGACAACCATCAGTTCTATCTGGCGACCAAGCCTTACGCGCAGAAAAATCCTGAAGTGATCAAAACCCTGGTGGAAGAAGTGCGCGCGGTCGGTGAATGGTCCAAGGCCAATCCCGAGGACGTAACCCAACAGGTTTCGCCACTGCTCGGCCTGCCGGCGGACATCACTCTGACCTCGGTGAAACGCCAAGGCTACGGCGCGCTGTTCCTGACCCCTGAGGTGGTCGCCGCCCAACAGAAAATCGCCGACAGCTTCTACCAGCTCAAGCTGATTCCCAAGCCCTTGAGCATTAAAGACGTGATCTGGACGCCACCGGCGGCCGTGGCCAAAGCGCCGTAATTCGATTCCCCAAGGAGACCACTCCATGAGCCTCAATATCTTCTGGTTCCTGCCTACCCATGGCGACGGCCATTACCTTGGCACCGCCGAAGGCGCTCGCGCCGTCGATCACGGTTACCTGCAACAAGTCGCGCAAGCGGCGGATCGTCTGGGCTTCGGCGGAGTGCTGATTCCCACCGGTCGCTCCTGCGAAGACTCGTGGCTGGTGGCCGCATCGCTGATTCCGGTGACCCAGCGTTTGAAATTCCTCGTCGCCCTGCGCCCCGGGATCATTTCCCCGACGGTGGCGGCGCGTCAGGCCGCGACCCTGGATCGTCTGTCCGGCGGTCGTGCGCTGTTCAACCTGGTCACCGGTGGCGATCCGGAAGAACTGGCCGGCGATGGTTTGTTCCTCAGTCACGAGGAGCGCTATCAGGCCTCGGTGGAATTCACCCGGATCTGGCGCCGGGTACTGGAAGGCGAAACCGTCGATTACGACGGTCAGCACATCAGCGTGAAGGGTGCCAAGTTGCTCTATCCGCCGATCCAGCAACCGCGTCCGCCGCTGTATTTCGGCGGCTCTTCGGAAGCGGCGCAAGACCTTGCGGCAGAGCAGGTCGAAATGGTCCTGACCTGGGGCGAGCCACCGGCCGCCGTTGCCGAGAAGATCGAGCAGGTGCGCGCCAAAGCCGCGAAGCTTGGTCGTACCGTGCGATTCGGTATTCGCCTGCATGTGATCGTCCGCGAAACCAACGCCGAGGCATGGCAAGCGGCGGATCGACTGATCTCTCATCTGGACGATGACACCATCGCCCGTGCCCAGGCTTCTCTGGCGCGTTTCGATTCGGTCGGCCAACAGCGCATGGCCGCTTTGCATGGCGGCAGCCGCGACAATCTGCAAGTCAGCCCCAACCTCTGGGCCGGTGTCGGTCTGGTACGTGGCGGGGCCGGTACGGCGCTGGTCGGCGATGGTCCGACCGTGGCCGCTCGGGTGAAGGAATACGCCGATCTGGGCATCGACACGTTCATCTTCTCCGGTTATCCACACCTTGAAGAATCCTACCGGGTGGCCGAGTTGCTGTTCCCGCACCTGGATCTCGAGCGCCCGGAACTACCGAAAAGCGCCGGTTACGTCAGCCCGTTCGGCGAGATGGTGGCCAACGACATTCTTCCCAAAGCTGCGTCCCAGAGCTGAGGCGCCGCCATGAAGAAAATTATCCACACCCTCGCGCCCTGGGCGTTGCCGGTCTTGTTGCTGGTGGTATGGCAGTTGTCGGTGTCGGCGGGCTGGTTGTCGACACGGATTCTGCCGGCGCCGATTGCGGTGATCGAAGCCGGTGTGAGCCTGTTCCGCAGCGGTGAAATCTGGACTCACCTGGCTATCAGCGGCTGGCGCGCGGCGCTCGGTTTCGCCATCGGCGGCGGCATTGGCCTGGCGCTGGGCTTCATCACCGGCCTGTCGAAATGGGGCGAACGCCTGCTCGACAGTTCGGTGCAGATGATCCGCAACATACCGCATCTGGCGCTGATCCCGCTGGTGATCCTGTGGTTTGGCATCGACGAGTCGGCGAAGATTTTCCTGGTGGCGTTGGGCACGTTGTTCCCGATCTACCTCAACACTTACCACGGCATCCGCAACGTCGATCCGGCGCTGGTGGAAATGTCCCGCAGTTATGGCCTGTCCGGTTTCAGCCTGTTCCGTCAGGTGATCCTGCCCGGTGCGCTGCCTTCGATTCTGGTCGGTGTGCGTTTTGCCCTGGGCTTCATGTGGCTGACCCTGATCGTCGCCGAAACCATCTCTGCCAGCGCCGGCATCGGCTACCTGGCGATGAATGCCCGGGAGTTCTTGCAGACCGACGTGGTGGTGCTGGCGATTCTTTTGTACGCCGTGCTCGGCAAACTCGCTGATCTCGCGGCCCGTGGACTTGAACGCGTGTGGCTGCGCTGGCATCCGGCCTATCAGGTTGCCAAGGGAGGTGTCGCATGACGGCTCAACAACCTCCACGCCTGCTGCGCGGAATTCCGCTGGCAGTGCGCAAGCTGCAAAAGACCTTCGGTTCGCGGCAAGTGCTGCGTGAAATCGACCTGCACATTCCGGCCGGGCAGTTTGTAGCGGTGGTCGGGCGCAGCGGTTGCGGTAAAAGCACCTTGCTGCGCCTGCTTGCCGGTCTCGACAAACCTACGGCTGGCGAGTTGTTTGCTGGCTCCGCGCCGCTGAGTGCCGCCCGGGAAGACACCCGGCTGATGTTCCAGGAAGCGCGGCTGCTGCCGTGGAAAAAGGTCATCGACAACGTCGGTCTCGGGCTCAAGGGCAACTGGCGGCCGCAAGCACTGGAAGCATTGGAGTCGGTCGGCCTGGCGGATCGCGCCAACGAATGGCCGGCAGCCTTGTCCGGCGGACAGAAACAGCGTGTGGCCCTGGCGCGTGCGCTGATCCATCAACCGCGCCTGCTGTTGCTCGACGAGCCCCTGGGTGCACTGGATGCCTTGACCCGAATCGAGATGCAGCAACTGATCGAACGGCTCTGGCAACAACATGGCTTCACCGTGTTGCTGGTGACCCACGACGTCAGCGAAGCGGTGGCGATTGCCGATCGGGTGATTCTGATTGAAGAGGGCGAAGTCGGCCTCGACCTGGCAGTGGAATTGCCGCGCCCTCGGGTCCGCGGCTCCCACCGGCTGGCGGCGCTGGAAACCGAAGTGCTTAACCGCGTGCTGTCGGTACCCGGCCAACCGCCGGAACCGGAACCTGTTTCACCGTTGCCCACGCAATTGCGCTGGGCTCAATAACTTAAAGATTCATCAACGACAGGAATCAACATCATGACTATCAAAGCCATCAACGTTCGTAACCAGTTCAAAGGCTCGATCAAGGAAATCGTGCTCGGCGACGTCCTCTCGGAAATCGACGTGCAGACTGCTTCCGGCATCGTCACTTCGGTGATTACCACTCGTTCGGTGAAAGAGCTGGAACTGGTGGTCGGCAGCGAAGTGATCGCGTTTGTGAAATCCACCGAGGTGTCGATCGCCAAGTTGTAAGTGCGTGCGCCAACAACAACCCCGGAGGGTGTGAGCCCTGATCGTTCCCACGCTCTGCGTGGGGAATGCCGCTTCGGACGCTCCGCGTTCGGTTTTTGGGACGCAGAGCGTCCCGGGCTGCATTCCCCACGCGGAGCGTGGGAACGATCATTGCGTGGGGAAGGAGCGCTTGGGCAGGTACGGCGGCAAATACAGCCCGAGGTAGGCATCAAACACCCGCATCCCTTCTTCAGCCATGCGCGGCGTGATCTGCCCATGTTGCTGCACCGAGCGTGCATACACTCGATCTCCCAGCTCCATGGCCAGGGCAAACACATCGACATCTGTCGGCAGCTTTGGCAGCTCGAAGTGATGGTCGAACAGTTTGTGCATCAGATCGCCGAGTTCGATGTCGTGCTGGCGGTCAGCCTGGGTGACTTCGGTCAGGCCGTGCTGGGCGAGGATCAACTGGCGGGCGGCGGCGTCTTCGTCGTAGATGTCGAGCATGCGTTGTTCCACCAGTCGCGACAAATCGCGCCAGCCGCTGAGGGCGTGGTGGTCGATGGGCGCTTGCAGGCAAGCACGGAACGCGGCGTGGACGTCGGCGGTCAGGGCTTCGAGCAGGGCCGGGACGCTGGCGAAAAAGTGGTAGACGGAGGAGGGCGGGATCTCTGCGCGTTCAGCGACGCTGTAGATCGACAGACTGGCCACACCCTCGGCGGCCAGCAGCGTGCGGGCGGCATCGAGTATCGAATCGATCCGGGCCTGGCTGCGTGCGCGGGGTTTGCGTGGGGTGGCGAGTCGGGTCATTGAAGTCTCCTGCAGGGCAGCGGGCATTGTACGCAGAGCGGGCAGATGTTCCATATCTTCTGTGGCGAGGGAGCTTGCTCCCGCTGGGTCGCGAAGCGGGCCCCAAACCGGTCAATGCGGTGTACCTGGCAGGACCGTGTCGCCGGTTAAAGGGAGTCCTTCGGTCTCCAGCGGGAGCAAGCTCCCTCGCCACAGGTTTGATGTCGACCATAAAAAAACGCCGCAGGCTGTAAGGCCGGCGGCGTTGTTTTTACGGCAACCGCTTACACGGTATGCAGGTACCAGTTGTACTCGAGGTCGGAGATGGAGTGTTCGAACTCCTCCAGCTCGCTCTCTTTACAGGCGACGAAGATATCGATGTATTTCGGATCGATGTACTTGGCCATGACTTCGCTGTCGTCCAGCTCGCGCAGTGCATCGCGCAGGTTGTTCGGCAGGCTTTGCTCGTTCTGCTCGTAGCTGTTGCCTTCCACGGGCGCGCCCGGCTCGATCTTGTTGACCAGGCCGTGGTGCACGCCGGCCAGGACCGAAGCCATCAGCAGGTACGGGTTGGCATCGGCGCCAGCCACACGGTGTTCAATGCGCACGGCATCGGAGGAGCCGGTCGGTACGCGGATCGCCACGGTGCGGTTGTCCAGGCCCCAGCACGGCGAGTTCGGCACGTAGAACTGTGCGCCGAAACGACGGTAGGAGTTGACGTTCGGGCAGAGGAAAGCCATCTGCGCCGGCAGGGTCTCGAGCACACCGCCGATCGCGTGACGCAGTGCGGCGTTCTGCTCGGGATCCTCGCTGGCAAAAATGTTTTTGCCATCTTTATCAAGAATCGAGATGTGGACGTGCAGACCATTACCCGCCTGGCCTGGATACGGCTTGGCCATGAAGGTGGTGTCCATCTCATGGTCGTAGGCGATGTTTTTGATCAGACGCTTGAGCAGGACCGCGTAGTCGCAGGCCTTGATCGGGTCGGCCACGTGGTGCAGGTTCACTTCGAACTGCGCCGGGGCACTTTCCTTGACGATTGCGTCGGCAGGGATGCCTTGCTCTTTCGCACCTTCCAGAATGTCCTGGAGGCAATCGACGTATTCGTCGAGATCGTCGATCAGGTAGACCTGGGTCGAGTGCGGGCGTTTGCCGGAGATCGGCGAGCGCGGCGGTTGCGGACGACCGTTCACGTTTTCCTGGTCGATCAGGTAGAACTCCAGTTCGAACGCGGCGCAGATGGTCAGCCCCATCTCGTCAAACTTGGCAACGACCTGACGCAGGACTTCGCGCGGATCGGCGAAAAATGGGTCACCTTCGAGTTCGTGCATGGTCATCAGCAGTTGCGCGGTCGGGCGCTTCTGCCAGGGCTCATTGCACAGGGTGTCGGGGATTGGATAGCAGATTCGGTCAGCATCGCCGATGTCCAGGCCCAGGCCGGTGCTTTCCACCGTCGAGCCATTGATATCCAGAGCAAATAGAGAGGCCGGCAGGTTGATGCCTTTCTCGTAAACCTTGTGGAGGCTGGTGCGTTCGATGCGCTTGCCGCGCACCACACCATTCATATCCGCAATCAGAAGGTCAACGTACAGAACCTCAGGATGTTCCTTAAGGAACGCGTTC
The DNA here is from genome assembly GCF_058802085.1 of Pseudomonas sp. GW822-FHT02G04. Taxonomy (NCBI): domain Bacteria; kingdom Pseudomonadati; phylum Pseudomonadota; class Gammaproteobacteria; order Pseudomonadales; family Pseudomonadaceae; genus Pseudomonas; species Pseudomonas sp. GW822-FHT02G04. The sequence continues at coordinate 22,215 of NZ_JBXANU010000035.1, forward strand.
GCTTCGTTAAGCTGAACGGCACGCGGGGGTACCGACATGATGCAACACCTTTGTTGTTAAAAATATCAATCATTGATCTTTTCAGATTCCAGTCAACCCGAACGGCATGCCGAAGTCAAGCGAGGCCTTTTTTGCCCTAAAAAAGCGCTCGCAAGGCTTTTTTGAGGCACTTTGGGGCGTATTTTTGTCTTCTGACGTCTTGGCGCCCGCGGGCTTGAGCGGGCCGTGTTGTATTTTTTACGGGGGTGTTGTGTAAAAAAATGAACAAGGCTAAGCTCGATTTAAACCCATAACAGCAATAATACCGGGGTGCTTCATGTCTCGCCTGCCGTTAATCGGCGTCACCGCCTGCTCAAAGCAGATCGGTCTGCATGCTTATCACATCAGTGGCGACAAATACGTACGCGCCGTGGCATCAGCTGCCAAAGGCCTGCCGTTGATTCTTCCATCCCTGGCAGATCGACTGGCGCCGTCCGATATTCTGGACGCTCTGGACGGCATTCTTTTTACAGGCTCTCCTTCTAATATAGAACCGTTTCACTACAACGGCCCGGCCAGCGCGCCAGGTACTGCTCATGATTCTGCACGCGATGCCACCACTCTCCCGCTGATCCGCGCCGCTGTCGAGGCCGGCGTTCCCGTGCTCGGTATCTGCCGCGGTTTCCAGGAAATGAATGTGGCGTTCGGTGGCAGTCTGCATCAGAAGGTCCACGAGGCCGGTCCCTTCATGGACCACCGTGAAGACGACAGCCTGCCGCTCGAAGGGCAGTACGCCCCCAGTCACCCGGTGCACGTCCAGCCGGGTGGTGTACTTGCGGGGCTGGGCCTGGCGAGCGACATTCAAGTCAACTCGATTCATGGTCAGGGCGTCGAGCGGCTGGCGCCGGGCCTTCGTGTGGAAGCTGTGGCGCCCGATGGGCTGATCGAAGCGGTCTCTGTGATCGAAGGCAAGGCTTTTGCTTTAGGCGTGCAATGGCATCCCGAATGGCAGGTAAGCTTGAATCCTGACTACCTTGCGATTTTCCAGGCATTTGGCGATGCCTGCCGCAAGCGCGCATTACAACGCGACGCCGATGCGTCAAACAACGCCTGACTTATAAAAGTCAGGAAACTCAAGCCTAAGAGGCATTTATGAGTAACAACCTCGACCAGCTCACCGATTGGTTGAAAGACCACAAGATCACAGAAGTCGAATGCATGATTGGCGACCTGACCGGCATCACCCGGGGCAAGATCTCGCCGACCAATAAGTTCATCGCCGAAAAAGGCATGCGCCTGCCCGAAAGCGTTCTGTTACAGACCGTGACCGGCGACTATGTCGAAGACGACATCTATTACGAACTGCTCGACCCGGCCGACATCGACATGATCTGCCGCCCCGACCAGAACGCCGTGTTCCTGGTGCCCTGGGCCATCGAGCCCACTGCCATCGTGATCCACGACACCTACGACAAGCAGGGCAACCCGATCGAGCTGTCGCCGCGCAACGTGCTCAAGAAGGTACTGAAACTCTACGCCGACCACGGCTGGCAGCCGATCGTGGCGCCGGAGATGGAGTTCTACCTCACCAAGCGCAGTGACGACCCGGACTACCCGTTGCAACCACCGATTGGCCGTTCCGGTCGTCCGGAAACCGGTCGCCAGTCGTTCTCCATTGAAGCGGCGAACGAATTCGACCCATTGTTCGAAGACGTCTACGACTGGTGCGAATTGCAGGAGCTGGATCTCGACACGTTGATCCACGAGGACGGCACTGCGCAGATGGAAATCAACTTCCGTCACGGCGATGCCCTGTCCCTGGCCGACCAGATTCTGGTGTTCAAACGCACCATGCGAGAAGCCGCACTCAAGCACAACGTGGCGGCGACCTTCATGGCCAAGCCCATGACCGGCGAGCCGGGCAGTGCCATGCATTTGCACCAGAGCATCATCGACATCGAGACCGGCAAAAACGTCTTCTCCAATGAAGACGGGACCATGAGCCAGCTGTTCCTCCATCACATCGGCGGTTTGCAGAAATTCATCCCTGAGTTGCTGCCGCTGTTCGCGCCCAACGTCAATTCGTTCCGCCGCTTCCTGCCGGATACCTCGGCACCGGTGAACGTGGAGTGGGGCGAAGAGAACCGCACCGTGGGCCTGCGCGTGCCAGATGCCGGGCCGCAGAACCGTCGGGTGGAAAACCGTCTGCCGGGTGCCGACGCCAACCCTTACCTGGCCATCGCCGCCAGCCTGTTGTGCGGCCTGATCGGCATGCTCGAAGGGCTTAACCCGAGTGCCCCGGTGGTGGGTCGTGGTTACGAGCGACGCAACCTGCGCCTGCCGTTAACCATCGAAGACGCGCTGGATCGCATGGAAAACAGCAAGACCATCGAAAAGTACCTGGGCAAGAAATTCATCACAGGCTACGTCGCGGTCAAGCGGGCCGAGCATGAAAACTTCAAGCGCGTGATCAGTTCGTGGGAGAGGGAGTTCCTGCTCTTCGCCGTCTGATGCGCCGGGCGCGACAAGGGGGCGTGATTGCCCTCTGACGTCGCGCCGTCACTGCAATCCAAGGAGAATTCGCATGACCAGCAACAACCCGCAAACCCGTGCATGGCAAACCCTGAGCAACGATCACCACCTGGCCCCGTTCAGCGACTTCAAGCAGCTGAAAGAGAAAGGCCCGCGGATCATCACCAATGCCAAGGGCGTTTACCTCTGGGACAGCGAAGGCAACAAGATCCTCGACGGCATGGCCGGCCTGTGGTGCGTCGCAATCGGCTACGGCCGCGATGAACTGGCCGATGCCGCCAGCAAACAGATGCGTGAACTGCCTTATTACAACCTGTTCTTCCAGACCGCTCACCCGCCGGTGCTGGAGCTGGCCAAGGTCATCGCTGAAATCGCGCCTGAAGGCATGAATCATGTGTTCTTCACCGGTTCCGGTTCCGAAGGCAACGACACCATGCTGCGGATGGTTCGCCACTACTGGGCGATCAAGGGCCAGCCGAAGAAGAAAGTCATCATCAGTCGCAAGAACGGCTATCACGGTTCCACCGTGGCCGGCGCGAGCTTGGGCGGCATGACCTATATGCACGAACAGGGCGACTTGCCGATCCCGGGCATCGTCCACATCGCCCAGCCGTACTGGTTCGGCGAAGGCGGTGACATGACGCCGCAAGAGTTCGGTATCTGGGCGGCCAATCAGCTGGAAGAGAAAATTCTGGAAGTTGGCGTCGACAACGTCGGTGCCTTTATTGCCGAGCCGATCCAGGGCGCCGGCGGCGTGATCATTCCGCCAGACAGCTACTGGCCGCGTATCAAGGAAATCCTCGCCAAGTACGACATTCTTTTTGTGGCCGACGAGGTGATCTGCGGTTTCGGTCGTACCGGTGAGTGGTTCGGTACCGATTTCTACGGCCTCAAGCCCCACATGATGACCATCGCCAAAGGCCTGACGTCCGGTTACATCCCGATGGGTGGCCTGATCGTGCATGACGACGTGGTCGAGGTGCTCAACGAAGGCGGTGATTTCAACCACGGTTTCACCTATTCCGGGCACCCGGTGGCCGCTGCGGTGGCGCTGGAAAACATCCGCATCCTGCGCGATGAAAAAATTGTCGAGCACGTGCGGGCAGAAACGGCACCTTATTTGCAAAAGCGTCTACGGGAACTGAACGATCACCCGTTGGTGGGGGAAGTGCGTGGAGTCGGTCTGTTGGGGGCCATCGAGCTGGTTCAGGACAAGGCCACTCGCAAACGTTACGAAGGCAAGGGCGTCGGCATGATCTGCCGGCAGTTCTGCTTCGACAACGGCCTGATCATGCGCGCGGTCGGCGACACCATGATCATTGCTCCGCCACTGGTGATTACACCGGCTGAAATCGACGAGTTGGTGGCCAAGGCGCGCAAGTGCCTGGACCTGACCCTGAGTGCGTTGCAGGGCTAAGTGCTAGGCTCTGAGCGAGGTGCGAAGTTTGCACTTCGCTCAGTGCAAACAAAGGATGGGTCTTTCCTTGAAAGCCTGCCTTGGATCTTGCCAGACTAACGGTTGTTCGGATGCCCTGTAACAGGCTGCTGAGCACGTGGTTAAAAAGAAAAACTGGAGCATTACCCATGAAGGCATTAGGTATGAAGATAACTGGCAAGACCCTCCTCGCCATGTCCCTGATGGGCGTGATGGCGGGCGCCGTTCAGGCCGACGACAAAGTGCTGCACGTGTACAACTGGTCCGATTACATCGCACCGGACACCATCGCGAACTTCGAGAAAGAGTCCGGGATCAAGGTGGTGTACGACGTTTTCGACAGCAACGAAACCCTGGAAGCCAAGTTGCTGGCAGGCAAGTCCGGTTACGACGTCGTCGTACCGTCGAACAACTTCCTCGCCAAGCAAATCAAGGCCGGGGTTTACCGGGAGCTGGACAAGTCCAAGCTGTCCAACTACGGCAACCTGAACAAATCGCTGCTTAAAGCGGTTTCCGTCAGCGACCCGGACAACAAACACGCCTTCCCTTACATGTGGGGCTCGATCGGTATCGGTTACAACCCGGCGAAGGTCAAGGCCGCGCTGGGCGTCGACACGATCGATTCCTGGGACACCCTGCTCAAGCCTGAAAACATTGCCAAGCTCAAGGGCTGCGGTGTGAGCTTCCTGGATTCGCCTACCGAAATGCTGCCGGTCGCCCTGCATTACCTGGGTCTGCCAACCGACAGCCAGAAGAAAGAAGACATCAAGAAAGCCGAGGAACTGTTCCTCAAGATTCGTCCTTCGATCACCTACTTCCACTCCTCGAAGTACATCTCGGACCTGGCCAACGGCAACATCTGCGTAGCCGTCGGCTATTCGGGTGACGTCCAGCAAGCCAAGTCCCGCGCTGCCGAAGCCGGTGACAAGGTGAAAGTCAGCTACGCCATTCCAAAAGAAGGCGCTGGCAGCTTCTACGACATGGTCGCCATCCCCAAGGATGCGGAAAACGTCGAGGGCGCCTACAAGTTCATGAACTACCTGCTGCAACCGAAAGTAATGGCTGACATCACCAACGCCGTGCGTTTCCCTAACGGTAATGCTGAAGCCACCCAGTATGTGAGCAAAGACATCACTTCGGATCCGGGCATTTATCCGACTCCTGAAGTACAGGCCAAGCTGTATGCAATCGCTGATTTGCCAGCCGCAACCCAGCGTGAGCTGACCCGCAGCTGGACCAAGATCAAATCCGGTAAATAAGTAATAAACCTTGTAGCAGCTGCCGAAGGCTGCGTTGAGGTCCGAAGGACCTCCGCTTTTCGACAGCACAACTGCTTCGCAGTTGAACGCAGCCTGCGGCAGCTGCTACAGGATCTTCATAAAGTTTGCTGGAACGGTTTTTCGAGGGTAAGTTGCGCGCCGGTTTTGTTGTCAGGCAGCCATGGCTGTCATGTAACGCGGGGCAACTTGGGCCCAACTAATTTTAGAGGACCTCCACTTGCCTGTTTTTTCTTTTTTGCGCAATGCCCTGCTGGTCGGCGCCGGGCTGACGCTTGCCGTCAGTGCCCAGGCCACCGGCACGGTGCATATTTATAACTGGTCGGACTACATCGGTGAGACCACCTTGGCCGACTTCCAGAAAGAAGCCGGCATCAAGCCGATTTACGACGTATTCGATTCCAACGAAACCCTGGAAGGCAAATTGCTGGCCGGGCGTACCGGTTACGACGTGGTCGTGCCGTCCAACCATTTCCTTGGCAAGCAGATCAAGGCCGGCGCTTTCCAGAAGCTCGACAAGTCTAAGCTAAGCAACTATTCGAACCTCGACCCGGTCTTGCTCAAGCGCCTGGAGCAGAACGATCCGGGTAACCAATATGCCGTGCCGTATCTGTGGGGCACCAACGGCATCGGTTACAACGTCGACAAGATCAAGGCTGTGCTGGGCCTCGACAAGATCGATTCCTGGGATGTGGTGTTCGAGCCGCAAAACATCAAGAAGCTGCACAGCTGCGGCGTCGCGTTCCTCGACTCCGCCGATGAAATGATGCCCACGGTCCTTAACTACATGGGCCTGAACGCCAACAGCACCAACCCCGAAGACTACAAAAAGGCCGAGGCCAAGTTGCTGGCGGTGCGGCCTTATGTGACGTACTTCCACTCATCCAAATACATCGCGGACCTGGCCAACGGCGATATCTGCATCGCGATCGGTTTTTCCGGCGACATGTTCCAGGCCAAAGCCCGCGCGGCTGAAGCCGGCAAAGGCATGAACATCGCCTACTCGATTCCAAAAGAGGGCGGCGCGCTCTGGTTCGACATGCTGGCGATCCCCAAGGATGCGGCCAACGTCAAGGAAGCCCACGCCTTCATCAACTATTTGCTCAAGCCTGAGGTGATCGCCAAGGTCAGCGATGCCGTGGGCTACGCCAACCCAAACCCTGGGTCGGACAAACTGATGGAACAATCCATACGCACTGACGCGTCGGTTTATCCGCCGCAAGCGGTCCTCGACAAGATGTACGTGTCCATCGAGTTACCGCCGAACATTCAACGTTTGATGACGCGCAGCTGGACCAAGGTCAAGTCGGGCAAATAGCGTCAAACTATCCAGGTTCGCCACATTGAGCGAACTGCAAATTCTGTTGGGAGTTTCGTAAATGGCAGTTGCCTCCGGCGCCTATAAGAAAGCCCTCGAGGGCGACCAATCACCTAAACAGGTGTTGGTCAAAATCGACCGGGTCACCAAAAAGTTCGACGAGACGATTGCCGTGGACGACGTGTCCCTGGAAATCAAGAAAGGCGAAATCTTCGCCTTGCTTGGCGGCTCGGGTTCGGGCAAATCCACCTTGCTGCGCATGCTGGCAGGTTTCGAACGGCCCACGGAGGGGCGCATTTTCCTCGATGGCGTAGACATCACTGACATGCCGCCGTACGAGCGGCCGATCAACATGATGTTCCAGTCCTACGCCTTGTTCCCGCACATGACGGTGGCGCAGAACATCGCCTTCGGCCTCAAGCAGGACAAGATCCCGACGGCCGAGGTCGATGCCCGCGTGGCCGAGATGCTCAAGCTGGTGCAGATGAGCGAGTACGCCAAGCGTAAACCGCATCAGTTGTCCGGTGGTCAGCGTCAGCGTGTGGCTCTGGCGCGTTCGTTGGCCAAGCGACCGAAGCTGTTGCTGCTCGACGAACCGATGGGTGCGCTGGACAAGAAGCTGCGTTCGCAAATGCAGCTGGAACTGGTCGAGATCATCGAGCGCGTCGGCGTAACCTGCGTCATGGTGACCCACGATCAGGAAGAGGCCATGACCATGGCCGAGCGCATCGCGATCATGCACCTGGGCTGGATCGCCCAGATCGGCAGCCCGATCGACATCTACGAAACCCCGACCAGCCGCCTGGTCTGCGAATTCATCGGCAACGTCAACATCTTCGAAGGCGAAGTGGTGGACGACGCCGAGGGCCATGCACTGATCACCTGCAAGGATCTGGACCGCAACATTTACGTGGGTCACGGCATCAGCACCTCGGTGCAGGACAAGTCCGTTACCTATGCGATTCGTCCGGAAAAACTGCTGGTGACGGCCGAAATGCCGACCTGCGAACACAACTGGTCCAGCGGCAAGGTGCACGACATCGCCTACCTCGGCGGCCATTCGGTGTTCTACGTCGAACTGCCGAGCGGCAAGCTGGTGCAGTCCTTCGTCGCCAACGCCGAGCGCCGTGGCCAGCGCCCGACCTGGGGTGACCAGGTTTACGTGTGGTGGGAAGACGACAGCGGCGTGGTACTTCGCTCATGAACATGCGCAAACTCAAACGCCGGCTCAATCGAATACTTCCCGGTGGCCGTCAGCTGGTCATCGGGGTTCCGTTCATCTGGCTGTTCATGTTCTTCATGCTGCCGTTCTTCATCGTCCTGAAGATCAGCTTCGCTGAAGCCGACGTGGCCATTCCGCCGTACACCGAAATCTACAGCTACGCCGAACAGAAGCTGCAGTTGCTGCTTAACCTGAGCAACTACGCGATGCTGGGCGACGACGAGTTGTACATCGCCGCCTACCTCGGCTCGCTGAAGATGGCGTTGTTCAGCACCATCCTCTGCCTGCTGATCGGCTACCCGATGGCCTATGGCATTGCCTCCGCCCGCAAAGAGCTGCAAACGGTGCTGGTGCTGCTGATCATGATGCCGACCTGGACCGCGATCCTGATCCGCGTGTATGCGTGGATGGGCATCCTCAGCAACAACGGACTGCTCAATGGTTTTCTGATGAGCATGGGCTGGATCGACGAGCCGTTGCAGATCCTCAATACCAACCTGGCGGTCTATATCGGTGTTGTTTACTCCTATCTGCCATTCATGATCCTGCCGCTGTACGCCAACCTGGTCAAACACGACATCAGCCTGCTGGAAGCCGCATCGGATCTCGGTTCGAGCAACTTCAACAGCTTCTGGAAGATCACCGTGCCGCTGTCGAAAAACGGCATTATCGCCGGCTGCATGCTGGTGTTCATTCCGGTGGTCGGTGAGTTCGTGATCCCGGAACTGCTTGGCGGTCCGGAAACCCTGATGATCGGTAAAGTGCTCTGGCAAGAGTTCTTCAACAACCGTGACTGGCCGGTGGCGTCCGCCCTGGCGGTGGTGATGCTGGCGATCCTGATTGTGCCGATCATCCTGTTCAACCGCAGTCAGGCCAAGGAAATGGAGGGTAAAGAATGAAGCGCTTCCGTTTCTCGAACCTGATGCTGGTGCTGGGTCTGCTGTTCATCTACGCGCCGATGCTGATTCTGGTGATCTACTCGTTCAACGCCTCGAAACTGGTGACGGTGTGGGGCGGCTGGTCGGTGAAGTGGTACGTCGGCCTGCTCGACAACACGCAACTGATGGGCTCAGTGGTGCGCTCGCTGGAAATCGCTTGCTACACCGCGATTGCCGCGGTGGCGTTGGGCACGCTGGCGGCGTTCGTGCTGACCCGCATCACCCGCTTCAAGGGCCGCACGCTGTTCGGCGGTCTGGTGACGGCACCGCTGGTGATGCCGGAAGTGATCACCGGTCTGTCGCTGTTGCTGCTGTTCGTGGCCATGGCGCAGATGATCGGCTGGCCGCAGGAGCGCGGCATCGTCACCATCTGGATCGCCCACACCACGTTCTGTGCCGCGTATGTGGCGGTAGTGGTGTCGGCGCGCTTGCGTGAGCTGGACCTGTCGATCGAAGAAGCGGCCATGGACCTCGGTGCGCGGCCGTGGAAGGTGTTCTTCCTGATCACCATCCCGATGATCGCGCCGTCGCTGGCGGCCGGCGGCATGATGTCGTTCGCCTTGTCGCTGGATGATCTGGTGCTGGCGAGCTTTGTGTCGGGCCCGGGTTCCACGACCCTGCCGATGGAAGTGTTCTCGGCGGTGCGTCTGGGCGTGAAGCCAGAGATCAATGCCGTGGCCAGCCTGATTCTGCTGGCGGTGTCGCTGGTGACCTTCCTGGTCTGGTTCTTCAGCCGTCGCGCCGAAGAAAGCCGCAAGCGTGCGATCCAGCAGGCCATCGAGGAAGCTGCAGCCGACTCCTGGAAACAGCCGGACGTACGCCGGGCGCAGGCGCCGGAAGCGGCTTAAAACGGCTGCTGACCAAAAGATCGCAGCCTGCGGCAGCTCCTACAGTGGAATGTGAATCCCGCAGGAGCTGCCGCAGGCTGCGATCTTTTGACGTTATGGCTCAGAATTTTGCAGCGAAGGCGTCAGCCTGGCCGGCAAAATCTACCGCGCCGGCAACAGCTTCAAGGTGCTGCGGGTATTGGCCGTCACTTCTTCATCATTGAAATTCGCCTGGTAATAAACCCCTTCGATATACGCCTCGGCCTGGTCGGCATAGTGGCTGTCGAACGGCACGCCGCTCTGGCCGACCGGGTTGATGGTCAGGCTGTGGGCCGGGTCGGCGAAGTCGATCAGTCGCCGGGTCGACGGGCCGTAGGTCACGGGCCACGGCGCCGGTCCGATCTTGGCCGAGAGGTTGTTCGGCACTTCGTGGGTGCCGGGTGCCGCGAATGGGCCAACGTTGAAGATCCGGTCCAGCGGCTTTTGCATCCCCAGCGGATGGCCGTGGGTCAGGGTGTGCGCCTTGCCCCACTGCCATTGCGAGGAGTCGGCACCAAGGGTGGTTTTGAGATGAGCCATGCTCGCTTGCCAGGCCAACTTGACCGTATCGGCGCGGGTTTCCTTGCCGGGAGTGTTGCGGTTGTCCCACCACGGCGAATCGGCGGAGGCCGCCAGACGCGGTAGCGCGGCATCGATCACCCGGGTCGGGAGCAGCGTTTCGAAGAAATCATTGCCCAGTTCATCGCGCAGCGCCGCGTCGGCGAGGTTGAACAGGAACTGGTTGAACAGGGTGGCGCTGATAGAGTCCAGCGGGTAATCGCCGCACCACTGCGCCAGTTGCTCCACCAGTTTGAGCTCGGCCGGATCGCTCACCACTTCACGCAGTACCGGCAGCAACGGCGCCAGCAAGCGTGGGCCGTAGGCGGTGGTGGTGCCCAGTTGCAGCTTCTGGTTGGCCGCGTTGTCCCACTTCACGTTCTTGTCGCTGAGCTGGCGATTGAGCTGCTGCCCGCGATCGGCCAGGTTGTAGTAGCCGGGAATCTCCATACCGGTCGGCGACACCGGTTGGAAGTTGGCCGAGACGATGTAGCCCCGCGCCGGGTTTTCTTCCTGCGGGTTGGCACTGAACGGGTAAAAACCTTCCTTGTCCGCCTGAGGGGTGCTGCCATCGAGGATGAAACCGGGCTTCACCCCGGCCGGACGCTTGGGCAGCAGCGCCGAGGCCCACCAGCCGATGTCGCCCTTGGCGTTGGCGTAGACGATGTTCAACCCTGGAGCCTGAACCTTGGCTGCTGCGGCGCGGGCCTTGGCCAGGGTGTCAGCCCGGTTGAGCTGATAGAAGCCGTCAAGGATCGGATTCGGGGTTTCGAGGAACGCCCACCACATGGCAACCGGCGTCTTGCCGGCGGCAGTGCCGAGCGCATCGTTGACGATCGGGCCATGGGGCGACTGGCGCAGCGTCAATGTGACCGGTGACTGACCTTTCACCGCGATCTGTTGTTCGGTATTGACCATGTCCACCCACTTGCCGCGATACCAGACCTGGTTCGGGTTGTCCGGGTTGACCTTCTCGGCGATCAGGTCCAGATCGTCGTTCTGGAACATCGTCAGGCTCCAGCCGAAGTCCAGGTTGTGGCCGAGAAATGCAAACGGCACCAGCGCCTGATGGTAGCCATAAAGCTCGAATCCCGGCGCCGACAGATGCGCCTCGTACCACACCGACGGCACCGAGAAGCGAATGTGCGGGTCACCGGCCAGCAGCGGCTTGCCGCTTTTGCTGCGGTTGCCGGAAATCACCCAGGCGTTGCTGCCTTCGAATTGCGGCAGGCCGTGGTCGGCCAGCGCCTGTTCGCTCAGGCGGGCGAGGGCGTTCAGATCCTTCCAGTCACTGGCGGCGAGCGTCGGCGCAGGGTTGGCGTGACCTTTGACCAGCACGCCCTTGGGCTGCCAGTCGAGATCGAAGATGTTCAGGTACTCACTGCCCAGTTGGTCGCGCACGTAAGTCAGCAAGGGTTCGGTGCGAAACGCTGCGGCAAAGCTGTAGGCCATGTAGCCGGCGATGCTGATGCTGTCTTCGGCGGTGAAAGGGCGCTTGGGGATCCCCAGTACATCGAACTCTACCGGCGCAGCGTGGCTGTCCTGATATTGATTGATACCGTCCAGATAGGCTTGCAGGGCCTTCCATGCCGGTGACTGACGATCCAGCGCGGCCACGTAGCTTTCGGCTCGTTCGCGAATGCGCAGGCCGCGAAACAGTTTGTCGGTGTCGAGCAGTTTCGGGCCGAGGACTTCGGCCAGCTCGCCACGGGCCAGGCGCCGCATGGCTTCCATCTGGAACAGCCGGTCCTGGGCGTGCACGTAGCCGAGGGCGCGGTAGAGGTCGGTTTCGTTTTCAGCACGGATATGCGGCACGCCGCGCTCGTCGTAGCGCACGGTCACCGAACCTTGCAGGTGTTGCAACGCCACCTGGCCCTGGCGCGTCGGTTGTTTGCTGTACACATACCAGCCGCCCCCGGCGACGAGTACGACGATCAGCAAGGCAAGTACGGTCAGGACGCGTTTCATGGTGACTCCTTGTTCTTTCGGGGGTTGCCACCCGTGCGGGCTGCAAACGTGTAGCACAGACCTCCTGTGCCGGGCATCGCGGTCCTGGAAAAGTCAGGAATGCCTTACTTCGCCTCTGCGGGCCACGGGCAGTAGCAACCCACCGCCAGCGTGTGGGTGGCGTTCACCGCCCGGCCTGCGTTCAGTGCTTGCAGAATGGGCTCGATAAAACTGTTGCTCGAATTGCAGGTCAGGCCTTCGCTGTACGGACCGAAATATGCCAGCTTGCCGTCGCGGTCCCATATAGCCACTGCCGGACTGGCAGGGATCTGTTCGGAGCCAGGCAGGACAGCGAGGGTTTTCAGGCGGCTCAAGGTGCCGGGCAACTGGCCGTGGCTGCCGGGCTTTTGTACCGTATAGAACTCGACGCCCTGCGGTACATATTGCTCAACCAGTTCGCTCAGGTGTTGTTGGTTGCCGACATTGCACGGGCAAGCCGGGTCCCAGAAGTGCACCAGGCGGATGGCGCCGGGGCCGGCGAGTTCGTCCGGCAGGCGCAACGGGTCGCCGGAGAACACAGCGGTGTGCGAACTGAATGCCCGCAGGTAGCGTCCCTGAAACCAGTCGTAAGCGGCCCACAGCGCACCGGCACACACAAGGGCGAGCAGGCTGGCAAGCAGTGTGGTGCGGTAGGCCGGACGCATGGGTTTCAATCCTCGAAGGCCGGCTAGCTTGCCATGCTTGCCGCGACAGATGAATATCGCAGGCCCATAAAGTCTGTTTCGCGCTCTGGAATAGTTCATGCCTGCCACTTTCGACCCCGATCATTTGCGTGCCAGCCTGCGGCCATTGGCCGAGTGGCAGCCGCTGTCGACGGAGGCCATGGCCTATCAGCGTTTTTACGGGCTGGATTTTCCACAGCGGACCCTGCGCCGTGGACTGGGGCGTTTCGAGGTTGAGGGCTATGAAGTGGTCAGTCAGCTTTGGTGGCCCGAGCGGGCGAAGGCGACGCTGTTTTTGTTTCACGGCTTCTACGATCACACCGGGCTGTACCGGCATGTGATCGAGTGGGCGCTGGACCAAGGGTTTGCGGTAATCGCCTGCGACCTGCCGGGGCATGGCCTGTCCAGTGGCGAGCGGGCGAGCATCAAGGACTTCGCCGAGTACCAGAGCGCCCTGCAAGGCCTGCTGGCCGAGGCGCAGTCGTTGGGCCTTCCGCAGCCCTGGCACTTGTGCGGGCAAAGCACTGGCGGGGCGATTGTGATCGACCATGTGCTCAATCAGGGCGCGAGCAGCCCGGCCCAGGGGCAAGTGATTCTGCTGTCGCCCCTGGTGCGGCCGCGTGCCTGGGGCTGGTCGCGGCTCAGTTATTACCTGCTCAAGCCGTTTGTCAAAGGCATCGCCCGGCGCTTCAGCGAGAATTCCAACGACCCTGACTTCCTCGCGTTCCTGAAAGCCGATCCGCTGCAACCGCTGCGTCTGCCTACGGCCTGGGTCGGTGCACTGGGACGGTGGATCAAGCGAATCGAAGCGGCACCGAGCAGCCCGCGCAGGCCGCTGATCGTGCAAGGGCAGGCGGACATGACCGTGGATTGGGAGCACAACCTTGAAGTGTTGCGGGGCAAGTTCGATCGGCCCCAGGTATTGATGCTGCCTGAGGCGCGGCATCATCTGGCGAATGAGTCGCCGGGGTTGCGGCAGGAGTATTTCGGGTTTTTGACCAAGCGCATGAGTCGTCAGAATCGATAAGGCTGCGATCTTTTCCGGCGCGATACTTATTTCAAGGCTGCAGACTCGACGTGCTTTGCCCCACCGCCAACCCCGCCCGAATCGCCGCCAATGCCGCTTGGTAGTAAGCCTTGCCTTCAGCGGACTCGGCAAAGGTCGAAAATTCTTCCAGCTCGTCATCCGACAGGTCGCGATAGACATACAGCAGCGTGTTGTTCAGGTCGGCGCCGATCTGCTCCATCAGGCGCTGGCGTTGACCGTTCAACATGCCCTGAGCCTGGCCGCCGCCGAGCAGGCCGGGGATCATCGAACTCAGGCTGTCGGCCGCCACGCCTGCGATCGCCAGGCTGACTTCTGCGCCGGCCTCGCGGGCGGGCAGGGCCTGGGCCAGGTGGCCGATGATCAACTGACGGGTATCGCTGGCCTGCATTTTCGGCAAGCCCTTGGCGTTTTTCGCCAATTGATCGCGACGGGTCGCCATCAGTTCGGCGGCGACGATTTTCTTGCCCAAGGGAGATTGAAAGAAAGTCAGCGCAGGTTTCGGATCGGCGAGTTTCTTGCGCAGTTGCGCTTCGGCGCGCTGGTCCACGGCCTTGGGGGCGAACCGCTGATTGCTGTTGTTGACCAGGGCCTGGAACACCGCCGGCGGCAAGCTGTTCTGATAACGCTGCTGAGCGGCCGAGAGGGCATCGTTGAAATGCGCGCGTTGTTCTGGCCAACCGGCGACCTTGTACAACTGGTCGTGGCCGTCCGCCCAGGCGGGCAAAACGCAGAACATCAACAGTGAGAAAAGCAAGCGACGCATAGGGACTCCTGTCAGCAGGCGACTATTCTCCGTGCGGCATTCGTACTTGTCGAGAATTCGTATCAGGTTGAGTACCTTATCCGACCAATCCTCCGCTGCATGGCTCTGTCGGATTTGCGGGCACAGGAATACTATGCGCGCCATGCACATACCCTCTGATCACCCACTGCTGTTACGTATCGTCGACGACCTGGCCGAACACGGCTGGTCGCAGCAGAATATTTTCCTGCCCCTGGACCTGACCCGGGCGCTGGCGGCCGAGTGTCGCCAACGTGCCGCCGAGGGTGAGCTCGCCCCGGCCGCCGTGGGGCGCGGGGCGTTTTCGGAGATTCGCGAGGGCATTCGCGGCGACCATATCCAGTGGCTCGAACCCGGCCAGGCCGAGGCCTGCGACAGCTACCTGGGGTTGATGGACAGCCTGCGTGAAGCAATGAATCGCGGTTTGTTCCTGGGCCTGGAAGATTTCGAAAGCCATTTCGCCCTGTACCCGCCCGGTGCTTTCTACCTCAAGCATGTCGACCGTTTCCGAGACGACGACCGGCGCATGGTCTCGGCGGTGATCTACCTTAATGACGCCTGGCTGCCCGAGCATGGTGGTCAGTTGCGCATGTATCTGGACAAAGGCGTCGAACACGATGTGGTGCCCACCGGCGGATGTCTGGTGGTGTTTCTGTCGGGCGACGTTCCCCACGAAGTCCTGCCCGCGACCCGGGAACGTCTGTCGTTGACAGGCTGGTTCCGCCGTCGTGGTAACGAGCCGTTCTGATCATGCAAAAAATTCTGGTAAGCCGCTGCTTGCTCGGTCACCGCGTCCGTTACGACGGCGGGGCCAGCGGGCCGTTCGATCTGCTGGAGCAGTGGATTGCCGAAGGCCGAGTGGTGCCGTTGTGCCCGGAAGTCGCCGGCGGGTTGCCGACACCCAGGGCTGCAGCGGAAATTCCCGGTGGGCAGGGCGGTGAGGTGCTTGATGGCCTTGCATCGGTCATCACCACCGAGGGCGAGGACGTCAGTGCCGAGTTTCTTTCGGGGGCTTGGCAGGCGCTGGAACTGGTGCAACAGCACGGCATCCGGGTTGCCGTGCTCAAGGCCAACAGCCCGTCTTGCGGGAATCTGCTGACCTATGACGGGACATTCAGTGGCGTGAAGGTCAGCGGTGAGGGCGTGACCGCCGCGCTGCTCAAGCGCCATGGTGTGCAAGTCTTCAGCGAGCTGGAGTTGCCGCAAGCGGCGCAGGCCCTGGCAACCCTGAAGTAACGGCCCACAGGGTGACTCATTCGCTCGAAATCAAGGTTTCGGCGCCACACCCGCATCCGCCCCAAACCACTTCTGCTCCAGCGCCTCCAGCCGGCCATCGGCCTTGATTCGCTGCAAGGCGTTTTCCAGGCTGGCATGGAACGCCGGGTTACCCTTCTGAAACGGAATCGCCAGGCTCACCGCCGGGGCGGCTTTCGGCTTTTCCTCGGTCAGCGACTGCACCAACAGGATTGATCGCGGTTGCTCTTCTTTCTGCGCGATCAATTGCGCGTTGGTGTGAATGTAAGGTTCGCTGAAGTCGAAACGATCCTTCAGGTCCGGGGTCAGTGCTATGTGATTGATGGCAACGTCGTATTTGCCGCTTTCGACGCCGGTCAACAGGTCGTCGGAATCGGTGACGACGAAGTCGGCCCGTACATCCAGCTCATTGGCCAGCAATTGACCCAGCTCGACCTCGAACCCGGTCAATTTGCCGTCGTCCTTGAAATTGAAGGGCGGTGTATTAGCCTCAAGGGCAATGCGCAATTCGCCGCGGTCGTTTACATCGTCAATCAGTTCGGCATGAGCCAAAGGGCTCAAAAGGGGTAGCAGGCAGATCAGGCCAGGCAAAAAGCGCATGGTCACTCCTTTGAATTCATTTATCGCGACGCGCTGTTCAGGCTCGCTTTGCTATGGTTATGAGTGCCTTCGACAACGAATGGCCGTTAAGTTGTTCACGGCTGAGCGAATTTTACGGAAAAACTGGAGAAGAGAATGAAAAGCTTTATGTCACGAGCAGCATTGGCTGGTGTACTGATGGGTGTTTCGGTACTGGCCAGTGCCGCCACCCCGGCTCCGAAGGGGGCAGAAGTGTTCATCGTATCTCCTGAGGACGGAGCCACGGTCGCGCAAACCTTTACCGTGAATTTCGGCGTCAAGGAAATCGCGCTGGCACCAGCAGGCGATGTCACCAAAAATACTGGCCATCACCATTTGCTGATCGATGTCGACAAACTACCAGCCGCCGGTGCTCCGATTCCAAACGATGCCAATCATATGCACTTCGGCAAAGCGCAGACTCACGCTGATATCAAGCTTGCACCAGGCAAGCACACCTTGCAGCTCGAACTGGGTGACAGCGGTCACATGCCGTTCGATCCGCCGATTGTTTCGAAGAAAATCACTGTGACAGTGAAGTAACTTTTCCACAGCGATGAAAAAGCGGCCATGAAAAAGGGAGACCCGAGGGTCTCCCTTTTTTTGTCGCTCAAGTCTGAATCAGAACAGCACGCGGCAACGAATGGTGCCGTTGATGTGCTGCAGCTTCTCTTGCGCCATTTCCGAGTAATCGGCATCGACGTCGATCACGACGTAGCCGACTTTCTCGTTGGTCTGCAGGAACTGACCGGAAATGTTGATGCCGTTTTCGGCGAACACCTTGTTGATCTCGCTCATCACACCCGGAATGTTCTCGTGGATGTGCAGCAGGCGGTGCTTGCCAGGGTGAGCCGGCAGGGCCACTTCCGGGAAGTTCACGGACGATACCGACGTACCGTTGTCGCTGTACTTGACCAGTTTTTCCGCCACTTCCAGACCGATGTTGGCCTGTGCTTCAGCGGTGGAACCACCGATGTGCGGGGTCAGGATCACGTTGTCCAGGCCACGCAGCGGGCTTTCGAACTCTTCTTCGTTGGAGCGCGGCTCCACCGGGAATACGTCGATGGCCGCGCCGATCAGGTGCTTGTCCTTGATCGCGTCCGCCAGGGCGTCCAGTTCGACCACGGTGCCGCGTGCGGCGTTGATCAGGATGCCGCCCTTCTTGATGGCGCGGATTTCCTTCTCGCCGATCATCCACTGGGTGGCAGCGGTTTCCGGAACGTGCAGGGTGACGATGTCGGACATGCCCAACAGCTCGTGCAGGTTGCCGACCTGGGTGGCGTTGCCCAGTGGCAGCTTGGTCACGGTGTCGTAGAAGTAAACCTGCATGCCCAGACCTTCAGCCAGGACCGACAGTTGAGTACCGATCGAGCCGTAACCGACGATACCCAGCTTTTTGCCGCGGATTTCGAAGGAGTTGGCTGCGCTTTTGATCCAGCCGCCACGGTGGCAGGAAGCGTTCTTCTCAGGGATGCCGCGCAGCAACAGGATCGCCTCGGCCAGTACCAGCTCGGCAACGGAGCGAGTGTTGGAGTACGGCGCGTTGAATACTGCGATACCGCGTTCGCGAGCCGCGTTGAGGTCGACCTGGTTGGTGCCGATGCAGAAACAGCCGACAGCCACCAGTTTCTTCGCGTGATCGAAGATCTCTTCGGTCAATTGAGTGCGGGAGCGAATGCCGATGAAGTGAGCATCAGCGATCTTTTCCTTCAGCTGGGCTTCCGGCAGAGAACCTGTGAGGTACTCGATACTGGTGTAGCCCGCCGCCTTGAGGACGTCGACAGCCGATTGGTGGACGCCTTCGAGAAGAAGGAACTTGATCTTGCTCTTATCGAGAGAAGTCTTGCTCATCTGCGTAAACCTGTGTCCCGGAGAAAAAATGGCAGGGAAGGGAGCAGCCAGAGCTGACCCGGACGGCAGGAAAGCCGTCGCCGCAGAACAGCCTTTGGGCACTATCCTGCGGGGTCGGTATGCTAGCATATGCGACCTGCTAACACTCATTCTGCGACGTGAAGCGTACTCAGGATGACCATGAATTGTTCGAGAGTTCTGTCGATGACCAATCCTGCGCTGATTGATGAGCTGAAGACCCTGGTTGAGCCTGGCAAGGTCCTGACCGACGCCGACTCCCTGAACGCTTACGGCAAGGATTGGACCAAGCATTTCGCCCCGGCCCCGACGGCCATTGTGTTTCCCAAGACGATTGAGCAGGTCCAGGCCATTGTCCGCTGGGCCAATGAACACAAGGTTGCGCTGGTGCCGTCCGGCGGTCGTACCGGGCTTTCTGCTGCAGCGGTGGCGGCCAATGGTGAAGTGGTTGTGTCCTTCGACTACATGAACCAGATCCTCGATGTGAACCTGACCGATCGCACGGCCGTTTGTCAGCCGGGCGTGGTCACTGAGCAATTGCAGAACAAGGCCGAAGAGCACGGTCTGTACTACCCGGTGGACTTCGCTTCGGCAGGTTCCAGCCAGATTGGCGGCAATATCGGCACCAATGCCGGCGGGATCAAGGTGATTCGCTACGGCATGACCCGCAACTGGGTGGCCGGCATGAAAGTCGTCACCGGCAAGGGCGATCTGCTGGAGCTGAACAAAGGCCTGATCAAGAACGCCACCGGCTACGACCTGCGTCAGCTGTTCATCGGCGCCGAAGGCACGCTGGGCTTTGTCGTCGAAGCCACCATGCGTCTGGACCGTGCGCCGAAAAACCTCACCGCGATGGTCCTCGGCACTGCCGATTTCGATTCGATCATGCCGGTATTGCACGCGTTCCAGGGCAAACTTGACCTGACTGCGTTCGAATTCTTCTCCGACAAAGCCCTGGCCAAGGTCATGGCGCGCGGCGATGTGCCGGCGCCGTTCGAATCCGACTGCCCGTTTTATGCGCTGCTGGAATTCGAAGCGACCACCGTCGATGTGGCCAACCACGCCCTGGAAACCTTCGAGCACTGCGTCGAGCAGGGCTGGGTGCTGGACGGCGTGATGAGCCAGAGCGATACCCAGTTGCAGAACCTCTGGAAGCTGCGCGAGTACATCTCCGAAACCATTTCCCACTGGACGCCGTACAAAAACGACATTTCGGTCACTGTGTCGAAAGTCCCAGCGTTCCTGAAGGAAATCGACGCGATCGTCGGCGAACACTACCCAGACTTCGAAATTGTCTGGTTCGGCCACATCGGCGACGGCAACCTGCACTTGAACATCCTCAAGCCGGATAACCTGAGCAAGGACGAGTTCTTCGCCAAATGCGCCACCGTCAACAAGTGGGTGTTCGAAACCGTCGAGAAGTACAACGGTTCGATTTCCGCCGAACATGGCGTGGGCATGACCAAGCGTGATTACTTGACCTACAGCCGCTCACCGGTTGAGATCGAGTACATGAAAGCCGTCAAAGCGGTGTTCGACCCGAATGGCATCATGAACCCGGGCAAGATTTTCGCTGTTTGAATCAACAAGGCAGGAGTCGGTCAATGAGCTATCAGCACCAGTATGTCGACGGAACGCGTATTCATTTCCCGCTGGGGAAAGTGGTGTGCATCGGCCGTAACTACGCCGAACACGCCAAGGAACTGGACAACCCGGTGCCCACCGAACCACTGCTGTTCATCAAGCCCGGCAGCTGCGTGGTGCCGCTGGAGGGCAGCTTCAGCATTCCGACCGAGCGCGGTTCGGTGCATTACGAAGCGGAAATCGCGGTGCTGATCGGCAAGCCATTGTCGACCAAACCGAGCCGTGAAGAAGTGCTGGACGCCATCTCCGGCTTCGCCCCGGCCCTGGACCTGACCCTGCGCGACAAGCAGGCCGAGCTGAAAGCCAAGGGCCTGCCGTGGGAAATCGCCAAGTGCTTCGACGGCGCGGCGGTGATTGCGCCATTTGTGGCCGGCAGCACGTTTGCCGACCTGACCGACATCGGCATCCGCCTGACCATCAATGGCGAAGTCCGCCAGGATGGCAACAGCAAGGACATGCTCAATCCGATCGTACCGATGATCCAGTACATGGCCGGCTGCTTCTCGCTACAGGCCGGTGACGTGATCCTCACTGGCACGCCGGTGGGCGTTGGCCCGCTGAATGTCGGTGACGAACTGGTGCTCGAATTGCCGGGTGTCAGCCGCTTTACCAGCAGCGTTCTCTAAAAAGCAAAAGATCGCAGTCTGCCGCAGGCTGCGATCTTTTGATCTTGGCTGCCCATACAGGGCAATCCGGCCATTTCCCGTTTTTTTCACATTTTGTCTGGATAATTCCGGGGCTTATGGCATCTGAGCCTGTCCCAATGTGCTATTACCCATAGCCTGAATTTCTGGAACGCATCCCTGAATGGCCATCGAATCGCTGCCCAAGCTGAAAACTGCCCGCCGCTCGCGTTTTGTCATGCGTTGGTATTCCTGGCTTTTACTGGCAGCGGTCGCTGCGTATGGCCTGGCGTTTGCGATGCATTGGGATGATCGCGGTGTGCTCTGGGTGAAGGAGCGTTTCGAAAGCCCTGCCGAACGAAAAGAGAGTGTCTGGCTGCCGGACTATCGGGCGGTGATCGACGCCAAACTGCTGCCGGGCATGGAGAAGGACGAAGCGTCGGACGTGTCTTACGACCCGCAGACCAAAACCCTGTTTGCAGTGATGGGCAAGAACCCGTTCCTGGTCGAGCTGACGTTGCAGGGCGACGTGTTGCGCAAAATGCCGCTGGAGGGTTGGAGCAACCCGGAAGGGGTGACGGTAATGGGCAATGGTTTGCTGGCGATTACCGATGAGCGCGAACACCTGCTCTCGATCGTCAAGGTTGATGCCGATACTCGCGAGTTGAACATCGCCAATTTCCCGAAATACGATCTTGGTCCCTCGAAAAACCAGAATAAAGGCTTCGAAGCCGTCGTCTGGGATGCCCGCCGCCAGCAACTGCTGCTGGGTGAAGAGCGTCCGCCTGCGCTGTTCAGCTGGAAAAGCGATGGCAGCCAGATCCTCAAGGGTGACAAGCAAAAACTCTCCAGCAACGCACTGGATGTCCGTAACCTGTCGGCCCTGGCCATTGATCCGCGCACTGGCCACACCTTGGTGCTGTCCGCCGACTCTCACTTGTTGCTGGAGTTGGACGAGAAAGGCGAGCAGGTCAGTTTCATGACCTTGCTCGGAGGGTTCAATGGCCTGAAGAAAACCATTCCCCGTGCCGAAGGCGTCACCATGGACGAAGCAGGCACGCTGTACATGGTGAGCGAGCCAAACCTGTTCTACCGCTTCGAAAAGCAACAGGTTCGGTAGTTGCGGTAGAAGGTCGCGGGCCATTAGGGTTTTAATTCAGACAGCCGTGGTGTTTCATCCGCCCGTCCTGTTTCCGAGTTTGCCTGAATGCGTCGACTTGTCCGCCCTAAACCCCTGATCCTGTCGGTCATTGCGCTGATCGTAATGATTACTGTCGGCCAGTACCTGCATCTGTTCGAGCGCAGCTGGTTCTATGTGCAGGCGCTATGGCAGCCGATGAATGCCCAGTCCATTGGCCTGGACCAGTATCAGGTGGCGATCGAGGCGCGAGTCATAGACGGTCTGGACGACGATGTTTCAGCGCTGACCTTCGATCCCGTGCGCAAAAGCCTGTTCACGGTCACCCACAAAAACGCCGAGCTGATCGAGTTGTCCCTGGAAGGCAAAATCCTGCGGCGTGTGGCGCTGGTCGGGTTCGGCGACCCGGAAGCCGTGGAGTTTATCAGCGCCGACACCTACGTGATCACCGATGAACGCGAGCAGCGGCTGATCAAGATTCATCTGCAGCAGGACACGACGTTCCTCGATGCCGTGGACGCCGAGCAGATGACCCTCGGCGTGCACATGAGCGGCAACAAGGGTTTCGAAGGGTTGGCCTATGACTCGGTGGGCAAGCGCTTGTTCGTCGCCAAGGAGCGCGACCCGATGCTGATCTACGAAGTGCAGGGCTTTCCCCACTACAACCCGGAGAAATTCTACGCGGTGCATGTGGTGAACAACCCCAAGCGCGATGCCGGAATGTTCGTGTGGGACCTGTCGAGCCTGCAATACGACGAGCGCAGCGGGCATTTGCTGGCGCTGTCCGATGAGTCGCGACTGATTCTCGAGCTGGATGTGGACGGGCGACCGCTGAGTACGCTGTCACTGAGCAAGGGTCGTCAGGGGTTGCTCAAGCCTGTGCCGCAAGCAGAAGGCATTGCCATGGATGACGACGGTACCCTGTACTTGGTCAGTGAGCCGAACCTGTTCTACGTGTTCAAAAAACCGGCACAGCCCTGACCAACACCCCAAAACCAATCGTAGGAGCGAAGCTTGCTCGCGAAGAGGCCATAGCATTCAACATCTCAGTTGGCTGTTATGGCCTCTTCGCGAGCAAGCTTCGCTCCTACAGATGGCTAAGGCATCAGGCCTTGAGGGTTTTTACGCCTTCGCTCGTGCCCAGCAGCAGCAAGTCGGCCGGGCGGGCCGCGAACAAACCGTTGGTGACCACGCCGACGATGGCGTTGATCTGTGTTTCCAGCTCCACCGGGTTGGTGATCTGCATGTTGAATACGTCGAGGATGATGTTGCCGTTATCGGTCAGCACGCCTTCACGGTAAACCGGGTCGCCGCCGAGCTTCACCAGTTCACGGGCCACGTGGCTGCGGGCCATCGGGATCACTTCCACCGGCAATGGGAACGCACCGAGCACCGACACCAGTTTGCTGGCGTCGGCGATGCAGATGAAGGTCTTGGCCACGGCCGCCACGATCTTCTCGCGGGTCAGGGCCGCGCCGCCGCCCTTGATCAGGTTCAGGTGCTCGTCGCTTTCATCGGCGCCGTCGACGTAGAACTCCAGATCGCTGACGGTATTGAGCTCATACACCGGAATGCCATGGCCCTTGAGGCGCGCGGCGGTGGCTTCGGAACTGGCCACTGCGCCGTCAAACGCGCCTTTGTGCTTGGCCAGCGCGTCGATGAAGCAGTTGGCGGTGGAGCCGGTGCCGACCCCGACGATGCTCTTGTCATCGAGTTTCGGGAGGATGAAGTCGACGGCGGCCTGAGCCACTGCCTGTTTGAGTTGATCCTGGGTCATGCGGGCTCCGAGGTGCCGAAGAGGGGGACGAAAGGCCGGCATTATAGGCCTCGCGATGTGGAAGGTCATTGCCAGTGTGTCGAATGGAGACGAGGGGGCTTGTCTGTGGCGAGGGAGCTTGCTCCCGCTCGGCTGCGCAGCAGTCGTAAAACCTGCCAGTGCAATGTGTTTGAAGAAACGGGTCGCTTGTTTTGGGGAGCGCTTCGCACTCCAGCGGGAGCAAGCTCCCTCGCCACAATGGCTAAAACCACCTGTTTAGTGTGGTCGCCCGCCCAAAAGCCGGGTTAGACTCCTTGGCCCTGCCCAACCCGTTCAGTGATGCTTTCCGATGCTCGAACAGTACGTCAAAAAGATCCTCACCTCGCGCGTTTATGACGTTGCCGTAGAAACCCCACTGCAGACTGCTCGCCAGCTCTCCGAGCGGCTGGGCAACGAGATTTGGCTCAAGCGTGAAGACTTGCAGCCGGTGTTCTCGTTCAAGATTCGCGGCGCCTACAACAAGCTGACGCAACTGAGCGATGAAGAGCGCGCGCGTGGCGTGGTCACCGCTTCGGCGGGCAACCATGCACAAGGCCTGGCCCTGGCAGCCAAAGTGCTGGGCGTGAAAGCGACCATCGTGATGCCCAAGACCACCCCGGAGATCAAGGTCGAAGGCGTGCGTTCGCGCGGCGGCAAAGTGGTGCTGCACGGGGATTCGTTCCCGGAAGCCCTGGCCTACTCGCTGAAACTGGTCGACGAAAAAGGCTACGTCTACATTCACCCCTACGATGATCCCCACACCATTGCCGGGCAGGGCACGGTGGCCATGGAGATTCTGCGCCAGCACCCGGGGCGCCTGGATGCGATCTTCGTTCCGGTGGGCGGCGGCGGATTGATCGCCGGGATTGCGGCGTACGTGAAATACCTGCGTCCGGACATCAAGATCATCGGCGTCGAACCGGATGATTCCAACTGCCTGCAAGCCGCCATGGCGGCCGGTGAGCGCGTGGTGTTGCCGACCGTGGGCCTGTTTGCCGATGGCGTCGCGGTGGCGCAGATCGGCCAGCACACCTTCGATATCTGCAAAGACTACGTTGATGAAGTGATCACCGTCAGCACCGATGAAATCTGTGCAGCGATCAAGGATATCTACGACGATACCCGCTCGATCACTGAACCTGCCGGCGCCTTGGGCGTCGCCGGGATCAAGAAGTACGTCGAGCAACGCGGCGTCACCGGCCACACCTTCGTGGCCATTGATTCCGGCGCCAACGTCAATTTCGACCGCCTGCGACACGTCGCCGAGCGTGCCGAGCTGGGCGAGGGCCGCGAAGCCATCATCGCCGTGACCATCCCCGAGAAACCGGGCAGCTTCAAGGCGTTCTGCGAAGCCATCGGCAAGCGCCAGATCACTGAATTCAACTACCGCTACAACACCGGCAGCGAAGCGCACATTTTTGTCGGCGTGCAGACCCATCCGGAAAACGACCCGCGCAGTGCGCTGCTCGCCAGCCTGACCGAGCAGGGTTTCCCGGTACTCGACCTGACCGACAACGAACTGGCCAAGTTGCACATACGCCACATGGTTGGCGGGCGTGCCGCCCAGGTGGTCGATGAGGTGGTGCTGCGCTTCGAGTTCCCGGAGCGTCCGGGTGCGTTGTTCAACTTCCTCAACAAGCTCGGTGGGCGCTGGAATATTTCGATGTTCCACTACCGCAACCACGGCGCGGCGGATGGCCGTGTGGTCGCGGGCCTGCAAGTGCCCCACGACGAGCGTCATCTGGTACCGGCGGCGCTGGAAGAAATCGGCTACCCGTACTGGGACGAAAGCGACAACCCGGCCTATCAGCTGTTTCTCGGCTGAGCGGCTACGCTGATGGGCAGCCTATAAGGAAATCGAACAATGGAAACGTTAACCGCCCTCAAAGTCGCGCATGGCGTGGCGACGGTGCTGCTGTTGATCAGCGCACTGGGGCTGGCAATCTGGGTCTGGCGCACTCGTCGTAACGGTGATGCGACGGCGCCTGCGCGTACCTTGCAGCGACCGCAGGTGTTCATCTGGCTGTTGATGGGCCTGGCGCTGTTGAGCATGCCGTTCACCGGCTGGTGGATGGTGCATCTGGTGGGCTGGCCGTTGGGGCAGACCTGGTTGCTGGCGTCCAGTGTGCTGTACACCGTGGCGGCGCTGGGCTGGTTCTGGCTGCTGGTGCGGCTCAATCGGCTGCGCAAGGCGCCGGCGGCGGGGAATGGGAAGTTTACGTTTGCTTTGGCGCTGTTCAGTTTTGTCTGCTTTATCGCCATTGCGGGGTTGATGGGCGCCAAGCCGGTATAGCGCGGAATCTGTAGCAGCTGCCGAGGTACGAGGCTGCGATGGGCTGCGAAGCGGCCCCAAAGGGCGGTCCTGCGGACCGCAACGCAGCCTCGTACCTCGGCAGCTGCTACAGGCTTAATCAATCGCGCAGACTGATCACCGGCCAGCCGCGTTTCTCGGCCTCGGCTCGCAGATTCGGATCTGGATCGACCGCGATCGGATTCGTCACTTGCTCCAGCAACGCCAAATCATTCATCGAGTCGCTGTAGAAATAGCTGTCTTGCAGATTGTGGCCGGTTTCTTCCAGCCAACGATTCAACCGGGTCACCTTGCCTTCACGGAAGCACGGGATATCGGTGCTGCGCCCGCTGTAGCGGCCGTCGATCATTTCGCATTCGGTGGCGATCAGGGTTTCAACGCCTAAACGCGTGGCAATCGGCCCGGTCACAAAGCGGTTGGTGGCCGTGATGATGACCAGCTTGTCGCCGGCCTCACGGTGTTGGGCCAACAGTTCGAGGCCTTTGGGCAGCACGAGCGGTTCGATGCAGTTGCGCATGTAATCCAGGTGCCATTGATCCAGCGTCGCCATTTCGGTACGACCGAGGACTTCCAGGCAAAAGTTCAGGTAGGCGGCCTGATCCAGCTTGCCGGCCAGGTAGTCCTGATAGAACTCGTCGTTGCGTGCCTTGTAGGCGACGGCGTCGAGGAAACCCCGTTCGCACAGATAATCGCCCCAGGCGTGGTCACTGTCGCCGCCCAGAAGCGTGTTGTCCAAGTCGAATAAAGCCAGCCGCATTGCAGTTACTCGCTGAAAAGTCTGTAGAAAGGTCTCCAGAATACGGACTTTTCACAAGAGTGCACATAAGGTAGGTCGGCTCGTTGCTGCTTTCACAACCTTTGTGGAACAATGCGGCGACATGCGTTTGCGAGGTTGTTGCCGTGATCGACCCCGATGGTTTCCGCCCCAATGTCGGGATCATTCTGACGAATGATGCCGGCCAGGTGCTATGGGCTCGCCGTATCAATCAAGATGCCTGGCAGTTTCCACAGGGCGGGATCAACCCCCAGGAGACGCCGGAAGACGCCTTGTACCGCGAGTTGAACGAAGAAGTGGGCCTGGAGCGCGAAGATGTTGAAATTCTCGCCTGCACCCGGGGCTGGTTGCGTTATCGTTTGCCGCAACGTCTGGTCAGAACGCACAGCCAACCGCTGTGCATCGGCCAGAAACAGAAATGGTTTCTCCTGCGCCTGATCTCCAACGAGCAGCGGGTGCGGATGGATTTGACCGGTAAACCGGAATTCGATGGCTGGCGCTGGGTCAGCTATTGGTATCCGTTGGGCCAGGTGGTGACATTCAAGCGCGAGGTGTATCGACGCGCTCTCAAAGAGCTTGCCCCGCGCCTTTTAGCGCGCGACTGACGACGGAGTTCGACCCCGAGCCATGCTCAATACGCTGCGCAAGATCGTCCAGGAAGTTAACTCCGCCAAGGATCTCAAGGCGGCGTTGGGGATTATTGTGTTGCGCGTCAAAGAGGCCATGGGCAGCCAGGTCTGCTCGGTCTACCTGCTTGATCCAGAGACCAACCGCTTCGTGCTGATGGCCACCGAGGGCTTGAACAAGCGCTCGATCGGCAAAGTCAGCATGGCCCCCAACGAAGGTCTGGTCGGCCTGGTCGGCACGCGTGAAGAACCCCTGAACCTCGAAAACGCCGCGGATCACCCGCGCTACCGTTACTTCGCCGAGACCGGTGAAGAGCGCTACGCGTCGTTCCTCGGGGCGCCGATCATTCACCACCGCCGCGTCGTCGGCGTGTTGGTCATTCAACAAAAGGAACGCCGGCAGTTCGATGAGGGTGAAGAAGCCTTCCTCGTGACCATGAGCGCGCAGCTCGCGGGCGTTATCGCCCACGCCGAGGCCACCGGTTCGATCCGTGGCCTGGGCCGTCAGGGCAAAGGTATTCAGGAAGCAAAGTTCGTCGGCGTACCGGGTTCGCCGGGCGCGGCGGTCGGCACCGCGGTCGTCATGCTGCCACCCGCCGATCTGGATGTGGTGCCGGACAAGACCATCACCGACATCGACGCAGAACTTGGGCTGTTCAAAACAGCCATCGAAGGCGTGCGCGCCGACATGCGTGCCTTGTCCGCCAAGCTGGCAACCCAGCTACGGCCTGAAGAGCGGGCGCTGTTCGACGTCTACCTGATGATGCTCGACGATGCCTCGCTCGGCAGCGAAGTCACCACCGTGATCAAGACCGGTCAGTGGGCCCAGGGCGCGTTGCGTCAGGTGGTCACCGATCACGTCAACCGTTTCGAATTGATGGACGACGCCTACCTGCGTGAGCGCGCCTCGGACGTCAAAGACCTCGGTCGCCGTTTGCTCGCCTACTTGCAGGAAGAGCGGCAGCAGACGCTGGTCTACCCCGACAACACCATTCTGGTCAGCGAAGAACTGACGCCGGCGATGCTCGGCGAGGTGCCGGAAGGCAAGCTGGTCGGTCTGGTGTCGGTACTCGGTTCCGGCAACTCCCACGTGGCGATCCTGGCGCGCGCCATGGGTATTCCGACGGTGATGGGCCTGGTCGACCTGCCGTACTCCAAGGTCGACGGCATCCAGATGATCGTCGACGGATACCACGGCGAGGTCTACACCAACCCCAGTGACGTGCTGCGCAAGCAGTTCGCCGACGTGGTCGAGGAAGAGAAACAACTGGCCCTCGGGCTGGATGCACTGCGCGACCTGCCGTGCGTAACGGTCGATGGCCACCGCATGCCGCTGTGGGTCAACACCGGCCTGCTCGCGGACGTGGCACGGGCGCAGAAGCGCGGTGCCGAGGGTGTGGGTCTGTACCGCACCGAAGTGCCGTTCATGATCAACCAGCGCTTCCCGAGCGAAAAGGAACAGTTGGCGATCTATCGCGAGCAACTTGCCGCGTTCCATCCGCAACCAGTGACCATGCGTAGCCTGGACATTGGCGGTGACAAGGCGCTGTCGTACTTCCCGATCAAGGAAGACAACCCGTTCCTCGGCTGGCGCGGCATTCGCGTGACCCTCGACCACCCGGAAATCTTCCTGGTGCAGACCCGCGCCATGCTCAAGGCCAGCGAAGGCCTGAACAACCTGCGCATTCTGTTGCCGATGATTTCCGGCACCCATGAACTGGAAGAGGCCTTGCACCTGATCCACCGGGCCTGGGGCGAAGTCCGCGACGAAGGCACCGACGTGCCGATGCCGCCGGTTGGCGTGATGATCGAGATTCCGGCGGCGGTGTATCAGACCAAGGAACTGGCACGGCAAGTGGACTTCCTGTCGGTCGGCTCCAACGACCTGACCCAGTACCTGCTGGCCGTGGACCGAAACAACCCACGGGTGGCCGACCTCTACGACTACCTGCACCCGGCGGTGCTGCAAGCCCTGCAGAGCGTGGTGCGCGATGCCCATGCCGAAGGCAAACCGGTGAGTATCTGCGGCGAAATGGCCGGCGACCCGGCGGCGGCGGTGCTGTTGATGGCAATGGGCTTCGACAGCCTGTCGATGAACGCCACCAACTTGCCGAAAGTGAAGTGGATGCTGCGTCAGATCAACCTGAGCAAGGCCAAGGAACTGCTGGCGGAGCTGATGACCATCGACAACCCGCAAGTTATCCACAGCTCGCTGCAACTGGCGCTGAAGAACCTTGGGTTGGCGCGGATGATCAATCCGGCTTCGGTCAAGACCCTCTAAGTCAGCGGCGGCCCTGTGGCGAGGGAGCTTGCTCCCGCTCGGCTGCGAAGCAGTCGTAATCCGGCCGATGCGATCATTCTGAAAGAACGCATTGGCCGGATCGGGAGCGCTTCGCGCTCCAGCGGGAGCAAGCTCCCTCGCCACAATTAATCGCCCGACTTCAAATCCTGATCTCTACCTCCCCCAAATGCCCCCCATACGGCCCGAAACTCCGTTCGACCATATGCCGCACCCCATCTGCCTGAACAATCAACGCCGTACTCGCCCGTGTCCCATAAGCCTGGCTCTTGATAAACACGCTCGACAACAACGTCTCGGTGGCTTGCCCCACGCCAGTGTCTGGCAGCTCGGCAAGCGGCGCCGTCTGCGGATCGCTGAGCAAGGCCAATAACGCCTGAGGCTGTGGATCGTCCAGCACTTCGCTCAGCGCTGCCTTGGCCTTGAGCACTTTTGGCCACGGCGTATCCAGCCCCGCGTTCGATAACCCATAAACCCCAGGCTTGAGCCTGACCGCCTCGGTCTCCCGGGCATTGAAGTGCCATAACTCGTTGGTATTGCCGATCAGCAGGTTAAACCCGGCATATTCAGGCGAACGTCGGACAACGTCGTTTAAATAGTCTTCAATCGGCATGTCGCCGATGAGAAATTGCGCCACCAGTTCGCCTCGTGACCTGGCGGCCGGTGGCTGAAGGGGATCGCGGATGTTGGTCAGCGCGGCGAAACGCCCATTGGCGCCGACACCGAGCCACGTACCGCCGGCCTCAAGGTCACGACCGGCGTACACGTGCGCAGCTTGCGGCCATTGCGCCAAAGGCAGGCTGGGCCGGGCATAGAATTCGTCGCGGTTGGCCGCCACGATCAGCGGCTGGGCATGGCCCGGTCGCCAGGCAAAAACAATCAGGCACATAAGGTGGTCCTTGTGTGTTTTTTGCTCACTCTACGCAGACATCGCTCATCGATCCATCGCCATCCGCAGTGGAGCCCGAGGCCATGCATCCGTTACCATGCCGCTCCTGTTTCGGGATGCTTGGGGATGTGGCCATGGAATTTCTGCTCTATCTGGCGCTGGGCGCCTGTGCGGGCGTGCTGGCCGGGCTGTTTGGGGTAGGCGGCGGGATTATCATCGTCCCGGTGCTGGTGTTCAGTTTCAAATTGCAGGGGTTCGATCCGTCGATCCTGACGCATCTTGCAGTCGGCACCTCCCTGGCGACGATCATTTTTACGTCGGTCAATGCAGTTCGCGAGCATCATCGCCGCGGCGCCGTGCGTTGGCCGATTTTTGCCTGGATGACCCTCGGCATTCTGATCGGTGCCGGTTTCGGCGCGCTGACTGCCGAAGCGATCTCCGGGCCGAATTTGCAGAAGATCATTGGCGTTTTCGCACTGATCATCGCTGCTCAACTCGCTTTGGACCTCAAGCCCAAGGCCAGCCGAACGGTGCCCGGTAAAGTCGGTCTGACCGTGGCCGGCAGTGTGATTGGCTGGGCTTCGGCGATTTTCGGGATTGGTGGCGGTTCGTTGACCGTGCCGTTCCTGACCTGGCGCAGCGTACCGATGCAGCAAGCGGTGGCCACTTCGTCGGCCTGTGGCTTGCCCATCGCTTTGGCAAGTGCATTAAGTTTCATGATTCTGGGCTGGCACGATCCACTGCTGCCGGCCCATAGTCTCGGTTTTGTGTATTTGCCGGCACTGTTGGGGATCGCTCTGACCAGCATGGTCTTCGCCCGCCTCGGTGCGCGATTGGCCCACAAGCTGTCGGCGCGCTTGCTGAAAAGACTGTTTGCCGCTTTGCTGTTTTGCGTCGGCTTGAGCTTCTTGCTCTGAGGCGTAACGCAATCCTGGCTTAATCCTGGCGTGACAGCGTCGCCCGGGAATTTTAAAGGTTTCAACTCTAACGAGGAGTCGCAATGCTGCCTTACCCGCAGATCGACCCGGTGGCCCTGGCCATCGGTCCGCTGAAAATCCACTGGTACGGCCTGATGTACCTGGTCGGCATCGGCGGCGCGTGGCTGCTGGCGTCCCGTCGGCTGAACCGCTTCGACCCGACCTGGACCAAGGAAAAACTCTCCGACATGGTGTTCTGGATGTCGATGGGCGTGATCGTCGGCGGTCGCTTGGGTTATGTGCTGTTCTACGATCTGCATGCCTACCTGGCCAATCCGACGCTGATCTTCGAAGTGTGGAAGGGCGGCATGTCGTTCCACGGTGGCTTCATCGGTGTGATGCTCGCAGCGTTGTGGTTTGGTAAAAAGAACAACAAGTCGTTCTTCCAGTTGATGGACTTCGTCGCGCCGATGGTGCCGATCGGCTTGGGCGCCGGGCGCATCGGTAACTTCATCAACGCCGAGCTGTGGGGCAAGCCGACCGACGTGCCGTGGGCGATGATCTTCCCGCCGTTCAGTGACCCGGCGCAGTTGCCGCGTCACCCGTCGCAGCTGTACCAGTTTGCGCTGGAAGGTGTGGCGCTGTTCCTGATCCTCTGGCTGTTCTCGCGCAAGCCACGGCCGACCATGGCGGTGTCCGGGATGTTTGCACTGTTCTATGGCATTTTCCGTTTCATCGTCGAGTTCGTCCGCGTTCCGGATGCGCAACTGGGCTATCTGGCGTGGAACTGGCTGACCATGGGTCAGGTGCTATGCGTACCGATGATCGCCGGTGGTCTGTTGCTGATCTGGCTGGCCTATCGACGCGCCCCAGCGGCCCCCGCAGCTGCTGTATAAGAAGCAGGCGCTAAAAATTCGAACCCCGGGGCGACGGCTCCGGGTTCAAGGACACAGGTAATTCATGAAGCAATATCTCGAACTGGTCGCCCACGTCATCAAGAACGGCACCAAGCAGGCCAACCGTACCGGCGTGAACACCATCAGCTTTCCGGGTGCGATGCTGCGCTTCGATTTGCAGGAAGGTTTCCCGGCGATCACCACCCGCAAGATGGCCTTCAAGTCGGCCGTCGGCGAGATGTGCGGTTTTCTGCGCGGGGTGAACAACGCCGCTGAATTCCGTGCGCTGGGTTGCAAAGTCTGGGACCAGAACGCCAACGAAAACGCCCAGTGGCTGGCCAACCCGTTCCGTCAGGGCGAAGACGACCTCGGCGAGATCTACGGTGTGCAATGGCGCAAATGGCCGGCGTACAAGCAGATTCCGGTCAGCAAC
Organism: Pseudomonas sp. GW822-FHT02G04; assembly: GCF_058802085.1. NCBI lineage: Bacteria > Pseudomonadati > Pseudomonadota > Gammaproteobacteria > Pseudomonadales > Pseudomonadaceae > Pseudomonas > Pseudomonas sp. GW822-FHT02G04. The sequence goes on from NZ_JBXANU010000035.1 coordinate 54,925, forward strand.
CAGGCCGCCATCGAGCAGACCCTGAGCCAGGGTTATCGGCAGATCGCCGAAGGCGAAGAAGACGGCCAGGCTTATGTGGTGCTGTACAAGGCGATCGACCAGATCCGCCAGTGTGTCGACACCATCATCAAGGACCCGGGCAGCCGTCGCATTCTGTTCCACGGCTGGAACGTTGCGCAGCTCGATGAAATGGCCCTGCCGCCGTGCCACTTGCTGTACCAGTTCCACCCGAATGTCGAGACCAAGGAAATCTCCCTGACCCTCTACATCCGTTCCAACGACCTGGGCCTGGGCACGCCGTTCAACCTCACCGAAGGCGCCGCGCTGCTGAGCCTGATCGGTCGCCTGACCGGTTACACGCCGCGCTGGTTCACCTATTTCATCGGTGACGCCCACGTCTACGAAAACCATTTGGACATGCTCAACGAACAGCTCAAGCGCGAGCCGTTCGCCATGCCGAAGCTGAAGATATCCGACCGTGTGCCGGAATTCGCCAAGACCGGCGTGTACCAGCCGGAATGGCTGGAGCTGATCGAGCCGAGTGATTTCTCGCTCGAAGGTTACGAGCACCACGCGCCGATGACCGCGCCGATGGCGGTCTAGCCCACCTGATCGTTCCCACGCTCTGCGTGGGAATGACTCCCGTGACGCTCTGCGTCACAGTGGACGCGGAGCGTCCATGGCTGCATTCCCACGCAGAGCGTGGGAACGATCATGGGCTGCTAATGCCCGTGACTGCGGCCAACATGGGAATGCTCCACCTCCGTCGCCACAACCCCGCCACTCACCTCCAATCGCTGCAAAATCCCGCACTGATCGATATCCGGCCCTTCGCTGCAGCGTTGGCGCAGGTCGAGCAGTTGTGTCTGCAACGCCAGCAAACCGTCGATTCGTGCCTTCACATGGTGGATATGTTCGTCGATCAACGCGTTGACGTTTTCGCATTGATCCTGCGGGCTGTCGCGCAGGGCCAGCAGGCTGCGGATTTCCTCGAGGGTCATGTCGAGGGTGCGGCAGTTGCGGATGAAGGTCAGGCGCTCGGCGTGGGCCTGGGTGTAGACGCGGTAATTGCCGTCGCTGCGGGCCGGTTCCGGCAGCAGGTTTTCGCGCTCGTAGTAGCGGATGGTTTCCACGGCGCAGTCGGTGAGTTTCGCCAGTTCTCCTATTTTCATCGCGTCAATCTCCAAAAGGGTGCTTGACCCTATAGTGGCTACAGGGTCTTTACTTGGCAACAGGCACCTTCATGGACGCGACCAATGAGCGATTCTCTTCACACCCACAAACCCGAGGCTGATCACGATCACGATCACGATCACAGCCACAAGCTGCAGCCTGTGCCCCAGCATGTCCATGGTAGCCATGATCATGGCGGCCACGGCGATTCCTGCTGTTCCTCCAAAGCTGCGGCGCCATCGCTGATCAAGTTGAGCGAGACACCGACCGCCGGCGCGCGGCTGAGCAGCTTCCGCATCGAGGCCATGGACTGCCCGACCGAGCAGACGCTGATCCAGAACAAGCTCGGCAAGCTTGCGGGTGTGCAGCAACTGGAGTTCAACCTGATCAACCGGGTGTTGGGCGTGACCCATGACCTGCCAGGCACCGCGCCGATCATCGACGCGATCAAATCCCTCGGCATGCACGCCGAGCCACTGGAACAAGGCGTCGAAGCGCCAATACCTGTGCCAGAGAAAAAACCTTGGTGGCCATTGGCGCTGTCCGGCGTTGGTGCGCTGGCGGCTGAAGTTATCCACTTCACTAACGCTGCGCCCAATTGGGTAGTGGCGGTGATTGCGCTGATCTCGATCCTCAGCGGTGGCCTGGGTACCTATAAAAAGGGCTGGATCGCCCTGAAAAACCTCAACCTGAACATCAACGCGCTGATGAGCATCGCGGTAACCGGTGCGGTCCTGATCGGCCAATGGCCGGAAGCGGCGATGGTGATGTTCCTGTTCACCGTGGCCGAGCTGATCGAAGCCAGGTCTCTGGACCGGGCGCGCAACGCCATCGGTGGGCTGATGCAGATGACCCCGGAACAAGCCACGGTGCTGCAGGCCGACGGCCGTTGGGTCGCACAACCGGTGAAAAACATCGAGCTGGGTGCGCGGGTGCGAGTGCGTCCCGGCGAGCGGATCGGTCTGGATGGCGAAGTGGTGTCCGGCAGCTCGACCATCGATCAGGCACCGATTACCGGCGAGAGCCTGCCGGTGGAGAAAACTGTCGGCGACAAGGTGTTCGCCGGTACCATCAACCAGTCCGGTTCGCTGGAATATGTCGTGACTGCCGCGGCGAACAATTCGACCCTGGCGCGCATCATCCACGCCGTGGAGCAGGCCCAAGGGGCGCGGGCCCCGACCCAGCGTTTCGTCGACAGCTTCTCGAAAATCTACACACCGGCAGTGTTCATCCTGGCCGTCGCCGTGGCGGTGATCCCGCCGCTGTTCATGGACGCGCTGTGGTTCGACTGGATCTACCGGGCGCTGGTGTTGCTGGTGGTCGCTTGCCCATGCGCGTTGGTGATTTCCACTCCGGTGACCATCGTCAGCGGCCTCGCGGCAGCGGCGCGCAAAGGGATTCTGGTCAAGGGCGGCGTCTACCTGGAGCACGGCTACAAACTCGATTACCTGGCCCTCGACAAGACCGGCACCCTCACGCATGGCAAACCGGTGCAGACCGACTATTTGTCCCTCGACCTGACCGCCGATCAAACAGCCCCGGCCCTTGCGGCGGCGCTGGCCGGTCGCTCGGATCACCCGGTGTCGCTGGCCATCGCCAACGCGGCAGTTGTGGATAACCAGCGCGCGCCGCTGACTGTGGATAACTTCGAAGCCTTGGCGGGTCGTGGAGTACGCGGTGAGATCAATGGTGAGCTCTATCACCTGGGCAACCATCGACTGGTGGAAGACTTGGGCCTGTGTTCTCCAGCGCTGGAAGAAAAACTGTTTGCTCTGGAGAAACAGGGCAAGTCGGTGGTGCTGTTGCTCGACAAGTCGGGTCCCCTGGCGCTGTTCGCCGTGGCAGACACCGTGAAAGCGTCCAGCCGCGAAGCGATCCAGCAATTGCATGAGCTGGGCGTCAAAACCCTGATGCTGACCGGCGACAACGTTCACACCGCCCAGGTCATCGCCGCCCATGTGGGCATCGATCAGGCGCAGGGCGATCTGTTGCCGACCGAGAAGCTGCAAGCCATCGAAACGCTGTATGCACAGGGCCATCGGGTGGGGATGGTCGGCGACGGCATCAACGACGCTCCGGCGCTGGCGCGGGCCGAGATCGGTTTCGCCATGGCGGCGGCCGGTACCGATACCGCCATCGAAACCGCCGATGTCGCCCTGATGGACGACGATCTGCGCAAGATCCCGACCTTCATCCGCCTGTCGCGGCAGACCTCGAACATCCTCAAACAGAACATTGCCCTGGCATTGGTCATCAAAGCGATCTTTCTTGGGGTAACCTTCGCCGGGATCGCCACCATGTGGATGGCGGTGTTCGCCGACATGGGCGTGAGCCTGTTGGTGGTGTTCAACGGTTTGCGCCTGTTGCGCAAATAGACGATGAGGGACGGGTGTGCTGAGTGCCGAGCTGAAGGCGTTTTACATGGTGGCCCGGCTGGGCAGCATTACCCTGGCGGCGAAAAAGCTCGGCCTGAGCCAACCGACGGTAACCACCCAGATTCGGCATCTGGAAAGCCAGTATTCGGTTGAGCTGTTCTACCGTGGCGGCCGTCGCCTCAGCGTCAGCGACGAAGGCGCGCGGCTGTTGCCGATGGTCAAGGCACTGTTGCAGCAGGAAGCCGATATCGAGTTCTTCCTGCGTAACAGTGGTCAGGTCCAGGGCACGTTGCGCATCGCCGCCACGGCGCCGTATTACATCCTCGATCTGGTGAAGACTTTTCGCGAGCGCTTGCCGCAGGTGGAGGTGTCTGTGGAAATCGGCAACTCCCAGCAGGTGCTCGAAGCGCTGGAGGATTACCGGGTCGATGTCGCCGCGTCCTCGCAGTTGCTCGATGATGCGCGGCTGATCCGCCGGGTGCTCGGCAGTGATCCGCTGGTGTTGGCGGTGCATCGCAATCATCCGCTGGCGGTGCATGACCATGTACCGCTCAGTGCGCTGGCGGGGCATACCTTGTTGATGCGCGAGTCGGGCTCGACCACCCGGCGCTTGACCGAAGAATTGCTGGCCGGCGCGGGAGTGAGTTTCGGGCCATTGCTGGAGATTGGTAGTCGCGAGTCGATTCGTGAAGCGGTGTTGCGCAACATCGGCATCAGCATCATCGCCCGGCAGGAAGTGCCACACGATCCGCAATTGCGGGTGCTGACTCTCGAGAATGCGCCGCAGATTCCCGAATACCTGTACTGCCTCAAGGAACGAAAAGGCGCCCGGCTGCCGGCGGCGTTTCTCGGGTTGGCGCAGGAAATGGCCCCGGCGTAGTGATCGTTCCTACGCTCCGCGTGGGAATGCAGCCCGGGACGCTCTGCGTCCCAAGAGCCGAACGCGGAGCGTCCGTTGAGGCATTCCCACGCAGAGCGTCACTAGTGTCCGGTAAAACCTTTTCAGAGCTGAAGGCTGCCTTGGGCAGCCTTCAGCTC
>NZ_JBXANU010000036.1:0-57470 GCF_058802085.1 Pseudomonas sp. GW822-FHT02G04
ACGCTCCGCGTCCCACCCTCTAAAGCCGAACGCGGAGCGTCCGTTGAGGCATTCCCACGCGGAGCGTGGGAACGATCATCTAGACCAGGTAGTTCTTGAGTTCGCGGGCAATCACCATCCGCTGTATCTCGCTCGACCCTTCATAAATCTGCGTGATCCGCGCATCTCGGTAGTAACGCTCCACCGGGTAATCCTCCAGATACCCATACCCGCCATGAATCTGTATCGCCGAAGAGCAGACCTTTTCCGCGATCTCCGAAGCAAACAGCTTGGCCTGTGAAGCCTCCGACAGGCACGGCTTGCCGGCACTGCGCAAGCGCGCGGCGTGCAGGATCAACAGGCGTGCGGCGTTCAGCCGGGTCTGCATGTCGGCCAGCATATTGGCGATGCTTTGGTGTTCGATGATCGGCTTGTCGAACTGCACCCGATCCCGCGCGTAAGCCAACGCCGCTTCGAACGCCGCCCGGGCGATGCCCAAGGCTTGCGCAGCGATGCCGATGCGGCCGCCTTCGAGGTTGGAGAGGGCGATGGCCAGGCCTTTGCCGCGCTCGCCCAGCAAGTTGGCCTCAGGGACCGTGCAATTATTCAGGGTGACGGCGCAGGTATCGGAAGCGCGGATGCCCATCTTGTGTTCACTGCGGTCGACGATGAACCCCGCTGTTTCGGTCGGCACCAGGAACGCCGAGATGCCACGCTTGCCCAGTTCCGGATCGGTCACCGCGAAAACGATCGCCAGCTTCGCCCGTTTGCCGTTGCTGACGAATTGCTTGGCGCCGTTGATCACCCACTGGCCGTCGCGCAGTTCGGCGCGGGTGCGCAGGTTATGGGCTTCGGAACCGGCTTGCGGTTCGGTCAGACAGAAGCAACCGATGGCCTGGCCGCTGGCGAGGTCCGGCAACCATTGCTGCTTCTGTTCTTCGGTGCCGTAATTGAGCACCGGTCCGCAGCCGACAGAGTTGTGGATGCTCATCAGCGCGCCGGTGGCGCCGTCACCGGCGGAAATCTCTTCCACCGCCAGCGCATAGGCCACGTAGTCGACATAGGTGCCGCCCCATTCCTCGGGCACCACCATGCCCAGCAGACCCAGTTCACCCATCTTCGCCACCAGACCGTCATCGATCCAGCCGGCCTTTTCCCAGGCTTGTGCGTGGGGCGCGATTTCGCCACGGGCAAAATCCCGGGCCATGTCGCGGATCATCACTTGTTCTTCGCTCAATTCGATATCGTGCATGGCTCAGCTCCCGCTCTGGTCAAACCCGGTGAAAAAACTCGCGACGTGCTCGGCGTCCAGCGCCTGCAAGGTCGGCGGGTTCCAGCGCGGGTTCTTGTCTTTGTCGATCAGCAAGGCGCGCACGCCTTCGATCAGGTCGCCGCGTTCGAACCACTGGCGATCCAGGTGCAGTTCGAGGGCGAAGCACTGTTCCAGGCTCAGGTGCCGACCGCGCCGCAGCATTTCCAGGGTCACGCCCATGGCCAGCGGTGAACGGCTTTCCAGCAAGTCGGCGGTGGCCATGGCCCACTCATGGCTGTCGGCGACGGTTACTGCTCGTAGTTGTTCCACCATACTCGGCACATCGGGCAAGGCGAAGAAGTGGTCGATGGCCGGCCGCAGCGCTGCGAGCGGGGCGACCGGCAGTTGTTGCACGGCGAGTTTCGCCAGCGCGCCTTGCAGGTCTTTGAGCGGCGTGTCGTGCCATTCCAGATGGTCGAGTCGCTCGTCCAGCTCGTCCAGGCTGGCGCTCTCCAGATACCAGTCGGCCAGGCCGCAATAGAGCGCATCGGCGGCGCGGATCTGCACGCCACTGACGCCGAGATAAATGCCCAGCTCACCGGGAATGCGCGGCAAGAAATAACTGCCGCCAACGTCCGGGAAATAACCGATGGCCACTTCCGGCATTGCCAGGCGGCTGCGCTCGGTGACCACCCGCAAATCGGCGCCTTGCACCAGCCCCATGCCGCCGCCCAGCACAAAGCCGTCCATCAAGGCCAGGACCGGTTTGCGGTAGTGATGGATTGTGAGGTCGAGGGCGTATTCCTCGACGAAGAAATCTTCGTGCAGTGTGTCGCCGCTTTTGAAGCTGTCGTACAGCGAGCGGATATCGCCGCCGGCACAGAAAGCTTTCTCGCCAGCACCGCGCAACACCACCGCATGCACCTGCGGATCCTGTGCCCAGGCATCGAGCTGCTGTTGCAGGCTGCGGACCATGTCCAGGGTAATGGCGTTGAGGCCGGCGGGGCGGTTGAGGGTCAGGTGACCGATGTGATTGCGAACCTCGGCCAACACTTCGTTTTGCGTGGCATCCATGGACCGTGTCCCCGGGGATGAAACCTGAGCAGTCATCACTAACTCCCTGCTTTTATTGTTCTTTATAGAGAAGCTCGCGCGCGAGCGATGCAGGATCGTAACAGTGCAAATTTGTGATGTACAACCGGGATACGTGCAGGTTCTGTCTGCATTTTTACCTTAGTGCAAAATCAAAAGATCGCAGCCTTCGGCAGCTCCTACGTTGACCGAGTTCACCGCGAATTTTCGGTATGAACACCGATTGCGTAGGAGCTGCCGAAGGCTGCGATCTTTTGATCTTTCTTTTGATCTTTCCTTTGCGCTTTCTTTTGATCTTTAACCCCATCCAGCAATCAACGACAGATTCGGCTGTGAAAGCCCTTCGTTCAGCGCAGTTGAGCTGTCTGGACAGGGGCTTACGACACCCGTGCCCTCCAGGTAATTGGCATTCTGACGGTCCATTTCAAGCACTTGCGATCAAGCGCCTGGAATGGACTGCACCCCGACGACTGGCCCAGGTCAGTTGAAAACAACAACAAATACGGCTGCGGTGAATGCCGCATCGACTCTCTGCCCCTGTCAAAAAGTGTGGTGCGGCGCAGGCGCCAAGCCGCGATAAATCCAAATAATCCGGGACCTTAGAAGATGAACATCAAATGGCTGACCTTACCGGCATTGGCTTTGCTGTGCTGCTCCACGGGTGCTAGCGCCAAAGAGTGGAAGGAGCTGCGCTTCGGCGTTAACCCCAGTTATCCGCCTTTTGAATCCACCACCGCCGATGGCGGCGTGCAAGGGTTCGGCGTGGACCTGGGCAATGCGATCTGCGCCGAGCTGAAAGTGAAGTGCGTGTGGGTCAGCAATGACTTCGACGGGCTGATCCCGGCGCTCAAGGCAGGCAAGTTCGACGCCATCGAATCGTCGATGACCGTCACCGACGCACGTAAAAAACAGATCGACTTCACCGATCGCCTGTACGCCGGCCCGACCGCTATCGTCACCCGCAAGGATTCCGGCTTGTTGCCCACCGCTGAATCGCTGCAGGGCAAGACCATCGGCTACATGCAGGGCACGATTCAGGAAACCTACGCCAAGGCCAAACTGGCACCGGGCGGCGTGAAGTTGCGCGCTTATCAGAACCAGGATCAGGTCTACGCCGATCTGGTTTACGGGCGTCTCGATGCCTCGATCCAGGATAAGCTGCAAGCGCAGATGAGCTTCCTGACGTCGCCGCAAGGGGCGGACTTCAAGAACAGCGAAGGTATCAGTGACCCGCTGGTGCCGTCGGAAATCGCCATTGGCGTGCGCAAGGATAACGAAGAACTCAAAGGCATGCTCAACGCCGCCATCAAGGCCCTGCATGAAAAGGGCATCTACGCACAGATCCAGCAGAAGCATTTCGGCGATCTGGACCTCTACAACAACTGATCCTCGCGCCCCGAGCGCTGCGTCCTGGTAACAGGCGCAGCGCTTGCAAGCGGGCGCCTCAAGACAGGTGACTGGCGTGAACTCCTTCCTGAATCTGATCGGGGTCGATCTTTCGGCCTTGCAAGGCTATGGCCCATTGTTGCTGCATGGCACCTGGGTCACCCTAAAACTGTCGGCGCTGTCACTGCTGGTGAGCATGGCGCTGGGGCTGCTCGGTGCGGCGGCCAAGCTGTCGCCGCTGAAGCTGTTGAACCTGCCTGCCACTTTCTACACGACGCTGATTCGCGGCGTGCCGGACCTGGTGCTGATGCTGCTGATTTTCTACAGCCTGCAAGGTTGGCTGAGCAGCCTGACCGAGGCCATGGGCTGGCCTTACATGGAAATCGATCCGTTTGTAGCCGGTGTTGTCACCCTCGGCTTCATCTACGGCGCGTATTTCACCGAGACCTTTCGTGGGGCGATCCTCAGTGTGCCAAGTGGTCAGCAGGAAGCCGCCGCGTGCTTTGGCTTGAGCCGCTGGCAGCGTTTTCGCTTCGTGGTGTTCCCGCAGATGATGCGGTTCGCCTTGCCGAGCCTGGGCAATAACTGGCTGGTGCTGCTCAAGGCCACGGCGCTGGTGTCGATCATCGGTTTGTCGGACCTGGTCAAGGTGGCGCAAGAGGCCGGTAAAAGCACCTTCAACATGCTCGATTTCCTGCTGCTGGCAGGGGCGCTGTATCTGCTGATCACCAGTGCGTCGAACTACGTTTTGCGCGTGCTTGAACGACGTTATAACCAAGGCGTGCGGGGGATGGCGCGATGATCGAGTTGATTGCCGAATACTGGAAACCCTTTCTGTTCAGCGACGGTTATAGCCTCACTGGATTAGCGATGACCTTGTGGCTGCTGGTGGCGAGCATCGTGATGGGGTTCTTCCTCTCGCTGCCCCTGGCGATCCTTCGAACCTCACGCTGGGGCCTGCTGCGCTGGCCGGTTCAGCTGTTCACCTATGTGTTTCGCGGCACGCCGTTGTATATCCAGCTGCTGATTTGCTACAGCGGGATTTATGGCATCGCCGTGGTCCGCTCGCAACCGCTGCTTGAAGCGTTCTTTCGCGATGCGATGAATTGCACGTTGCTGGCGTTCACACTCAACACCTGTGCCTACACCGTGGAAATCTTTGCCGGGGCGATTCGCAGCATTCCCTACGGTGAAATCGAGGCGGCCCATGCCTATGGCTTGAGCGGCTGGCGCCTGTACCTGCGGCTGATCCTGCCGTCGGCCTTGCGCCGGGCGCTGCCGTATTACAGCAACGAAGTGATCCTGATGCTGCACGCCACGTCGGTGGCGTTCACCGCGACTATTCCCGACATTCTCAAAATCGCCCGGGACGCCAATGCCGCGACCTTCATGACCTTTCAGGCCTTCGGCATTGCCGGCCTGTTGTACCTCGCGTTGTCGTTCGGTCTGGTCGGCGCGTTCCGTCTGGCGGAGAAGCGTTGGTTGAGCTTCCTCGGGCCGGCGCACTAATTCCTCTTTTCATCCAGAGCAGCGCCGAGGCCGGCGCTGCTGCAGGAGACTCATGCATGTACAAACTCACGGTTGAAAATCTGTACAAACGTTTTGGTGACAATGAAGTGCTCAAGGGCGTCTCGTTGAACGCACGGGCCGGCGATGTGGTCAGCATGATCGGCGCCAGCGGCTCGGGTAAAAGCACCATGCTGCGCTGCATCAACTTTCTGGAGCGGGCGGACGAAGGCGCCATCGTGCTGGAAGGCGAGCGCATCATCACCCGCCCGGGCGCTGGCGGCATGCGCGTTGCCAACCCGGCGCAGTTGCAGCGCTTGCGCACACGTCTGGCGATGGTGTTCCAGCATTTCAATCTGTGGAGCCATCTGACCGTACTGGAAAACATCATACTGGCGCCGTGTCGGGTGCTGGGTGTCAGCCGCAAAGCCGCTGAAGACAGCGCGCGGGCGTATCTGGACAAGGTTGGTTTGCCGCAACGAGTGGCCGATCAATACCCGGCTTTTCTGTCCGGCGGCCAGCAACAGCGCGTCGCAATTGCCCGGGCGTTGGCCGTGGAGCCGGAGATTCTGTTGTTCGACGAGCCGACCTCGGCCCTCGATCCGGAACTGGTAGGCGAGGTGTTGAAGGTGATTCAGGCGCTGGCCGAAGAGGGCCGGACCATGTTGATGGTGACCCACGAAATGGGCTTTGCCCGGCAAGTGTCCAGCCAGGTGTTGTTCTTGCATCAAGGGCGGGTCGAGGAGCAAGGTGATGCAACCATCCTCGACCAGCCAAAGAGTGAACGGTTACAGCAATTTCTATCGGGTCGTTTGAAGTGAGGCAAGACGTACATGGCGGATATCCGCGATATGTCGATTGTGCTTGATCGTATTGATCAGGCCATCATCGAAGTGCTGCGCCACGAAGGGCGCATCACTTATCAAAAGCTGTCCGAGCGCGTGCACCTGACGCCCAGGCCGTGCCTGGAACGGGTGCGCAAGCTCGAACAGCTCGGGGTTATCCGTGGTTACGGTGCGATTCTCGATGAAAAGAAACTGACACCGGGGCTGTCGTTGCTGGTGTTGGTTGCGTTGTCGAACCAGAGCGGGCGGGCGGCGCAAAAGGCTTTTGAGGCCAAGGTCCGTGGTTGTCCGCAGGTGCTGGAATGCCGCTTGATCAGCGGCGCGTTCGACTACAGCCTGCGCATGCGTTGCCGCGACATGGAACATTACCGGGTGCTGACTGAAGTCTGGTTCGATGACCCGGAATTGCACATTGATAAGCTGGTCAGCCATCCGGAATTGGCGATGGTCAAGACCACGATGGAATAAGCGCCGAAAGATCAAAAGATCGCAGCCTTCGGCAGCTCCTGCAGGGACCGTGTTTACCGCCATTTTCGGGTATGAACACCACCCTCCGCAGGAGCTGCCGAAGGCTGCGATCTTTTGATTTTAAGCCCTCGCCGAATCGGCTGACCCAACCACGTTTTTCAGCCATTTCCATCACATCGCCGGCCCTTAACAACCGGGTTTTTCCGCCGCCGAAACAGACAATGAGCACCTCTCAACCCTCATTGAATCTGTGCCCATGCAAACCACCAATACCGTTTTGATGATTCGCCCGACACGTTTCTCGTTCAATCAGGACACGGCGGCGAACAACCGTTTCCAACGCCCGGCCGATGTGTCCGAGGACGTGCAGCTCAAGGCCTTGCAAGAGTTCGATGGCTACGTCGCCGCGCTGCGCAGCCACGGCGTCGAAGTCCTGGTGCACAACGACCGCGAAGCGCCGCATACCCCCGATTCGATCTTCCCCAACAATTGGTGGAGCAGTCATCCCGACGGCACGTTGGTGCTGTACCCGATGCAGGGCCACAACCGCCGTCTGGAACGCGACAAAGGCGTGCTCGACTGGTTGCGGGACGAGTACCGGGTCGAGCAGATGCTGGATCTTTCCAGCCTGGAACAGCAGGAAGTGTTCCTCGAAGGCACCGGCAGCATGGTGCTGGATCGCGAGCAGCGGATTTGTTACGCCGGCTACTCCACCCGCACCCACGCTCGGGCGCTGGACCAACTGGTCGACCATTTGGGTTACGAGTTGTGCGCCTTCAATGCGGTGGACCGCCAGGGCGTGGCGATTTATCACACCAACGTGATGATGAGTGTCGGTACTCGGCTGGCCATTGCGTGCCTGGCCTCTGTCACTAACCCGGCAGAACGCCTGGCGCTGCGTAAACGGCTGGAAGACAGCGGTAAAAAAGTGATCGCCCTGGACTGGGCGCAACTGGAGTCGTTCGCCGGCAACATGCTGGAAGTCCACAACGCCGCGGGCGAACCCTTGCTGGTGATGTCACGCACCGCCTGGAAATCGTTGGATGCCGATCAGCGCCGCTTGATCGAAACCCACGTCACGCCGCTGCCGGTGAACATCGACACCATCGAACGCATCGGCGGCGGCAGCGCCCGCTGCATGTTGGCTGAAGTCTTTCTGTCCAAACGTCAATCTGAACGTCAGCCGAAAGCTGCCCAGGAGCAAGTGCGATGATCGTCCGTCCTGCAACACCGGCAGATTTGCCAGCACTGTTGGCCCTGGCCCATAGCGCCGGGACCGGTTTGACCACCTTGCCGGCCGATGCGGCGCGCTTGAGTCATCGCCTGGAATGGGCGGCGAAAACCTTCGCCGGCGAGGCCGAACGCGCGGATGCCGACTACCTGTTTGTGCTGGAGAACGACCAGCAGCAAGCGGTCGGTATTTGTGCCTTGGCGGGCGCTGTCGGCCTGCGTGAGCCCTGGTACAACTATCGACTGGGCCTGTTTGTCGCCGCGTCGAAAAACCTCGGGATCAATCAGCAACTGCCGACGCTGTTCCTTGGCAACGACATGACCGGCCACTCGGAATTGTGTTCACTGTTTTTGCACGCCGATCACCGCAGCGGTCTGAATGGCCGCTTGCTGTCCAAGGCTCGCTTCCTGTTTCTGGCGGAGTTTCGTCAGCACTTCGGTGAAAAAGTAATCGCGGAGATGCGCGGTTATTCGGACGAAGAGGGCGTATCACCGTTCTGGGAAGGTTTGGGCCGACATTTCTTCAAGATGAATTTTGCCGACGCCGACTACCTCACGGGCCTTGGCAACAAAACCTTCATCGCCGAACTGATGCCCAAGTTTCCGCTGCCGACCTGCCTGCTGCCTGAAGCGGCACGCGCGGTCATCGGCCGCGTTCATCCCAACACTGAACCGGCCCTGGGCATGCTCAAGGCTGAAGGCTTCGAGCATCGGGATTACATCGACATTTTTGATGGCGGGCCGCTGATCGAATGCGCCACCGGCGACATCCGTGCGGTGCGCGACAGCCAGGTGTTGCAACTGAGCATCGGCACCCCAGGAGAGCACGCGGCGACCTACCTGATTCACAACCGCCAGTTTGCCGAATGCCGGATTACCGCAGCCCCCGCGCGAGTTGCTGCCGGGACCTTGATTGTCGATGCGCAGACGGCGAAGACATTGGGCTTGAGTGTCGGTGCTTCGGTGCGCGCAGTGAGCCTGGCGGTGCCGGCGCGGCAGCAGTCTGCGGCCTGAACTGTTGTCGAGTCCAACTTCAACCTGTGGCGAGGGAGCTTGCTCCCGTTCGACTGCGCAGCAGTCGCAGGCTCTGTGAAGGGGCCGCTTCGCAGCCCAGCGGGAGCAAGCTCCCTCGCCACAAAAGCCTGCTGCTGCCGTTGATGAACTCAGACTCTGCTGCTCAGCACTTCACCGATACTGCGCCGCTTGGCATGCAACTCACTGGCATGAATCAACTGCTCGAGGTCTTCAGGGGTGACGTCGTAGAAGGCCTCCATGTCGGCGAGTGCGCGTCGCAGATCTTCGGCGGTGATCGCCTGGCTGTCGGCCGCGGGCATTAGCGGGGCCGGTTCGGCGGGACGCTTGGGGTAACGAATGCGCGTGAAGTTGTTGTACGCCAACGCGCTGAGCAGCATCGTCGAACCGCTGAGCATCACGGGGCCGAGGGCTTTCCAGTCCATGGCGATGGTCGCCGGGTCTGCCAACACCATCAGCAGCGCCAGCGCCCCGGCTGGTGGGTGCAGGCAACGCAGCCAGCACATCAGAATCAGCGCCATGCCCGCCGCGAGGCAGGCGCTGCCGAGGGTGCGGCCGAGTACGTGAGCGACCAGCAGCGAGATCACCCCCGCGCACAGATAACCGCCAAGAATCGACCACGGCTGGGCCAGCGCGCCTGAGGACACGGCGAACAGCAATACCGCCGAAGCGCCCAACGGACCAATCAGGTGCAGCGCCACATCGATGCCGAACACCTGGCCGCACAACCAGACACTGAACATCGTCCCCATGGCCATGCCGATGGCGGCACGGCTCCATTCGGAGGGGCGGGTGTTGATGGCGGCGGGCAACCAGTGAGCGAGCATGACGAACATCGATCCTTTGACAAAAACCAGGGCAAAAAAAAGGCTTGTCCGGATACCCGGAAAGCCCTTGAAGTGGTTCCAACTATTGGGGGAGAAACGGCGCACAGTGTGCCGGTCATTACCGATGCTGACAAATTCATATTAATGCAGCTTCAATGCATTATTTTTGCAGCATCGCGACGCGTCGACCGCTCATGAAACAGAGAAAACCGCCCATCGCCGTCAACGCGCTCAGGGCATAGAACATAGTGGGCGCGGGCGTGTGCATCAGCAGGAAGCCGCAGATCACCGGGCTCAGCGCACCACCGAGGGCTGCGAGGTTCTGCGCGCCGTAGTAGCTGCCGCGCAGCTCTTCCGGGGCCAGGGTGTCGACGAAGAGGAATTCGGCCGGGTAAATGATCATTTCGCCGAGGGTGAAAATGAACATCGCGATGCACCAGCTCACCAAGCCGTCGGCCAGGCTGAAACCGATCAAGCCGAGGATGAACAGGCTGCTGCCGCCGACAATCCAGTACCGCAGTTGTTCGCGCTTGAGAAACCGGCCGATCTGGTATTGCAGCAGGATCACGCTGATCGCGTTGCAGGCGAGCAGGGCGGCCATGGTTTCCAGCGCTCGTTTGGAGTCGTGGGTCACCAGCAGGTATTGCGACAGGTACAAGGTAAAACGACCGTGGACCACGGTGCTGAGCAGGCAGCCGCAGGTGAACATGATCAGCGTGCGGTCGTTTTTCAGGGTGACCAGGGTTTTGAGAAAGCTTTGGGGCTGGCCGATGGCGGGTGTCTGGGCCGGGTCCTTGGGAATGCCGCTCATCAGGAAAATGCTAAAGAACGCGATGCCGCCGGCAATCAGGAACGGCGCAATCGGGTACACGCCGGCGATCACCACACCGAGCATCGGGCCGGTGGCATAGCCGATGTTGGTCAGGGTGTAGCGCAGCGAAAAGGCCTTGGCGCGCTGACCCATGGGCAGGTTTTCGCTGAGGATCGCCTTGGAGCCGATCAGAAACAGCGCCGAGGCGGTTTCGGTGATCACCAGGGTCGCGGTGGTCAGGTAGAGGTTTTCGGCGAAGGTCAGCAGCACGAAACCGATGGCGCTGGAGAGCATGGCCAGGATCAACAGCCGACGCTTTTCGAGGCGGTCGATGATGTAACCGCCATAGAGCGCGAGCAGGGTCGCGATGAACACCGCGATGCCGAGCAACAGGCCGACGTCCTGTTGGTTGAGGCCGAGCTTGGTGCTCAGGAATAGCGTGAGCAACGGGCTGGTGATGGCGCGACTGACGACGATGGTCAGCGAGCAGATCATCAGCCGGCGGATAACGAGCGAGTAAGTGGCCACGGTGGAACACGAGTCCTTGTTTTAGAGTTGATCGTTCCCACGCTCTGCGTGGGAATGCAGCCAGGGACGCTCTGCGTCCCAAGAGCGGACGCAAAGCGTCCGGTGAGACATTCCCACGCGGAGCGTGGGAACGATCACTGTGTGTTCAGCCATTGCTCCAGTGATTCGACAGCACTCAAATTTTCCAGTCGCCACAACTGTTCCAGCAGTTGACTGGCCTGCTGTCGCGGTATCACCCGCCCGGCCAGGCTGAAGAATTTCTCCTCCAGCGCCGCATCGCTCAGCGGATTGCCCGGCGCCCCCAACGGCACCTCAACGCACAGACTCGCTTGCCGACCGTCCACGGTCCGCACGCTGACGACAGGCTCACCATCCTCGGACAGTTGCGGGTCGACTTCAAGGCGAATACGCAACATCCAGTGTGCAATCTGCGGGTGGCGGCGCTGTTCTTCGTCATAGGCTTCCAATCGGCAATGACCGTGGTTCAGCCGGGCTGCCAGGGCATAGCGCAGACTCATCTGCGCCGCCGGCAACGTGCTGATGTCCTGACCGCCACACATGTCCTGAAGGAATCCGCACAGCGACACCTGAACGTCCTCGACCTGATCGGCGCTGATCTGCAATTGATCGAGCAACAGGCCCAACGCGTCGATCGCCGAATGCGTCCCCCGGCATGCCGCATAGGGCTTGATCGAGCAGCGCGCGAGTTTCCATATGTGGCCCAGTTCGGCGTCCAACGCCTCGGGCACGGCGGTGTCCGCCGCGAGGGTCTTGAGGAAACCGCCCCAGACGTCATCGAACAGTTTTGTCGGCCCGGTGATGCCTTGTTGGGCAAACCGCGTGGCCAGCAATCCACCTTCGGCGGCGCGTCCGCTGTGGAGTCTTTTGCTTTGCGAACCGTCATGGATAAACGCCCACAGACCACCGCTGAAGCTGCCGGCGATGCCGAGTGCCGACAAGGTTTGTTGTGCATCCAGCCCCAGAATCCGTGCACTGGCCGCCGCCGCGCCAAACACTCCGCACGTCGCCGTGGAGTGCCAACCGGCGCCGTTGTGGGCCGAGTAACTGCCGCAGGCTTCGAGCACCCTACGGCCGATTTCGTAGCCGATCACCACGGCAGTGATCAGTTCGCGGCCGTCTACTGGCTTCGTTGACATCGACAGCGCCGCCATCACCGCCGGCAGCACCACCGCGCCGGAATGGTCGCAGCCGCCGGTATCGTCCAGCTCCAGGGCATGCGCGGCGATGCCGTTGAGCATGGCGGCTTGCGCCGCGCCGACTCGCTGACCGGTGCCCCAGACCAACGTGCTGCCGGCTTCTCCCTTGAACACCTGACGCGCCTGTTTCGCCACATCGCTGCCGGCTCCGGCCAGGGCTGCGCCGAAGGTGTCGAGAATGTGTCGCTTGGCTTGCTCCACCAACGCGCCGGGTAAATCGTCGAAACGGGTATCGACGCAGAACTGCGCCAGCCGCGCCATTCGCATAACCCCATCCTGATCTCTCATACGCCGTAATCCCGATAATGACGCTCGTACACAGCGGCCGGGTGATCCTCAGTCACCGGCGCTGCCGACTCGGCCCACCACTGAGCCACTTCGGCACCGGTGGCGATCCACACGTCATTGTGCTGCTGAATGCTTTGCAGCAATTCACGCAACACGCCGATCCGCCCTGGCGTGGCGATGATTTCCGGGTGCAGCCGCAGCACGTAACACAAGCCGAACCGGTGAAACCCGGCGAAGTCCATCTTCAGATTGCCAAGGGTGTGGCTGTAGGAGGCGATGCGCGATTGCGCCGGTGGCACCGCCGGGCTGAGGTTGAAGGCGAAATAGGGCTCGTCTTCCAGTTCGTAGTGCAACGGCAGTTCGATCACCTCGGGAGCCGTCGGATGGGCGAAGGGCAAATCATCGCCGCGCCATGACGAGGACCAACGGATACCGTGCTCGCGCAACGCCTCGATGAAGCCCGGTGCGCCATTGCCGGCCGGGATGCGAAAGCCTGTCGGACGCTGACCGGTCAACGCGTTCAAGGCCGCGCAGCCCTTGGCGATTTCGGCGCTTTGCTCAGCCAGGGTCAGGTTGTCGTAGTGCTGATGGCGATAGCCAGCGCAGGCAATCTCATGCCCGCCGGCCTGGATCGCCCGGAGGTGTTGCGGTTTTTCCTCGGCAACGATGCCGGGCACGAACCAGCTGCTGGAAACCCCCAGTTCTTCTAACAGGCCCAGCAAACGCTCGACCCCGCGCTGGGTGCCATAGCGCCACACCGACAAGGTCTTGTCGCGCCCGGCGACTTCCGGCGCCTGGGTGAGGATGCCGTGGATGTCGTTGTAATCGACGGTCAGCACCACGGCGCAGCGGTAGCCGTTGGGCCAGACAATGGAATCAGCCATGGTGATGCTCCTTCAGCCACCAGTGGGCGACATCGCGGCAGGTGGCGAACCACACGTCGTCGCGTTGGCGCATGTGTTCGAAGAGTTTTTCCAGCAACAGGATGCGCCCCGGTTTGCCGGTGATCTTGGGGTGGAACAGGGTGGTCAGGCACAGGCCTTCAGCCATGGCGCCATCGAACTCGCGGCACCAGTTATCGAGGGTGAGTTCGTAGCTGGCGGTACGGTCCAGCCCGGAAGGAAAATCCGGCGCACGGGTGTAGGCGAGGGAGGCGTAGTCGTCCATTTCCCAGCGGCCGGGGATCTCCACCAGTGGTGTATCGAAGCCCGGCACCTTGACCAGGTAGGGCCGGTCATCGCCGCGCATGCTGCTGGAATAGGTCACGCCGGCTTCCACCAGCATGGCCGGCGTTTCGGCCCGCCAGTCGCCGGACGGAGTGCGGAAACCTTCAGCGCGGATGTTCAGGTACTTCCAGAACACCTCGCGGGATTGGTGCATCACGTCCTTCTGCTGCTCCAGCGTCAGGGCGTAAAAGGATTCGTGTTTGTAGCCGTGATAGGCCACCTCATGCCCGCGCTCGACAATCGCCTGGCATTGTTTCGGCCAGTTCTCCACGACCCAGGCCGGAACGAAAAACGTGGTCGGGATCCGGAACTCATCCAGCAGGTCGAGAATCCGCGGCAGCGCCCGATAGGGGCCGTAACCGCCGAAACCAAAATACTCGGGCTTGCGCCAGATCGAGCCATTGAGCATGGCATCGCCGGTGGGGCCATCGAGGTCGAAGGCCAGGGCGAGACAGGCCTTGTGCTGGTCGGGCCAGGTGGGTTGCAGCGAGGAGGACATCGTGGCGCTCCCTTCATCCATAGATAAAACACAGACCCTGTAGGAGCGAAGCTTGCTCGCGAAAGCGGTGTGTCATTCAACGTCAAAGTTGACTGGCAGGGCCTCTTCGCGGGCAAGCCTCGCTTCTACGGGGCAAGCATTACTTGCCGGCGTTAATGGTCACGGTCTTGATCGCGCCCAGTTCCAGGTCCCATTTCTTCAGGATTGCCTGGTAGCTGCCGTCATCGATCATGCTTTGCAACGCGACTTTCACCGCTTCGCTCAGCTCAGGTTTTTTCTTGCTCACACCCATGCCCGAGAACTGCTTGGAGATTGGCAGCCCCACGGTTTTGTACATGTCCTTTTCCTGGGTCTTGAGGTACGGCAGGGTTTCGCTGCCCTGCATGGCCGCATCGATACGGCTCTGACGCAGTTGCGCACGGGCGTCGGCCGAGCCTTCGGTGCCGATCACGTTGATCGCAGGCTTGCCGGCGGCTTCGCAGTTGGCCTTGCTCCACTCGGCGATTTCCGCCGGGAAGGTGGTACGGCGGCTGGTGCCGACTTTCTTGCCGCACAGGTCGACGATCTCGTTGGTGTCCTTGTTTTTCTGCAAGGTGTAGAACTGCGGACCGCTGGTGAAATAGTCGACGAAGGTCACGCTGGCCTGACGCTCGGCGGTGTCGGTCATGCCCGACAGCACCATGTCTACGCGGTCAGTCGTGAGCGCGTTGATCATTTGCTCGAAGCCGGTTTCCTGCCATTTGATCTTCACGCCCAGACGTTCGGCCAGGGCGTTGCCCAGGTCATAGTCAAGGCCGGTGAGGGTGTTGGTGGCCGGGTCCTTGAAATCCATCGGCGGGTAGTTCGGCATGATCGCGACAACGATCTCGCCCTTGTCCTTGATGCTGGCCGGCAACTCGGCAGCGAAGGCGAAACCGGATGCCAGGACGCTGGCAAGTACTGCAGGGATTACTAGGTTCTTCATGGTCGTTCTCTTATGAGTGTTGTGAGCGCCAAAGGGCGCTTAGGTTCGAACGGCAGAAATGAAGCTTTGGGTGCGTGGGTTTTGCGGACTTATTAGTATTTCTTCGGGGCTTCCAGCCTCCACGATCTGCCCGCCGTCCATGAACACCATCCGGTTGGAAACCTCGCGAGCGAAGCCCAGTTCATGGGTGACGACGATCATGGTCATGCCGGTTTGCGCCAGATCGCGCATCACCGACAGCACCTCTCCGACCAGTTCCGGGTCGAGTGCCGAAGTGGGTTCATCGAACAGCATCAGCTTGGGGCGCATGGCCAATGCACGGGCAATGGCGACACGTTGTTGCTGACCACCCGACAGTTCGATCGGGTAGCTGTTGCGCTTGTCGGCCAGACCGACGCGAGCGAGCAGTTCCACGGCTTCTTCGTGCGCCTCTTTGGGCGAACGCTTGAGCACCTGGCACGGCCCTTCGATGATGTTTTGCAGCACAGTCATGTGCGGGAACAGGTTGAAACGCTGGAACACCATGCCCGTGGCCAGGCGCTGACGAGCGATCTGCGATTCGTTGAGCTCGTGCAGTTTGTTGCCGACGATCCGGTAACCCACCAGTTCGCCGTCGACCCACAGGCCGCCCTTGTCGATTTTTTCCAGCTGATTCACGCAGCGCAGCAGGGTGCTTTTGCCGGAGCCGGACGGGCCGATGATGCACAGGACTTCGCCTTGCTCGACTTCGATGTTGATGTCCTTGAGCGCGTGGAAATGGTCGTAATACTTGTTCAGGCTCACGGCCTTGACGATGCTTCTCATGTTGGGCTCCTCAAGAACGCTTGCCGGCGCCGCGAGCGAAACGACGCTCCAGACGGCTTTGACCAAAGGACAGCACGGTGACCGTGGCCAGGTACCAGATACCGGCGACGATCAGCAGCTCCATCACACGGGCGTTGGCGTAGTAGATGTTCTGCGCGTTGTAGAGCAGTTCCGAGTACTGGATGACGCTCGCCAGGGAGGTCATTTTCACCATGCCGATGAATTCGTTACCGACTGGCGGAATGATGATCCGCATGGCCTGAGGCAGGATGATCCGGCGCAGCGCTTGCAGGCGCGGCATGCCGATCGACTTGGCGGCTTCGTACTGGCCGGTGTCCACCGACAACAGGCCGGCACGCACCACTTCGGCGGTATAGGCGCCCTGGTTGATGCTCAAGCCGAGGAGGGCGGCGACGAAGGGCGTCATCAGGCTCACGGTGTCCATTTCGAACAGGCCGGGGATACCGATGGTGGGGAAGATCAGCGCCAGGTTGAACCACAGCAACAGCTGCAGGATCAGCGGCGTGCCACGGAACAGCCAGGTGTAGGTCAGCGCCACATAGCGCAGGATCGGGTTGGCCGACATGCGCATGATCGCCGTGATCACCCCGAAGACAATGCCCAGCGCCATCGCCAGCACCGCCATGACGATGGTGTTGAGCAAGCCCCACATGATCGCTTGCGAAGTGAGGAACTGGCCGATGTACGACCATTCGATCTTGCCTTCGGCGAAGGCCCGAACCAGGCCGACGATCGCGATCACGATGACGCTGGCGAAGAAAATCCGCCCGTAGTAACGCCGTGGCACGTGTTGGTACTGGGTGATATCGAACTGGTTTTCCGCCAGTTTGCGCTCCGCCTGGAGTCGTTCTGCCTGTGTCTGGCTCATGTTGGTTCTCCGTACGCCGCCCTCGATACGGGCGGCGTGTGTGGTTTATCAGTTGCAGCGCTCGCGCAGGGTTTTCGCCCTGGATCAGAGGCGGAAGCCCTGATAGTTCTCGGTCCACTCTTGCTGCGCGACAAGGGCGGTTTTCAGTCGGCCGATCTGCTCGCGCACCTGTTGCGGCGCAGTACCGCCCCAGCCACTGCGGGCAGCGATGGCGGCTTCGAGGGTCAGGCTGTCGCGCACCTCAGGCGTCAGACGCGGATCGATCTCGGCCAGTAGCGCTGGCGAGGCTTCCCACAGTTCGATGTCATGTTTCTCGCAGGCTTGGACCAATGCGCCGGTGATTTCATGAGCTTCCTTGAACGGCACACCGCGCATCGCCAACCAGTCGGCGACTTCGGTGGCAAGGGTGAAACCCAGCGGTGCCTGACGGCGCAGTTCTTCGACGTTGACCTTCATGGTCGCGACCATCCCGGCCATGGCCGGCAGCACCAGCAGCAGGGTGTCGATGCTGTCGAGCACGCCGTTCTTGTCTTCGCTCAAGTCACGGTTGTAGGACAGCGGCAGGGATTTCAGCGTCGACAGCAGACCGGTCAGGTTGCCGATCAAGCGGCCAGCCTTGCCCCGGGCCAGTTCGGCGATGTCCGGGTTTTTCTTCTGCGGCATGATCGAGCTGCCGGTGGCGTAGGCATCATCCAGCGCGACCCAGCGAAATTGCCGCGACGACCACAGGCAGAATTCTTCGGCGAGGCGGGAAATGTTGATCCCGAGCATGCTGGCGATAAACAGGAATTCGGCGACGTGATCGCGGCTGGCCACGGCGTCGATGGAGTTTTCGCACACGCCGCTGTAGCCCATTTCCTTGGCCGACTGCTGGGGCAGGCGAGCGATGGCGGAACCGGCCATGGCCGCCGCACCCAGTGGCGACAGCGAGGTGCGCGCGTCCCAGTCCACCAGACGCTGCACGTCGCGCAGCATCGATTGGGCGTGGGCCAGCAAGTGGTGAGCGAAGACGATCGGCTGGGCCTGTTGCAGGTGAGTGAAGCCCGGGCAGATGCTTTCGACGTGTTGCTCGGCCTGCTCCACCAGCGCTTGCTGCAAGGCCAGCACTTCAACGGCCAAAGTACGCACGTGATCACGCAGGAACAGCCGCAGGTCGTTGGCGGTCTGGTCGTTGCGCGAACGGCCGGCGCGCAGCTTGCCGCCCAGTGCGCCGAGGCGTTCGGTCAGCAGGCGCTCGATGAAGGTGTGCACGTCTTCGTCGTCCAGGGTCGGCGCGATGCTGCCGGCACGGAAGTCATCACCGATGCGCTGCAGGGCGTCGAGCATGGTCTGGGTTTCCTGCTCGCTCAGAAGACCGGCGCGCTGCAATTCCCGGGCATGCGCCTTGGAACCGGCGAGGTCGTACGGGGTCAGGCGAAAGTAGCGCTCGGGGCAACGGGACAGGGCCGCCAGGGCTTCGGACGGGCCGCTCTTGAAGCGGGCACCCCAGAGACGGTCGGTGGTTTGAGACATTGTTGTTTTCCTCGTCGGTAACGCGAACTGATATCGGTGTGCAGAGCCTGAAACACTTCCGGAAATTATTCGGGTGTGGTCATGGCCGAGCAGTGTTCAAGAGGGCAGTTGCTAAAGGGCGAGAGCTGATCGAAGTGTCAGCTTTTAATAGTTCGAAATCAGTGAGTTGGCACTGATTGGCGGGATTTATTAACGGTTGCCAAGCCTTGTTTTCTGTGTTCATTATTATTAGCCAGCACTGTTTTTGTTGTTGGACACAGGTTGTTGAATACGGCGCCAGAGGTAAATAAGCATTATGGAAACCCCACTTTCCAATTCCGGAAACCCGCCGCTGAAAACGGTACATCGGGCGCCGCTGGCCCTCAGCGGTCTGGACTTCAAATTGCTCAAAGTATTCAAGGCCGTGGTCGAGGCCGGCGGTTTCAGTGCGGCGCAGAATGAGCTGAATGTGGGCTTGGCGGCCATCAGCAAACAGATTTCCGACCTTGAGATCCGTATCGGTATGCGCCTGTGTACCCGGGGACGGGAAGGGTTTCACCTGACCGAAGAAGGGCGTCTGGTGTATCAGGCCTCGATCGATTTATTTGCCTCGGTCGATAACTTTCGTGATCGGCTTAGTTCGGCGCAGAACGAACTTATTGGCGACCTTGGAGTGGGCGTCATTGATAATACAATTACGGACTCAAATTCGCCGTTAGTTACGGCGCTCAGAAGGATAAATGAAGAGTCGCCGAAAGTAAGGTTTCAACTTCAGGCGTCGCAGTTAGATGAAGTGGAAAGAGGCGTGGTCGAGGGGCGGTTAGTGGCCGGGATCGTGCCGGTTTATCAAAAAAGAGAAGAGTTCGATTACTTCCCGCTTTATGAAGAACGCTCATACGTGTATTGCGCCGTCGGTCATCCGCTGTTCTCGGTGCCGGAAGCGGAAATGGGTGGCAATGTGCTGCAGGATTACGAGTGCATCAACCACCGTTACGCGATCCATCGGGACAAACTGAATTTTGCCCGCTACGACAGCTTTTCCGCCTCGGCGACTCAAGTGGAGGCCGTGGCGCTGCTGGTCAAGACCGGCCGTTTCGTCGGCTTTCTGCCCGAGCATTACGCGGCAAACCTGGTGGCTCAGGGAGAGTTTCGGGCGGTGCGTCCGGACCTGATCAACATCGTCACGCCGTTCAATCTGATCCTGCGCCACAACACCGTGCGCAGTCCGTTGGTGAAGGCATTCGCCCAGGCGCTGGGTGTGGATTTGAAGGCGCCGGTTTGACCTCGAACGTAGGTGTTCAAGTGTGGCTAACAGTAACTAACGGACAATACATGCCTACGTACGAGCTGCTGAAGGCTGCGATCTTTTGATCTTGCTCTTCAGCAACATCGAGACCATCAAAAGATCGCAGACTGCGGCAGTTCCTACAAGGGAGGCGTGTGCAGCAATACGAAATCGTTTTTATCGAAACGTCCGCTCAATACCGGTGGCTGGGCACCCAGCGGAGTACCTTGCAAGGCGTTGTAGTCGTTTCGGTCCATCATCAGCCAGGCCGGCCCCGAGAGGGCTTCCAGTTCCTGTGTCGATTCAGTGAACACCGGTTGCAAGTCCTGCTCGATATTGACCATGAACTTGATCGCCTTGGCGTCTTTGCCCATGCCGTGCAGCACCAACGGCGCCGGGGCTTTTTGAATCTCTGCGAACGCGGCCCGGCTGAAGGCTTGCGTGTCGTAAAGCTGACGTTCGACCGGTTCAAACACCAGGATATAAACCGACCACAGCGCCAGGACTGCGCAACAGGCCAGCACCTCGGCTCGCCAGTGAGCGCGGAACCAAGCCGCCAGCGTGATGACTTGCAGAGCCGCAAGCACGATCAATACCGGCACAAAGGCAGGTGGTTGTGCTGGCAGACGCCGCTGAATGATCAGCAATGCGACAATCAACACCCCCGGTATCACCAACCACAGCCCTTGCATCAAACCCCGCAACCAACCGAACACCCGACCCTGCGCCACCTGAAACGGGTACGCCGCAATGATCGCCGCCATGGGCAGCATCGGCAGCAGGTAACGGGCCTTTTTCGCCTGGGGAATCGATAAGCCAATCATCACGATCAACCCGGCCGCCGTGCAGTATTGCAACAGGCGTAATGCCGGACCTGCCTGCCGTGGATTCGTCAGCCAGACCGCGGCCAATACCAGCAGCGCCAATGGATAGGCGAGCGCATAGTTGCCAAACGAAGCGGTGAAGTAATACAGTGAACCACTGACGCCTTCACTGCCGTCCATGCGCCCCATGAACTGCATGCGCACCACATCATGCATGAAGGCCGTTCCACCACTGGCTTCGGCCAGCCACAGCAGTGCGCCGACGCACACCACCAGCAACACCGCCGCCAACAGCCCAAAACCGAACAACCGCGACCATTGGCGATTGAGCAGGTAGTAGCTGCACAGCATACCGGTGGGGATCACCAGCCCGATCGGCCCGCGAATCCCGAAGCCCAACAGTAGCAGCACAAAAATCAGCGGCCACCGACGGGGCATCGCGAAATGATCGGCGGCGTACCCAAGGTAGAACACCGAAAAGGCCACGGCCGCCAGCATCAGGTCCTGGGACACGGCACGGGTTTCAGTGACAAACGTACTGGTGAGCAACATCAACGCGATGCTCAGCAGCGCCCAGCGTGTGGAGCAGGGCGCGAGCAACCGGTACATCAACGTGACGATCACCGCGGCGCCGATGGCGCTCGGCAACCACGCGGTGAGGCTATTGACCTGACCGAACGGCAGGGACAGCAGCCAGACAAACACGGTAGACAGCGCCGAGTAATCGGCATAGGGCTGGCCGTAGGTGGTCGGGAAAAACGACGGCCCGTGGCGCAGCATTTCCTGGGCGAACAGCACGAACCGCGAATCGAAACCGATCGCCGTTTGCTGATACGCCCCTGCGATGAACAGCATCAGCGTCAGCAGCCCGAACCCTAAGGACTGCCGACGAATGCCGGGCGATAGCGTACTCACGCGACGACTGAGGCGGCTGGAATCGGTAACTTGCACGATTCACCACGGCCCATCGGGAAGTACAGGAAACCGCTACGGGCCAAGCGCTCTGCGTCGTACAGGTTACGTCCGTCGAAAATCACTGGTGCATTCAGACGTTGCTGGATCAGGTCAAAATCCGGCGCCTTGAACTGCTGCCATTCGGTGCAGATGATCAACGCGTCGGCTCCTGCAAGCACCGATTCCGGTGTGCCCATGAGCATCAGCTTCGGTTCGTCAGGATAAAGTTGTTGGGTTTCCTGCATGGCTTCCGGGTCGAACGCGCGCACATTGGCCCCCGCAGCCCACAACGATTCCAGCAGCACCCGGCTCGGCGCGTCGCGCATGTCGTCGGTGTTGGGCTTGAAGGCCAGGCCCCACACGGCGAAGGTCTTGTCGCGCAAATCACCTTTGTAGAAGGCGTTGATGCGTTCGAACAGTTTGTGTTTCTGCCGCTGGTTGATGGCTTCCACCGCTTGCAGCAGGTCGCTGTTGCAATGGGCTTCTTCGGCACTGTGAATCAGTGCGCGCATGTCCTTGGGGAAACACGAGCCGCCGTAACCGCAGCCGGGGTAGATGAAGTGGTAACCGATGCGCGAATCGGCACCGATGCCCAGTCGTACCGATTCGATGTCGGCACCCAGGTGCTCGGCCAGCTCGGCGATCTGGTTGATGAAGCTGATTTTGGTCGCCAGCATGCAGTTGGCGGCGTATTTGGTCAGCTCGGCGCTGCGCAGGTCCATGAACATGACGCGGTCATGGTTGCGGTTGAACGGTGCATAGAGGTCGCGCATCACGTCGCGCACTTCATCGCCTTCACAGCCGATGATGATGCGGTCCGGGCGCCGGCAATCGGCCACGGCCGAACCTTCTTTCAAAAATTCCGGGTTGGAAACGATATCGAACTGCAACTGCCGGCCGGCCTTGAGCAGGTAATTGTCGATATGGACGCGCAGCGTATCGCCAGTGCCCACCGGCACCGTGGATTTCTCCACCAGGATCACCGGTTGTTCACGATGACGCGCCACCGCTTCACCCACGGACAACACGTATTGCAGATCCGCCGAACCATCCTCCCGGGACGGCGTGCCAACAGCGATGAACAGCACCTGGCCATGTTGCACCGCGAATTTTTCGTCCGAGGTGAACTGCAGCCGCTTGGCGTCCAGGCTTTCACGCACCAGGCTGGCCAGCCCCGGCTCGAAGATGCTGACGTGGCCTTGTTGCAGCAACGCAACTTTTTTCTCGTCAATGTCCATACACACTACGTCGTGGCCGACTTCAGCCAGGACGGCGGCTTGCACCAGACCAACGTAACCGCTACCAAATACACTGATTTTCATGATGCACTCCTAAGTTCGGGCGCGCGAGCAGGTCGAGAATTAATAGTGATAACACCCAGGATGACCAGCGCCACTCCCAGGGTTTTTGAAAGACTGAAGGATTCGTTGAACAGCGGCAGGCTGGCGGCCAGCACATACACCAGCGCGTAGCTGATGCTCAGTAGCGAATAGGCACGCCCCAGGGGCACATCCCGCAGGGCGGCGAGCCAGGTGAGCATCGACACGGCATAGGCGAGGATGGCGGCCAGCACGACAATCACCGCGGGCATATCGACGCTGCCGCTGCTCAAGGCCGCTAACCATTGTTCGGGATGTGGCAAGCGAGTCATGCTCCAGCGCATGCCCAGCTGCGCGACGGTGCCCAACAGCACGCTGCCCAGGGCGAAAGCGATTCCGCGACGCAGACTCATGCGTGTTGCCCCAGCAGCGCCACACCACTGATCACCAGCGCCACGCCCAACCAGTGACGGCGGTCGATGACTTCGTGAAAGACGAAACGGGCGACCAGTGTGATCAGCACGAAATTCAGGCTGAGCATGGGATAGGCGATACCGACTTCGAGCCGCTGCAACACCAGCAGCCAGACCAGCAAGCCCAGCCCCAGAGAGACGAGCGCCAGCCACAGCCAGGGCGAACGCAGTTTCTCGCCCCAGCCCGAGGTCTTGCCACGCCAGCTTTCCACGGCGTACTTCTGGGCGATCTGGCCAAGGCAAGTCAGCAGGCAGGCGGTCAGTAGCAACAACAGGCTCATGATGCATCCTGAGGGAAGATCAGAATCACCAGGTTGCCTTGTTCATAACGTTTGCCATCCTTGGGCAGCAGTTCGATTTCTTGCAGTTCGTCATCCCCTTTGACCCGCATCACCACGCCGACCGAACCACTCTGGCGCGCTTCGCGCATCCACTGTTGCACGTGCTCCAGATCGACCCGCTGCTGCATTGCATCAGGATCAGGATCAGGATAGTCGAGGCCGTATTTCAATTCGCCTATCGTGTTGTACAACGCCACCTCGGGGCGTTTCAAGCGCCAGGCCAGGGCCGAGGCAGCGCCCAGGTCGTTGCTCAACAGCTTGTCGGTTTGCGCCAGTTCCGGAACGTGCTGGAGGATGAATTGGTCGGGCATCTTGTTCGCCACCACCGAATCCGGCATGCCGGCCGGCAGCACGCCGATCAGCAGCAAACTGCCAAAGGCCGGTGCCGCCCAGCATTGCAAGGGACGGAAGGCCTGCAGCAGGTTGGCCATGATCCAGCCGATCAACCCGATGAACACCAATACCAGGTTGTGCAGTTCGTGGGTGTACAGCGGCTTTTTCAGTTGCAGATAGACCAGCGCAATCAGGACGATCAGGCCCAGCGTCATGTTCAGCAGGCCATTGATCCCCAGCACCCGGCCCTGTTCCAGCTTCAGTCGGTCCGCCAGGGCATGGCCCAGCAACAACGCCAGAGGCAGCAGGCAGGGCATGATGTAGGTCGGCAGCTTGCCGTTGCTCAGGCTGAAAAACAGCAAGGGCATCAGCAACCACAGCAGCAGGAAAGCGATGTTGGCCTGACGCCGGGTCTGCCAGGCCTGTTTCAGCGCCGATGGCAGCAACGCCGCCCATGGCAGGCTGAACGCCACCAGCAGCGGCAGGTAGAACCACCATGGCGCATCGTGTTGGGCGTCATCTCCGGCGAAGCGGCGGATGTGTTCGTGCCAGAAGAAGAACCGCCAGTAATCGGGTTCCTGCGCGTGCACCGCCAAGACCCACGGCAGGCTCACCGCGATGGCCACGACAATCGCCACAGGGCCGTAAGTCAGCAGTTCCCGCCAGCGTTTCTGCCAGAGCACCCAGGGCAGGGCGATCAACACCGGCAACGCCCAGGCGAGGAAGCCTTTGGTCATGAAACCCATGCCGCAGGCCAGCCCCAGTAATGTCCAGCCGAGCAGGCGTTGGCCACGGCTGGTGCTGTCAAACGCAAACCACAAAGCCACCAGGCTCAGGTTGACCCAGAAGGTGAATTGCGGATCGAGGTTAGCGTAGCCGGCTTGCCCGGCGACGATCGCAAAACTCATGTACAGCAGCGCACAGGCAAAACTCTTGCGCGGCTCGTTCCACAGCCGGTGAGCGATCAGATAACATAACAACACGCTCAGCCCGGTGCTCAGCACCGAGGCAATACGTACGCCAAACAGATTGTCGCCAAACAGCGCCTGGCCGATAGCGATCATCCAGTAGCCCGCGATGGGCTTTTCGAAGTAACGCAGGCTCATGAAATGCGGCGACACCCAGTTACCGCTCAGGAGCATGTCCTGGCTGATCTGGGCGTAACGGGTTTCGTCGGGAATCCATAGGCCGTGAGAGCCTAGCGGCAGCAGGTACGCCAGCGCCAGAATGACCAGTAATAACGGCAATGCCCAGGGTTTGCTCATGCGCCTTGAACCCCGAGCCAGCCTTCGCGACCCTCAAGGGTGCCGCGTACCACCCGGCCCTTTGGCAAGATGGCGGGGGCGTCGGGAAGCAAATTGCCCAAGGGCTGGAAATGAATATCACGTTGGCGAGCATCGGCCAGTAATTGGCGAAAATCGTTGGCCATCAGAATCCCTTCTACTTCGGCATGGACAGTGTAGACATTGAGTTTTTGCGGGGAGAACCGCTCAAGAATGAAGGTGTTGAAGTCTTTGGCCGCAACGGTCGGGCCAACCACTTCGTCGAAGGTCGGCAGGTCCACCGGAATCTGCGGTGCCCCCAGACTACCATTGGTCAGGATCGGCTGGAACAGGTGCTGGCCTCGACAATCGCTGTTGTAGCGAAAGCCGAAACCTTGCTTGGCTTCGATCACACGCTCGTCCGCCCGCCAACCGGCGGACGCCGAGCATTCGACTTTTTGCCCGAGGATGTCACTGAGGCTGTCGACGCCGCGGCGAATCTGCTCGATCAGTTGCGCCTGGCTCCAGCGTCCGGCATTGGCCTGCCAGCCGTGGTGATCCCAGGCGTGCAGGCCGACTTCATGCCCGGCCGCCTGCGCCTGACGCATCAGGTGCCCGAGATCGCGACCGATCGGTTTGCCCGGCCACGCGGTGCCGGCCAGCAAAATGTCCCAGCCATACAGGCCGGCAGCGTTGGAACGAAGCATCTTCCAGAGAAACTGCGGACGGATAAGGCGCCACAAGTGGCGCCCCATGTTGTCTGGCCCGACGCTGAAGAAAAACGTCGCCTTGACCTGTGCTTCATCGAGCATTTCGAGTAACCGCGGCACCCCTTCACGGGTGCCTCGGTAGGTGTCGACATCGATTCGAAGGCCTGCCTGCATCAACGTTTTTTGTCCGCGATTTCGAGCATGGCCTCGCGCAGGAAGAAGTCCAGCGTGTTGCCGATGGTTTCCTTCATCTCCACGGTTGGTGCCCAGTCAAGCAGACGCTTGGCGTTGGCGATGCTCGGTTTGCGGTGAGATACGTCCTGATAGCCGGTGCCGTAGAAGGCCTTGCTTTCGATATCGCGGAAACCGGCGAATGGCGGGAAGTTGTCGCGCAACGGGTGAGCCTCGAACTGACGCAGCAGTTCTTCGCCCAACTGACGAATGCTGGCTTCGTTGTCCGGGTTGCCGATGTTGATGATCTGGCCGTTGCAGACATCGTTGTCGTTGTCGATGATCCGCGCCAGGGCTTCGACGCCATCGGCGATGTCGGTGAAGCAGCGCTTTTGCTCGCCGCCGTCGAACAGGCGAATCGGCGTGCCTTCCACCAGGTTCAGGATCAGCTGGGTGATGGCCCGGGAACTGCCGATACGCGCCGAGTCCAGACGGTCCAGGCGTGGGCCCATCCAGTTGAAAGGGCGGAACAGGGTGAAGTTCAGGCCTTTCTGGCCGTAAGCCCATATCACTCGGTCAAGCAGCTGCTTGGAGATCGAGTAGATCCAGCGTTGCTTGTTGATCGGCCCAACCACCAGGTTGGAGCTGTCTTCGTCGAAGTTGGCGTCCTGGCACATGCCATAGACTTCGGAGGTCGACGGGAAGATCACGCGCTTGTTGTATTTGACGCAGTAGCGAACCAGTTTCAGGTTCTCTTCGAAATCCAGTTCGAACACACGCAGCGGATTGCGGGTGTATTCGATCGGCGTGGCGATCGCCACCAGCGGCAGGACCACGTCGCATTTCTTGATGTGGTACTCGATCCACTCCGAGTGGATGCTGATGTCGCCTTCGACGAAGTGGAAATTCGGATGGCTGCGCAGGCGCTCGATGGCGTCCGAGCCGATGTCCAGACCGTACACTTCATAGCGATCGTCACGCAGCAGACGCTCGGACAGGTGATTGCCGATGAAACCGTTGACGCCGAGGATCAGCACTCGGGTGCGACGCGGTGCACGGCCCGATTCGGCGCCCCGCAGCACAGAACCGTCGACCAGTCCCAGCTCGTTGGCCAGTTGCGGGCCGCTGAGGTACAGGCCGTTGTCGTTGCGTTGGCCGGCGTTGATCACCAGCGAGTCTTCGCCGCAGGCGATTCGCAGCGGATCGACGCTGATAACCCGGCCCGGTGCCTGGCCTTCGTTGCCCTTGACGACATCCGCGCTCCAGACAATCAACTTGTGCTCGCCCACGGCACAGAACGCGCCCGGGTAAGGCTGGGTCACGGCGCGGACCAGATTGAACAGTTCTTCGGCCGGTTTGCTCCAGACCAGTTTGCCGTCCGCCGGGGTGCGACGGCCAAACACTGTGGCTTTGGATTCGTCCTGCGCAGTCTCGCTGATTTTGCCTTGAAGCAGTGCAGGCAAGGTGTCGCGCAGCAGATCGCTGGCGGCCTGGCGCAATTTGCCGTGCAGGGTCAGCGCGGTGTCGGCGCGCTCGATCGCCACCCGTTGCTGGGCAATGATTGCGCCGGCATCGGCACGTTTGACCATGCGGTGCAGGGTCACGCCGGTTTCGGTTTCACCATTGACCAGCACCCAGTTGGCCGGTGCGCGGCCACGGTAGCGAGGCAGCAACGAACCGTGCAGGTTGAAGGCGCCTTTGCTAGCGGTGGCCAGCAGTGGTTCGCTCAGCAGATTGCGGTAGTAGAACGAAAACAGGTAATCGGGGTTGAGCTTGCTGATGCGCTCGATCCACAGCGGGTGGTTGGCGTCTTCCGGGGCGTGCACCGGGATGCCTTTGCGGGCGCACAGTTGCGCAACCGAGCCATAGAACGCATTTTCCTTCGGGTCATCGGGATGGGTGAACACGGCTGCAATCTCGAAACCGCTGGCAAGCAGGGATTCGATGCCGGCACAGCCAATATCGTGATAAGCGAAGACAACAGCTTTTGCACTCATGAGAGAACCTGATCTGAAGAAGTGGAAGTGAGACCGTCAACGGTGACAACGGGGGCTGGAGCGGAGGGGGTGCTGCGCAAAATCTTTTCGATAAAGAACCGTGGACGCGCCCGGACGTCGCTGTACATGCGGCCCAGGTACTCGCCCAGCAGGCCCATGCCAATGAATTGGCCACCGGTGAAAACGAACAGCACGGCGAACAGGACGAACGTACCGCCGCCGGCCCAGCCGGCACCGAAAACCATGCGCAGCACAACCAGCGCGATGGCGAACAGCACGCCGAGCGCCGCCATGCCGAAGCCGACGATGCTCAGTAACCGCAGCGGTGTGGTCGTCATGCAGGTGACCAGATCGAACATCAGATTGATCAGGCGCATCGGGCTGTATTTGGATTCGCCGTGTTCACGCTCGGCGTGGGTCACCAGAATTTCCGTGGTGTGCCGGGCGAAGCTGTTGGCCAGGATCGGGATGAAGGTGCTGCGTTCGCGGCAGGCGAGCATGGCGTCGACGATGGTCCGGCGGTAGGCGCGCAGCATGCAGCCGTAATCGCTCATGGCAACGCCGGTAGAGCGTTGCACGGCGAGGTTGATCAGCTTCGACGGCCAGCGACGCAAGGCCGAGTCCTGACGGTTGTTGCGCACCGTGGCGACCACGTCATAGCCCAGTTCGGCCTGAGCCACCAGCCGCGGGATTTCTTCCGGCGGGTTTTGCAGGTCGGCGTCGAGGGTAATCACCACATCGCCCTTGCACTGTTCGAACCCGGCCATGATCGCCGCATGCTGGCCGTAGTTGCGGTTGAGAATGACCGCCACCACCGGGCTGCAGTCGCGACTGGCGGCCTCCTCGAGGATTTGCGCCGAGTTGTCGCGGCTGCCGTCGTCGACCAACACAATTTCGTAGTCATGGTGCAGTTGCTGGCACGCCGCTTCGGTGCGCCTGAGCAACTCGGGCAGGCTGTCCTGCTCGTTGTAGACCGGGATGACGATTGATACGCAACGGATCGGATAAGGTTTCACAGGCTTCTGTCCAGTGTTTTTTCAATGGCGCCGACGACACGATCGACATCATCGGTGGTCATGTCGGGGAACAACGGGATCGAACACAGCCGCGCCGAGTTCCATTCGGTGTTGGGCAGGTAGATGTTGGGGAAACGCTGCCGGTAGTAAGTGTGCAGGTGGGTGGCGATGAAGTGAATACCGGTGCCGATGTTTTGTTCCTGCAAGGCCTTCATGAACGCCTCGCGATCCAGCCCACAACGTTCGGCGTCGATGCGCAGGATGAACAGATGCCAGGCGTGCTGTTGCGCATGAGCCGGAATGGCCAGCGGTTGCACCGGCAGGCCTTCAAGGCGTTGCAGGTAGGTCTGGGCCAGCTCTGTGCGCTTGGCGTTGATCGCGTCCAGGCGTTCCAGCTGCACCAGGGCGATGGCGGCATTGATGTCGGCCAGGTTGTACTTGAAGCCGGGTTCGATCACCTGCGCCTGGGGTTTGCGGCCGTGGGTGAGGCGGTCGTAGGCGTCGACGCCCAGGCCATGGAACTTGAGCATGCGTACCCGATTGGCCAGGGCTTCGTCGTCGCTGACGAACATCGCGCCTTCGGCGCAGGTCATGTTCTTGATCGCGTGGAACGAGAAGATCGCCGTGCCCTGGGCGCCGACGTGCCGACCTTTATAGAAAGTGCCCGCCGCGTGAGCCGCGTCTTCGATGACGGCGATGCCATGTTTGTCCGCCAGAGCGTAGAGCGGATCGAGGTCGAATGCCGCGCCGGCGTAATGCACCGGAATGATTGCCTTGGTGCGAGGCGTGATCGCCGCTTCGATGCTCTCCACGTCGCTCATCAATGTGTCGCGGTCAACGTCGACGAATACCGGCGTCGCGCCAAGCAGGCAGATCATGTTGGCGGTCGACACCCAGGTCTGCGACGGTGTGATGACTTCGTCGCCAGGTCCGATACCCAAGGCCAATAAAGTAATGTGCATGCCACCGGTGGCCGATGACAATGCGACGGCATGCCGACAGCCGACATAGTTGGCGAAGTGTTCTTCCAGTTGCTGGTTTTTTGGCCCGGTAGTGATCCAGCCAGAGCGCAGTACTTGCTCTACCGCAGCAATTTCTTCGTCGCCGATACTCGGGCGAGAGAAGGGGAGAAACGCCTGACTCATGGGCACCTCGGAACTGAAAAAAAATTAGACTATCAGGCTTATGCGTTGGATCCAACATCAGCGTAGACGCTAAAACAAACGCTGCATCAAGCAGTTGCCAGAAATTTGTGACAAATTACATCGGGTAACTTTGCTTGTCATGCCCGGCGGATTGGACGCTATCAAGACGCCATCTCTGGTCCGTTGAGGGTAAGCGCGATTTTGTGAAAGGAACATGAAAAACCGGTAGGTGATTCGTTTTATTTCAAGCCCATACAGGCACTGTTCAGGCTTCTACCGGCTCATCGCACTTTTTGTAGGTAAAGGCGTACAGAAGTGTCCGCCTTAGTGGACTAGTGTTGCATTGTTTAGTTGTTTTTTTGAATTGTTATATTCAGGGCGTTTTCGTTTGATTGACTGACCTGTTACCGATTCAAAAGCTTAAGGTTCGCCCAGTACATGAGCATGGCCGATGGTCGACACATGAACCTCGCTGCCAGCGGGTGGCGCATGCATGCCGGAGCTGCGCACCAGCAATGAACGCCCTGGACGTTCATCAGCTGCCAACGTCTGCAATTCCACAGTCAAGGTGCAGGTATTACCGCCGAAATCACATTCGGTGACCACGCCGCGACAGCCATCCGATTGTGCCAGGCCGTGGGGCGCGCTGATCAGCTGAAGTTGCTCGGGGCGCAGCATGATTTGCGCAGATTGGTTGTTTCTGTGGTTGTTGACCGGTATACGACCCAGATCGCAATGAGCCCAACCCGCTTCGATTTTGGCCGGCATGACCACGGCATCGCCGAGAAACAGGGCGGTTTGTTCATCGGCGGGATAGCGGTAAAGGTCCAGCGGATGTCCGGATTGCACTAACCGGCCCTGACGCATCACCGCCAACTGATCGGCGAAGGACAACGCCTCACTTTGATCGTGTGTCACCAGAATGGTGGTGACACCGGCCTCAGCCAGAAGCCTTGCGACCAATTTGCGCATGGCGGCGCGCAAACCGGTATCGAGCGCGGAAAATGGCTCGTCCAGCAACATCAACCGTGGTTGTTGCGCCAGGGCCCGGGCCAGCGCGACACGCTGTTGCTGGCCGCCGGAGAGTTCATGCGGCCAACGGTTGGCCATGCTTGAATCCAGCGCCACGCTGTCCATCAACTCAGCGACACGTTCCTGTTTGGCAGCGCCCTTGGCCGCAAGCCCGAAACCGATGTTGGCGGCTACGGTCATGTGCGGGAACAATGCACCATCCTGCGGAACATAGCCAATCAGGCGTTGATGCGCGGGCACCTCGCGGGTGCCGTCGACCAGCGTCTGACCGTTGAGCGAGAGACTGCCCGAGTCCGGGAATTCGAAACCGGCGATCATTCGCAGCAAGGTGGTCTTGCCCGAACCGGACGGGCCGACGATAACCGTACGGCTTCCCGTCGGCACCGACAGGCTGATGTTCTCCAGGGCTCGTTGAGAACCGTAGGATTTGCAGATCGAGTGGAGTTCAAGAGCGTTCATCGGCCAGCCGTGCGTTTGGATTGGTGATAAAGAAGTCCGGTCAACGGAAGCGACAGCAGAATCATGAGCAAGGCATAGGGCGCAGCAGCGGCATAGTCGATTTCACTGGTCATTGCCCAGAAACCGGTGGCCAGGGTGCGCGTGCCATTGGGGGCGAGCAGAAGGGTCGCGGTCAACTCATTGGTGACCGCCAGAAACACCAGCGCAGCGCCAGCGGCTGCACCGGGTGCGGCCAGACGCAGAGTGATCAGCCACAACGCCCGACCGGGCGAACGGCCGAGGCTGCGGGCCATGTTCTCCAGTTCCACCGGCGCCTGGGCGATGCCCGCGCGCAAACTCACCAGGGCGCGGGGCAAAAACATCAGTAAATATGCCAGCAGCACCGTGACGGTGGTCTGGTAAATCGGCCGGGCAAAATGAATCGTCAGGGTCACCAATGCCAGCGCAACGACAATCCCCGGCAACGCGCTGGTAATGTAGTTGCAGCTTTCCAGCACGCGCTGCAACCGGCCCGGCGAGCGAATCGACAGCCAGGCAATCGGGATGGCCGCGCAGGTGGTAATGAGCGCGCCGGCGGCTCCGAGCATCAGCGTCTGTTCCAGCGCCGGCAGCAGTTCGCTCAGTTGCCAGACTTGCGCGCCACCGGCGATCAGCCACTTGCCAAGGGTGATCAACGGCACACCGAGTGCCAGCACACAGGTCACGCCTTGCAGCGTGAGCGCGAGCAGGGTGGTGCGCCAATTCAAGCGCACGATTCTTTGTTCGCGCGCGCTTCCCGACCCGACCCGGGCGTAGCGCGCCGTGCCGCGAGCAGCCGACTCGGCCGTCAGCATGGCCAGGCAGCAGAGTGCGAGGACGCCGGCCAGCATATTGGCGGCGGGCCCGTTGAAGGTGGACTTGAACTGATCGAAGATGGCCGTGGTGAAGGTGTCGAAGCGGATCATCGCGTACAGACCGTACTCGGCCAGCAAGTGCAGCCCCACCAGCAAGGCACCGCCGCAGATGGCCAGACGCAATTGCGGCAGCACCACGCGAAAAAACACCGCCCAGGGCTTGAGCCCCAACGACTCGGAGACATCTTCGATGGCCGGATCGAGCCGGCGCAAAGTCGCCGCTATCGGCAGGTAAAGAAACGGGAAATAGGCGATGACCGAAACCAGAACACCGGCAAACAGCCCATGAATCGGTGGCACCAGACTGACCCAGGCATAGCTGTGCACGAATGCCGGCACCGCCAGCGGCGCCGTCGCCAACAGCGACCACCAGCGCCGCCCCGGCAAGTTGGTGCGTTCCGTCAACCAGGCCAGCGCCAGCCCCAGTGCGATGCACAAGGGAATGGTGAGCAACACCAGCAACACGGTGTTGATCAGCAACTCGCCGACGCGTGGGCGCCATACCAGCGTCACAAGCGTCGCCCAGCCTGTCTGCACCGACACGCCGATGACGAAAGCAATCGGCAGTAATGCCAGCAACGACATCAGCACCGACAAACCAATCACCCATGCGCCACCGCGGCCCGCGAAGACACCGCGAGAGCGCGTGCGCAAGTGTGCAGAGGACGCCGCAGCGACCTCTGCCGGTAGAGTTTCAGGAAGCAATTAGAGCAACCCGGCCTGGGTCATCAGCTCTACAGCCTTTTTGCTGTCGAGTTTCGAGACGTCGACAGTCGGGGCGTCGAGTTGCTGCAGCGGTACCAGTTTCGGGTTGGACTCTGCGTTCTTGCCCACGGCGTATTCAAACGAGTTGCCGGTCTTGAGGATCGCCTGTCCGTTTTTGCCGGTAATCCATTTCAGGAAGGCCTGGGCCTGTTCCTTGTGTTGACTGGAAGCCAGAACGCCGCCACCGGACAGGCTGACAAAGGCACCTGGATCCTTGTGTTTGAAGTAGTTCAGCGAGGTGTTCTTGCTGTTCTCGCCGGTTTTGGACTGATCGACGAAGCTGTAATAGTGATAGATCACGCCGCTGTCGATCTGACCGGCATTGACGGCCTTGAGCACGGCGCTGTTGCCCCGGTAGGCGGTGAAGTTGGTTTTCATGGCTTTCAGCCAGTCGAGGGTAGCGGCTTCACCCTTGAGTTCCAGCACGGCAGCGACGATAGCCTGGAAGTCGGCACCGGCCGGCGAAGCGGCCCAGCGGCCTTTCCAGTTCGGTGCGGCGAGGTCCATCAGCGATTTTGGCAAGTCTGCTTCGGTCAGCTTGCTCGGGTTGTAGACGAACACCGTGGAGCGTGCGGCAATCCCTACCCATTTGCCATGCGCCGGACGATAGG
This sequence comes from Pseudomonas sp. GW822-FHT02G04, assembly GCF_058802085.1. Classification (NCBI taxonomy): domain Bacteria; kingdom Pseudomonadati; phylum Pseudomonadota; class Gammaproteobacteria; order Pseudomonadales; family Pseudomonadaceae; genus Pseudomonas; species Pseudomonas sp. GW822-FHT02G04. The sequence continues at coordinate 33,925 of NZ_JBXANU010000036.1, forward strand.
CCGCGCCCACTTGTTCCAGCGTGCCCGGCGCAACCGGTGCAAACAGCCCCGCGTTGTCGACCAGCACCATGGCCGGGGAGTTTTCGGTCAGGAACACGTCGGCCGGGGAGGCTGCACCTTCTTGCACGAGCTGATTGCCCATCTCGGTGTCGTCGCCATTGCGCACGGTCACTTTGATGCCGGTTTCCTTGGTGAAACCTTCGATCCAGGCTTTGGTCAGGCTTTCGTGTTGAGCGTTGTAGACCACGATACCGTCAGCCTGCGCAGCGGCATACACGTGACCGGCGGCGAGGAATGCAGTGGTCAGCAATGCTTTTTTAAGGAACGAGGGGATGCGGGAAATCATTCTGTCGACGGCTCCTGTTTTTTTAGTCAACATGCGCGGATTCATTAGCGGAACAATGCGAATCATTTGCATGTTTAAGTCGCCGCGAATGTAGAGTGCCAAATGAGAAAAAAACGTCAAAAAAACCGTTAATAGATGTCATTTTAATATCGATGGAAAACCCGAGCCGACGCTGTGGTGGGCAACTTTCAGACGATATCGTCGATCAGAATGTGGTTTTGGGCCTGGCTGCACTTCTCGATCCGTGCTTCGACCTTGTAGACCTCGCGCAGCATTTGCTCGGTGATCACTTCATCGCTGGGCCCGCTGCCGTGGCTGGTGCCGTTGGCGATGACCAGCACCTGATCGGCGAAACGCAGGGCCTGATTCAGGTCGTGGATCGCGATGAATACAATCACCTCGCGTTTGCGTGCGAGCGCACGCATGAAGTTCAGCACCTGCACCTGCCGATGCATGTCGAGGGCGCTGGTGGGTTCGTCCATCAGCAGGATTTCCGGTTCGCGGACCAGGGTTTGCGCAATCGACACCAGTTGTTGCTGGCCCCCGCTGAGTTCGCCGAGGTTGCGAAAGGACAGTTCGGTGATCCCCAGCGCACCGAGGATATCGTCCACCAACTTCAACTCCTCGTCATGCACGACCCAGCCCGGCGTCAGCTGTTTGCGCGCGAGCAGCACCGATTCGTAAACCGTCAGGCGGGCGCTGGCATTCAGGCCCTGAGGCATGTAGCTGATGCCTTGGGGGCCTTTTTTCGAGTCTTGCAGAATGACCTGTCCCGGCCCGTCGATCAGCCCGGCCATGCGTTTGAACAGGGTCGACTTGCCCGCCGCGTTCGGCCCGACCACGGCGACCACCTGGCCACCGATGAAGGTCGCCGTGTTCACTCCGGCAATGATTTCGCGCTGGCCGTAGCGGGCGCCAAGGTTCTCAAGCTGAATCTTCACCATGAGTTTTTTTTCCCGCCGAGGATCAGAGAAATGAAGAACGGCACGCCAATCAGCGAGGTGACCACGCCAATGGGAAATATCGCGCCCGGAATCAGGGTTTTACTGACCACCGAACTGGCAGACAGAATCAGTGAGCCGGTCAGCAGTGAGGCGGGCAGGAAGAACCGCTGATCTTCACCGATCAGCATCCGCGCGATGTGCGGCCCGACCAGTCCGATGAAGCCGATGGTGCCGACAAACGCCACCGGAAACGAGGCGAGCAGGCTGACCATGATCAGCGTCTGAAAGCGCAGGCTGCGCACGTTGATCCCGAAACTCGCGGCCTTGTCATCGCCCAGGCGCAGGGCGGTGAGGGCCCAGGCGCGTTTGGCGAAGATCGGCAGGGTGATCAGGATCACCAGGCAGATTACCCCCAGTTTTGGCCAGGTAGCTTTGGTCAGGCTGCCCATGGTCCAGAACACCACCGCCGCCACGGCTTGCTCGGTGGCGAAAAATTGCACCAGCGCCAACAGCGCATTGAAGGTGAACACCAGCGCAATGCCGAGCAATACGATGGTTTCTGCCGTCACGCCGCGCCGCATGCTCAGAAAGTGGATCAACAACGCGGACAGCATCGCCATGATGAAAGCGTTGACCGGCACCATGTACTGCGCCGCCAACGGGAACAGCGCCACGCCGAAGGCCAGGCCCATGGCCGCGCCAAAACTGGCGGCGGCGGAAATACCGAGGGTGAACGGGCTGGCGAGGGGGTTGTTAAGGATCGTCTGCATCTGCGCACCGGCCAGGGACAACGCCGCGCCCACCGCCACCGCCATCAGGGCTACCGGCAGACGGATTTCCCACATCACCACTCGCACTTGCGCCGACGCGGTGTCCGGTGAAAACAGCGCATTGAGCACTTCGCCCAAGTTGTAACTGGCGGGCCCCAGGGCCAGATCCAGCAACACGCTGCACACCAGTAGCACCACCAGTGAGGCGAGGATTAACTGTTTGCGCAGCACCAATTGGCGATACGTGTCGCGCTGTACGATGTGTGCTTGGCCCAGAGAATTCACGGCTTGACCTCCGTTTCTTTCAGGCTGACGAAGTAACCCGATTCATACGGCACCGGCAGGAAGCGCTCATGCAGTTCGCGAAACGAGGCGTCGGGATCGAGGTCGGCAAACAGCGTCGGGTGTAGCCATTTGGCGAGTTGCTGGATGGCCACGAATTGGTAAGGGCTGTTGTAGAACTGGTGCCAGATGGCATGAAAGGTCTGAGCATCCTGCGCCTTGATCCCGGCATACGCCGGACGCTGGGTGTACCAGGCCAGTTTGCGTCGGGCCTCTGTCAGGTCCGCGCCCGGGCCGACGCCGACCCAGCGACCGTTGGGCGCAAAGGCTTGCCAGTTGGCGCTGGTGACGACCACCTGATCCGGGTTGGAGACAATCACCTGTTCCGGGTTCAACTGGCCAAAGGTGCTGGGAATGATGCCTTTGGCGATGTTATTGCCACCGGCCATCTCGACGAAACGCCCGAAGTTCTCGTTGCCGAAACTCAGGCAGCAGTCGTCGGTGTAACCGCCGATACGCTCGATGAACACATTGGGGCGCGGCGGTTGGCTGGCCTCTATGACGTCGGTGACGCGGCGGATCTGTTGCTTGCGAAAATCGATGAACGCTTCGGCGCGAGCTTCCTTGCCAAACAGTTTGCCGAACAGGCGCATGGTCGGCTCGGTGTTGTCCATCGGGTTGTTGCGAAAGTCGACATAGACCACCGGAATTCCCAGGGCGTCGAGTTTCTCGATGTAGCGAGCGTCTTCGGTGGCGTGCTGGGCTTCGATGTTGAGGATGATCACATCCGGCTGTTGCGAGATCGCTTGCTCGATGTCGAACGTGCCGTCTTCAAAGCCGCCGAAGGTGGGAATCTTCGCGATGTCGGGAAATTTGCGCAGGTAGGCGCCGTAGGTGTCCGGGTCGGACTGGATCAAGTCTTTGCGCCAACCGACGATGCGCTCGATGGGGTTTTGCGTATCCAGCGCGGCGACCAGGTACAACTGACGGCCTTCGCCGAGAATCACCCGTCTGACCGGCAGGTGAACCTTGACCACGCGACCCAGCAAGTCGGTCACGGTGACCGCCGCAGGATCCTGAACCGCGGCCACCGCGTTGCGTGGCGCCAGAGAAAAAAACAACGCCATGCCCAGCAATCCTGCCAATAGCAGGGCAACGAAGGCGTGGCTGTGTCGATGAACAGATGCCATGGTTGAAGCCTTTTACAGGGGACCGCCCGAGCAGCGGCTCAGGCCACTGCTCGGGCTGAACGTTTTCAGAAGTCGACGGTGGCCGACAGTTGCAGGGTGCGCGGCGAGCCTTGGGAGAAGGCTCCGTAGGAGGCGACACCGGACCAGTACTCACGATCGAACACGTTCTGCACCGTCGCCCGGAACGTGGTCGGGCGTTCCGCGATGCGGGTGGCGTAACGCGCGCCGACATCGAAGCGGGTCCACGGATCGAGTTCCTGGGTATTGGCCTGGTTCACGTATTGGCTGCCGGTGTAGATCGCGCCGCTGGTCAGCGTCAGACCTTCGACCCACGGAGTGTCCCATTCAGCCCAGAGGTTGGCCTGAACTTCGGGTACGCCCACCGGTTTGTTGCCACGATTGGCGGCGGTGCCGGTTTTGGTCAGTTCGGCATCGAGCAGGGTCACGCCACCGAGCAGGCGCGTGCCCTGGGCGACTTCACCGAACACGTTCAACTCAACGCCACGGTTACGTTGTTCGCCTTGCACCGAGAACACGCCGGTAGCCAGTTCGCCGCTGGGCTTCTTGATCTGGAACAGGGCGAGTGTCGAGGTGAAGGTGCCGTAGTCGACCTTGACCCCGACTTCCTGTTGCCGGGAGATGTAAGGCGCGAAGATCTCGCCCGAGTTCGAGGCCGTGGCCGGTGCAATGTCGCCTTTGCTCAAGCCTTCGATGTAGTTGTAGTAGAACGAAACGTGATCCCAGGGTTTGACCACCACCCCGAACAGCGGCGTGGTCTCGCTCTCATCGTAAGAGGTGGTAACCACGCCGGCGGTATTGAAGTTATCGGACTTGATGTTCTGCTGGCGCAAGCCGAGGGTGACCTGCAAGCGCTCTTCCATCATCGAAAGCGTATCGGCGAGGGCCACGCCGGACAGTTCGGTTTCGGAGACTTTCAGCGCGTCGGGTGTGGCAATCGACGGTTTCGGACGGTCGACCGGGTGATACATGTTCGACAGAACCGCAGGACCGGAGTTGATGCCTCTGGACAGCTCGTCGCGGTAACGGGTGACTTGCAGCGTGGTGCTGTGGCTGATCGGGCCAGTCTCGAAGCGCACGCGGGCACCGGCGTCGACGGTGTAGCGCTCGACTTCGAATTTGTAATAGCCGGGGATCGACCGCGTATCGCCTGCGCTGTTGAGAATGGTCGGGGTCTGGTCGGACATCCGCGCCACGTCCGACTTGCCGCCGCCGGCGTGGGCGAACACGGTCAGGGCGTCGTTGAGGTCATACTCGGCGCCGAGCAGGGCCGACTTGTCACGGGTTTCGGACCAGCCCCAGTCCTGGCTCACGTTGGTACGGCCGTTGGCGGCAGAGGGAATCTCCACGCCTGATGCAATCAGGAACGGCCGGGACGCCCCGTCGAATTGCTCTTTCTGGCTGATCAGGTCCAGGGTGGTGCGCAGGCGTTCGCCCTGGTAATCCAGCGCGATCGAGCCGATATCGACATCCCGGGACTGATCGTCGATGGCGGTGTCGCCTTGCTGGGTGCTGCCGTTGATGCGCACGCCGAACTGGCGTTCCTCACCGAAGCGCCGGCTGACGTCGATGTGCCCGCCGATCTGCGAGTTCATGGCGTAACTGGCGGTGAACCGGGTCAAGTCTTCATCGAGAGAGCGCTTGGGCACTACGTTGATCACGCCGCCGACGCCGCTGTTGGGCGACATGCCGTAGAGCAGGGCGCCTGGGCCCTTGATCACTTCGATGCGCTCGGCGTATTCGGTGAACACCCGGTAGTTGGGCGCCACGCCGTACACGCCGTCGAAGGCCAGCTCACCGAGGTTGCCTTCACCCACCGGGAAGCCGCGGATGAAGAAGGAGTCGACGATGCCGCCAGTCTGACCAGTGGAGCGCACCGAGGAGTCGCGCTCCAGTACGTCGGCGACGGTGACCGCTTGCTGGTCTTTGATCAGCGTCGAGGTGTAGTTGCTGACGCTGAAGGGTGCGTCCATCACATCCGTGTTGCCCAGCATGCCAAGGCGCCCGCCACGGGCAACCTGACCGCCGGCATAGGCCGGCGGCAAGCCGTTCATGCGGCCGTCGGTGCCGTTGACCGTGGTTTCGTCAAGGGTCAACCCGCCCGCACTGCCGGCCGGACGCGGCGCCAGGGTGTAGCTGCCGTCATTGCGCGAGATGATTTCCAGACCGCTACCGGCCAATAGTTTGCTGAGCGCTTCCTGCGTCGAATAAGTGCCTGACAGGCCCGGACTGGTCAGGCCATCGGTCATCGAGGGTTTGAACGACAGGGCAATGCCGGCATCCACGGCAAATCTCGACAACGTTGCACCCAATGGCCCCGGCGCGATGTTGTAGACGCGGGTGGCCGCGGCATCCAGTTGCGTCGGCGCGGCAGCCGAGGCAAATGGGCTGGCGGCTCCGGTCAGGGCAAGGCTTAGCAGCGCGCTACGGACAGCCAGTTTCAATGAGCGATCCGAACACAGAGGGCGTGCAACGAACATGGAGTGATGACCCTTTCGACGAGGTTGAGGAGTTCTTCCTTTCCTTGCCAGCCGAGATCAAAAAAAGTATCACCGGCGCAGCATTATTTTTTGCGAGGCTTTTGGGGGCCGCTGTAGCAGCTGTAGCAGCTGTAGCAGCTTGCGAGGCTGCGTTCGGCTGCGAAGCAGTCGTCAAACCATCGCTTGCGGTGTGTCGGGCAGACCGCGTCAGCCGGATTCACGACTGCTCCGCAGCCGAACGCAGCCTCGCAGGCTCGACAGCTGCTACAGCGAACGCAGCCTTCGGCAGCTGCTACAAAGAGTGCGTCGTGGCTTGACTGACTGGCATCAGGTTTTTCGGGGCTTTTTTGTGAGGAGTTCAGGCGGGAGAGAGCGTGACCCAATAACCGCTTAAATGGCCGGTGGCGATCACCGGGTAGGTTTGCACCAGCATGTTCAGGGTGCGTTGGGTGTCGCTGATGGGGAAGGCGCCGGAAATGCGCAGATCGGCAATCGCCGGATCGCAGCGCACGAAGCCTCTGCGGTAGCGCGCCAGTTCGGCGAGGAAGTCGGCCAGGCGCAGGTTGTCGGCCATCAGCATGCCTTGGGTCCAGGCGCTGACGGAGCGGTCCACCGGGTTCAATTGGCCAAAGGCTTGCGCGGAAAAGTCGGTGCGTTGCCCGGCATTGACGATCAGTGCGGCGACACGACTGTCACGGGGCAGTTCGACCCTGACCGCGCCGTCCAGCACCGCAAGATGGGTGCGGGTCTGCCATTCACGAACGGTAAACCGCGTGCCCAGTGCATGCATTCGGCCCTGACGCGTGCTGACCAGAAAGGGCCTGGCCTGGGGCCGCACATCCGGCGCGGTTTGCACCAGAATCTCACCTTCGCGCAGGTTGATCAGCCGCTGGTTAGCGTCGAACAGCACATCGATGGCGGTGTCAGTATTCAGGGTGATGAGCGAGCCGTCGGCCAGGGTCATTTCGCGACGTTGGCCCACGGTGGTCCGGTAATCGGCCGACCATTGCTGCGATTCCACCAGTTTCCAGCTGCCCCAACCGGCGGGCAGCACCGCCAGGATCATCGCCAGTTTTGCCAGCGCGGTGCGCCGTTCAGGGTTGCTCGGGCGATCCAGCGCCGACATCGCCAGTGACGGCGGCAGCCCGCCGAGCTTGCTTTGCAGCAGTTGCGCACGAGCCCAGGCGCGATGACGCTCGGGGCTGCTGACGCGCCAGCACTCCCATTCGGCCCGCTGGGTTTCGTTGAAGTCGCTTTCGCCCAGACGTATCAGCCACTCGGCGGCTTCTTCTAGAATTCCTGGATCAATCTGCGCATCAGTGTGGCGATTCGACATTCACTCCACCAGCATCAGGCATTGGACGAAGGCCTGCTTCATGTAGCGCTTGACGGTAATCAGCGAGACGCCCAGTTGTGTGGCGATGTCCTCGTACTTCAACCCGCCGATTTGCGACAGCAGGAACGTACGCTTCACCAGCGGGGGCAGGGAGTCGAGCATCGTGTCGATTTCGTGCAGGGTTTCCAGCACCATGAAGCGCAATTCGGGGGAGGGCACCTCAGGCGCGGGCAGCAACGCAAGGGCGTCCAGGTAGGCGCGTTCGAGTGCCTTGCGCTGATACCAATTGACCAGAATGCCCTTGGCCACACAGCTCAGGTAAGCCCGAGGCTGCTCGATGACGGCGACCCGGGAAGCGAGTATGCGGGTGAAGGTGTCCTGTGCAAGATCGGCCGCATCCATGGCGTTGCCCAGTTTTTTGCGCAGCGTGGCGTACAGCCAGCCGTGATGGCCGCTGTACAGGGCCTCGATCGCGCGCAGATGATTGTTATAGGTAGCGGGCGGGGTATCGCTCATGGAGGATGATTTTATGCAATTGAGAAGTATTCCCAATCCTAATTTACTGTGACCCTGCGACGCAAGAGGGGGCTGCCGGATCAGTCGCCGGGGCGCGACTCGCTCGGCTGCATCGCCACCGGCCAATAACGCAGGGCGACAATTGGAATCAGCGCGACCGCGTAGGCCAGGCAAACAAACAGATAGGTGTATTGCAAACCATAGACCTGGCTGAGCAATCCACCGGCCGAGATGCCCGCGATGGAGGCGAATTGCGCAGTGCTTTGGGCAATCCCCAGCACGTAGCCCTGTTGTGAGCTGTCGGCGGTTTTCGAGATCAATGCCATCAGCACCGGTGTGGTGGCGCCCAACAGCACGCCCCAAACGAAGTAGGCAATCACGAACACCGCCGGGTTGCGGGTGATGCCGGCCACGGCGGTCAGGCCGACGCAACCGATGACAATGTAGGTGATGCGGTGCAAGGTTTCCTGCTGGCTGCGGTGTTCGAAATACCGCGACCACGGCGTGGCCGAAATGATGAAACCCAGGGCCAGCAAGCCGTAGCACAGGCCGACCACCGAGTTGCTGACCTCGAACACCGAGCTGACATACAGCGAGAACGACGTTTGCGGCAGCATCCGTGCCAGCAGCAGAATCCCCATCACACCCAGCAACGACAGCAGTGGCGAACCTTGCCAGACACTGCGAGAACGGCTGGCCGGCGCCGAGGCATCCACCATCGGTGCTTTCTTCACCGGCGGTACATTCGGCAGCGTCACGGCTGCCACCACGGTGCAGATTGCACAGAGGACCGAGGCAATGATGTTGATCCAGAAGAACGTCGCGTAATCGAGGATCAGCCCGCCGACCACTGCGCCGAGCAACGAGCCGACGTTGGTGGATATTTGCAGGATCGCGAACAGCCGCGCCCGTCGCGAAGGCGCTTCAATACTGACCCCGTAGGCCTGGGCCGGGGCGATGTACCCGGCGAACGCGCCCTGCAAAAACCGTAGGAGCAGAATCACCCAGATATCGCTGAAAAGCGCCAGCCCAAGCTGGGTCAGCGACAAACCGGCCAGGGCACGGATCATCATCAACTTTTGGCCGTAGCGGTCGCCGATACGGCCCCAGAATGCGCTGGTCAGAATAATGCCCAGCATCGGCCCGACATAAACGGCGATGCTGGCGAAGCTGAACAGCGACTCCGAAGCAGTCAACCCACGCAGGTGGACAGGCCAGAACGGCCCGCTCATTTCCATCGCGCCCATGGAGATGAGCTGGATCGCGAACAGAAGATAAATCAGGATTCTTACGCTCGAACCCTGGGTGGCACCTGCATGGAACATGAATCAGCCTCGGTGGTTAAACGGCATCTGCGGCCAGCACAAACATGCGCAATTGGCCCGGCATGAGGCCGGGCTCAAGGCTTATAACGCATAATGGCAATGGTCACACGAGTCCCTGTCTGCGGCGTACTTTGAACCGTCAGATCTCCACCCAGTCTTTCGACGATGCGCTTGCAGTGGGCAAACCCAAGCCCGAACGAGGATGGTTGCGACCGTGCGGCGTCGGCACGAAAAAACACTTGCCCCAACTGCCGGACCTCTTGCGCGGACATGCCTGCACCGTTATCGCTGATCCGGATGGTCAAACCGCTGCCCGGTTGTTCGTCCAGCGTGACGTCAACAGCGCCGCCGGCCGGGGTGTACTTGATGGCGTTGTCCAGCAGGTTGCCAAACACCACTTCCCATTGTTCCGGACCTCCGGCGACTTGAGCCTGATGATCCTCCAGCAGATGCAGGGAGAGACTGACGCCTTTGAGTTCGGCGGCCTTGCGCCAACGCTCGACGGCATTGAGCGCATTGTCGTTCAACCCGCTCGCCTGCCCGGCAATGTCTGTGGTGCCCTCCAGTTGCGCAAGGTTCAACAGACCGAGAGACAGACGTTTGAGCACTTGCATTTCGGCCAGAACATCACGACAGGTCTGGGCGTAATCTTCTGCATGCCGTGGCCGCGCCAGAATGACCTCCAGTGCAGAGGTCACGGCAGCAATCGGCGTCTTCAGTTCATGGGAGGCGTTGGCGATAAACAGCCGTTGATGTTCCAGCACCTCCTGAACCGCCGTTTCCATTTGCGCGTAGCTGTCGAACAGCAGTTTTTCTTCCGCCGAATGCGCCTCGAACACCACCCGGCGGGTGAATTCCGGCGGCTTCAATGTGCGCAATTGTCGAGCGAAATGGCGAAGGTTGCGGGTGGAGAGCGATACCACGATAAAACTGCCAAGCGCCGTCAGCAGCAGTATCCCTATCGCGGCCAGCGCCACCACACGTTTGAAGGCGGCGACCGCATTGAGTACCGGTTGCGCGTTGGTGGCCACCAGCAGCCTGGCCTTCAGCGGGCCTTCAGGGCTGGCGCGCTCAAGGTCGCCCATCTGTGCGATCCATTTCTCGTGATCGACATCGAACAGGAACGTCTCTTCGTTGCCGGCGCGAACCTGACTCATGGCCTCGCGAAGCGCTTTGCGCATGGGCGGCGTCGGCCCCCAGGAGTCTTGCAGCAACTCGCCGGAAACCGATGACAGATCAAAGTACAGGTCGTGATCGTGATCCAGTTCCGAGGCGAATTCACCCTGGCGCTGATAGACCAATTGAGCGTTTTCGACGCCGATCAGCGACTCGATGACGTCCGACTGGGTATCGAGATGGTGCCGCAGTTCATCGAGCCGGGTGGTTTGCACCCAATGACTCAGCCACACATAGCCAATCAGCAACACGCACGCCTGCACCACGAACAGTGTCAGCGCGATTTTGATGTTCAGCGCCAGGTTACGCCACACGAAGGATCAACCCTTTGCCGCGAATGGTTTCAATCTCGACATCGGCCCCGGCCAACTTGCGTCGCAGGCGATTGAGCAGCACGTCCAGGCTGTTGCTGTCCGGCTCGCTGTCGAAAGGGTAGAGCAGACCCAGCAACACGGTGCGGGTCTGCAATTGATTCGCCTTGCCGGCCAGCGCCACCAGCAGATCGTATTCCATGCCGGTGAGCTCCAGCGGACGGTCGCCGATGCTGACCCGCAAGGTGTCGAGTTGGATGTTCAGATTGCCCAGAACCAGCGATTTCGAGCCACGGGCGATCGAGCGTCGATAGAGGGCATTGAGCCGCGACACCAGCTCGATCATTTCGAAAGGTTTGGTCAGATAATCGTCGGCGCCGCGATCCAGGCCCTGCACCCGATCCACCACCTCGCTTCTGGCCGTGACCATGATCACCGGCACTTCGTTGCCCTTGCCGCGCAGCACGTGGAGTACGTCCAGACCCGATATCTGCGGCAGCATCCAGTCCAGCACCAACACGTCGTACTCACTGGCATCGGCATAGTACAAGGCCTCTTTGCCGTCCCTGGCCAGATCCACCACCCAGCCTGCTTCCTCAAGCCCGCGCTTGATGCTGTTACCCAGCAGGGTATTGTCTTCGGCCACCAGAACCTTCATTGCTCGCTCCCTGTTCAGGCATCGCAGGCGTGCATTCATTGCATGTCCGGCACGCGCTGGCAAGCCGTCGCGCAACCATACGGCTTCGTTAACAAGCGGTTCATTTTCGCTTCTTTAGACTGCCCGCCAGTGGTGAATGGGCCCTTGGGCGTCGATTCGCTTTTCAGTCCCTTATCTGGATTTCTTCCATGAGCCTTTCCAGTCGACGTCTGTCGTTCATCCTCCTGACGGGGCTTCTGGCCTGTCTGGTGGCCGCGACATTTTCCAGCCTGGCCACTCATGTGCGCTTCGGGTTGGAATTTCGCGGTGGTTACGAGATTTATTACGTTGTGAACCCGGCACCGGGCAAAGCCCAACTCACCAAGGATGACCTGTTGCAGACGGTCGCGATCCTGAGCAAGCGCGCCGACAGCATTGGTATTACCGAGCCGGACATCCGCGTCGAGGGCGCCAACCATATTCGGGTGAAACTGGCAGGCCTGACGTCCGCCGAAGAGTCACGCTCGCTGCTCGGCAGTTCGCAGGGCTTGCCCACACAGTTGACCGAGAAATACACCCAGACCGTCGGCAGCGTGCTGGGCAAAACCGCGCTGGCGGAAACCGTTCAGGCAGGTTTGATCGGCATCGCCTGTATCTTTTTGCTGCTGGTGGGGCTGTACCGCACCGGTGGTTTGATTGCCGCGTTTTGTACGCTGGTGTACCTGTGGCTATTGCTGATTGTGTTCACCGCCTCGGGTGCCACTTTGTCGCTGTCGGCGGTGGTCGCGTTTGTGCTGGGCATTGGTATGGCGGCGGATGCGAGCATCATTTGCCTGGAACGCATTCGCGAGGAAATCGACCTCGGCCGGTCTCTGCGCGAAGCCGTGGAAAACGGCTTCAAAGGCTCGCTGCCGACGATACGTGATGCCAACCTTGTGACCGCGCTGGCGATGATTGCCTTGTTTGCGGCCGGCATCGGGCCGATTCAAGGATTTGCGCTGACCATGCTGGTGAGCATCGTGATCAGTGTCGCCACTAACTTCTTGCTGATTCGCCGGCTGATGCTGTGGCTGGTCGATACCCAGTGGGTCAGCCAGCGCTGGTTGATCGGCAAGGGCAAGCCGCGCGCCACCAAGGCCCGCCGTTTCAACTTCGTGGGCCTGGGTAAAACGGCGATTGTGGTCTCGTTGCTGACCATCGTTTCCGGCTCGCTGTACTACCGCGCTCACGGCTTGAACCTGGACATCGACTTTACCGCCGGTACCGCGCTGGACATCGACGTCGACCGTGCGATCACTCAGGAAACCGCCACGCAAATCATGACCGAGGCGGGCACCATCCCGGCCACCGTGGCCGTGGGCGGCGCACAGAATCAGCACATCGCCGTGCGCTTCGATGAAGTGCTCAAACCGGCTGATCTGAAGCAAATCATTACTGCGTTCAAGGGCAAGTATCAGACCGTAGAGTACGAGGAAAACACCGCAGACCCGGGCGTTGCACGGGATTTTGCCACCCGGGCGATCTATGCGGTGATTGCGGCATTCGCCAGCATCGCGATCTATATCGGCCTGCGTTTCTCCTGGGCCATCGCCTTGGCAACCTTGCTGCCGATCGTTCAGGACATCCTCATCGTTTCGGCGATCTTCTCGCTGTTCAAGCTGGAGATCGACGTCACTTATATCGCTGCACTGTTGACGATCATCGGCTATTCACTGAATGACAAGATCGTGATCTTCGGACGCATTGTCGAAAACGTGAAAAAGTCGCCGCCGGTGGATGCGCTGGCCTTGTGGAGTTTGATCAACCTGAGCATCAGCCAGACCCTGGGGCGTTCGCTGTACACCGTGCTGACGGTGGTGATGGCGTCGACCTGCCTGTATCTGTTTGCCTGCGAACCATTGCAGATGTTCTCGCTGGCACTGGTGCTGGGGCTGATATCCGGCGCGGTGTCGTCGATTTTCATGTCCAGCGCTATCTGGCTGACGCTGTCCCGGCGAAAACTTCAAGTGGCGAAGGTTGGCTCGACGCTGAAAATCAGCCCAAAACGCATCCCACATCTGGCGTCCACGCCGTTCCTGGGGGCACTGCTGGTCGTCTGCATGGTCGGCGTTGGTGGATGGTTCTGGGTGCCGGCCCAGGCAACGGCCGGCAAAACGGCGGTCAGCGCCTCGACTTCACTCGGCGATTTGTCGAGTTTCCGGACGATTACCGTAGACACCGCCCGTTTGGTGGACGCCGGCGACCTGAAGGCGGCCAAGGCCCGTATCACCGATCTGGAAACAGCCTGGGATCAGGCCGAAGAAACCTTGCAGCCGAAGTCACCGGCATCCTGGACCTCGGTCGACAAATCGATCGACCGTGCGCTGTCCCAATTGCGCTCCGGCAAACCGGACCCGAAAGCCTGTGCCGACGCCCTGAAAACCCTGCTGGCCAAGCTTGATAGCCAGCAGAGCAGTGCCGCCACTCCTGTAGCGGCACCTTCCGCGGGGTCGATGGGCGACTTGTCCTACCTGAAGGTGATCATCACTGACACTGAAAAACTGCTGAGCAGTGGCGACATGAAAGGCGCACGGGCCAGGATCACCGACCTGGAAAGCACCTGGGACCAAAACGAGGAAAAGCTGCGGGCGATTGATCCTGAAGGCTGGACCTCCATCGACAAGTCCCTGGACCGAGCGTTGAAACAAGTCAGGACCGGGTCGCCGGATCTGGCGGCGTGTACCGAGGCACTGAGCACCCTGGCGACAAAGATCGACAGCAAAAGCGTGCACTGACGCCTATTCGACCCGGGGAATGAACGCCACGCTCTGGTCTTCACGGGCGTGGAATATCCGTTCGCCGTTGGTGGGCGTGGTGGTGATGACCTGATGGTCGGCACTCAGGTAGTCCAGCGGCAACGCATCACCGTTGCGGTACTGAACGATAACGATGGTGCGCTGGGGATCCCAGCGCTGGCCGCTGGTGTTGTCCAGCCAGGTCATCAGCGCGGCGGTATCGCCGCTGCGAGGAAAGTCCTGGGTTTGCTGCACGTAATAGAAGGGTGCGCCGCCGGTTTGCAGGTACATCGGTACTTTGTTGTCCACCTCGATCATCACCATGCGCCAAGTATTGAGGGGCGCGCGTTTGCTGGCCTCAAGCCTGACCGTCTCACCGAACTGAACCACGCCGCCACCGCCATTGGTCCAGGGATAGAACACACCGAGTATCGCCATCAACAACGCGGTGGTCAGGCCGAAACCGATTTTCAATCGGCGACCGCCGAACCTGCCTGCGGCGTTGCGTTCGGCCATTCGCCGGGTGATCCACCAGGCGCCCAGCAACTGGGCGAAAGGCACCAGGGGCAACACGTAGTAACTGCGTCGACTGCCGGCGGCGGTGAAAAACAGCATCAGCAGACCCAACCCCCAAACCAGCCAGCGCGTATTGGGTTCGATGTTGCGCCAGTGGCGCAGCGCATACCATAACGCCAGCAGCCAGCAAGGCGCCCACGGCAGGGTGTAGATCGGGAGATAAAGCAGATAGGTGTAGATCGGTCCGATGTTGTCGAAGGGCTGGAAAAACCGCACGACGTTTTCCCGTAACACCAGGCCCAGGCCGCTTTCGCCATAAGTCGGCGTGCCATAGAGGTGCGACAATATGAACGGCGTCATGTAAAACGCCCCGGCGATGACCAGGGCTACGCACAGTCGCAGATTGAGGTGGCTTTTCCAGCGGCCGTCCTGCATCACATGCGGTAACAGCAGCAAGCCCGGCAGAATGAAGCCGATCAGGCCTTTGAACAATGAGGTCAGGGACAACAGCAGGAAGAACACCAGGTAACGGCTCAAACGCGTGTCTTGCGGCCCGCGCCAATACCACCATACCGCCGCCAGGACACCGCAGACGGTGAGGATGTCGGCGGTGGCGACCCGCGCCCAGAACGCGAAATAGAAGGTGGTCGCGAGCATCCAGCCGGCAATCAACCCGGTGCCTTTGCGCATCAGCTGCTCGCCGATCAAGTACACCAGCCAGACGCTCAACCAGGCAGCAATCACCGAAGACAAGCGTAATGACCAGTGTCCCAAACCGCCGGCCAGCCAGGCCGTGGCCGTGATCAGCCAGTAGGAGGGCAGCGGTTTGTCGTAATACGCTTCGCCCTTGAGGTAAGGATCGAAATAGTCACCGCTCTGCAGCATTTGCAACGCGATGTTGGCCCAGCGGGTTTCCGCGCCCCATAACTCCCGCGTGCCCAGACCCAACAACAAAATCAGCGCAGACGCCCCCAGCAGGAGCGCCAATGCGCCCCTGTCACTTGCCCAAAACTTCATGACGGGTTTCCTGTAGGACGGACAGCGTCAGGGTTGGCTCTGCGGGAATATCAGAATTTCCAGTTGGCCGCGCTGATAGCGCTTGCCATCGATGGGCAACATCTCGACTTCCTGCGTTTCCACGACACTGTTAACCCGCATCACCACACCGACCGCGCCTTTTTTGCGGGCCTCGGTCATCCATTGCCCGACGTTATCCATGGTGACTTTACGTGAAGCCATGGCGGGATCATCGAGGCCATATTTCAGCTCGCCGATAGTGTTGTAAAGATCGACCTGTGGCCGCTTCAGTCGCCACGCCAAGGCTGACGCCGCACCCAGATCGTTGCTGAGCAACGATGTCGTCTGACTCAAGGCATCCAGATGCTCGGCGATAAACTGGTCAGGCATTTGGCTATTGACGATCTGTGCCGGCATCGCTGCCGGCAACAACGCTACCAGCAGCCAGATGCCGAATGCCGGCATGGCCCAGAACACCAATGGACGCAGCACCTGCAAGGCGTTGGTGATGATCCAGCCGAGCAACACGATGAACGCCAGGGACAGAGCGAACATCTCGGTGTTGCCGTAGACTTCTTTGGTGGCTTGCAGATAAAGCAAGGCGATCAGGGCGCTGGTGGCGATGATGACGTTGATCACGCCGTTGATGCGAATGACCCGGCCTCGCCCCTGATTCAACAGCTCCATCACTGCGTGTCCCATCAGCAATGCCAAAGGCAACAGGCACGGCATGATGTAGGTCGGCAGTTTGCCGATACTCGAGCTGAAGAACGCCAGCGGCAACAGCATCCAGAGCAACAGAAAACCGATCACGGGCTGGCGCTTTTGCTGCCAGGCCTGAACGAACGTCGTCGGCAACAAGGCGGCCCACGGCAGGCTCGAGGCGACCAGCAGCGGCAGATAGAACCACCACGGGCGCGCATGTTGCGCATCTTCGCCAGCGAAACGGCGGATGTGTTCGTGCCAGAAGAAAAACCGCCAGAAATCCGGTTCCTGATGATGAATGGCAAGCACCCACGGCAGGCAGACCACCGTCGCCACGACCATCGCCAGCGGTCCGTAGCGCAACAGTTCGCCCAGGCGTCGCTGCCAAATCATGTAGGGCAGGGCGATCAACACCGGCAACAACCAGGCGAGAAAGCCCTTGGTCATGAAGCCCATGCCGCAGGCAAAACCCAACAGCGCCCAGGCGCCGAGTTTGCCGCGGGAGGAATGGCTATCGATGGCAAACCACAACGCGACCAGGCTCAAATTGACCCAGAGCGTGAATTGCGGATCGAGGTTGGCGTATCCGGCTTGCCCGGCGATCAGGCCAAAGCTCATGTAGAGCAAGGCGCAGATAAAGCTCTTGCTCGGGTCATTCCAGAATCGGCGGGCAATCAGGTAAGTCAGCCAGACGCTCAGCCCGGTGCTCAGCGCCGAAGCGATACGCACACCAAACAGGTTGTCGCCAAACACCGCTTGACCGATGGCGATCATCCAGTAACCGGCGATGGGTTTTTCGAAGTAGCGGATACCCATGAAGTGCGGGGACACCCAGTTACCGCTCAGCAGCATTTCCTGACTGATCTGGCCATAACGGGTTTCATCGGGGATCCATAGACCATGGGTGACTAGCGGCAGCAGATAGAAAACCACGTAAGCCAGCAGCAGGCCGGGCACTATCCAGCGTTCGGTGATGGGCAGCGCACGCGCGGTGCCACGCAATAAAGAGCCATCGGGGTGGGGCAACAAGTTATTGGACGTCATGACTCGACCTTGGCGCAGAAGGATGTTGCTCCGCTAGATGCACGCGTGCACTAGCGGAACTTCTTACATAAAGCAACACAATAGCGATGTGGACTACAGAAGTTGCGTCAGCCATCTAATGGTGACGGACTAGTTATAGCCCGCCCGAGCAAAAACGCTTTCTCGGCATCGACTTTTTTTGCCGCGATTATTGTTTCAAGGCTTTGCCGTGCAACAGCGTCTGCCAGTCAGTGGCATTCACAATGCCGAGCACCTGAGGTTGCCCGTCGGCGGCAATGTGCACGAACAAGGCACTGCCATATTCACTGGTCTTCGCGTGCTCGAAACCGGTCTGGGCTTCGAAATCGCTGATGCAACCGCTGTGCGTGACCAGCACCAGATTTCGATGGGCTTGCTTGTGCGCCACCACATCGTCACGCAGGGTTTTGCCACAACTGACCAGCCAATCCTGGGTCACCGCGTCTTTGCCAAACATGTAGTGCGAGGTTTGCGCCGTGCGGGTGGTCGGGCTGCTCAGCACATCGGTCTGCTCCATGCCCAGCTGCATAAAGCCTTGACCCACGGCTGTTGCGGCGGCGCTGCCGATTTGGGTAATGCCATCGGCAGGACCAAGGCACGGGTTGCTGGACTGGTCGCAACGCTCGGCATGACGAACCAGCGCCACGACTTCGCCGGCTTGCCAGCGATGAACCAGGCTGCTGGTCACCTCGGATCCGGCAGACCCCAGATTGACCGGAGATCTGGGCCACCAGACAAACCCCGTGACGAGTGCAGCGATAACCAGAGCGGCCGCTGCTGCGACCAGTTTGCCGAGCCGCGATGTAATGATTCGTGCCGTTGGCGGTTTGCGCGATACATGATTAACCACGTTTTGTTTACCCGTCGGTACGCAATAGAGAACAACTTTCAAATACAACCCAGCGTAACAGCGCTAAAAGGGCCATGGAAGGACACTAGTTCAAGGCAGGTGTCGGAGTAGTGAAAGGGATGTGAAAATTTTGCGTAGAAAAATTTCAGTACTTATTTAGTTGATTATTGCAACGCTTGTCTTGAACACCACGTACAGTGGTCTATCTTTGCTTCGCGTCTCGGCACTGCGGCATCGGCCCGATTCAGCAGATGGCGCGGTTTGAACCGGCAGTGGAGCCAAGCAACAGAATGGATTTCAAACAGAGCCTGAATAAACGAATTGTCATCGTATTTGCCTTGATGAGCACCTTGGTCGCGGGCGTATTTGCGATGGGCATCGTCGCGACCGTGCATGTGGTGGAGCGAAATCTCACGGCTTCCCGCCTGGTAGGAGGGCTGCATCGCTTGCTGTCGATGGAAAACAGCGCCGGGTGGAGCCATCGGCCGGAGAAAGACGAACTGTTTTTCATCCAGGACGGTCAGGGGGCGATGGCGTTGGACACGGAGCTGGCGGCGCTTGCACCGGGTTTTCAGGAAACGCTCTACGCGGGTTCGAAGTATTACGCCATGGTGAACCTGGTGGGCGGTCGCAAATACGTTCTGTTGCGAGACCGGCGAAGCGTCGAACAGCGTGAACAGGTGTTGTTCTCGGTGGTCGTCGTCGGGTTCGTCTTGAGCATCCTGCTCGCGGTTTTGTTGGGCCGGTTGCTGGCCAGACGGGTGATGGCGCCGGTCATTCGTCTGGCGCACCAGGTGCGTCAACGCGATCAGTTGCTGGAACTGGCCCCTGCGCTTCATCCCGACTACGCGGCCGACGAAGTGGGAGCGCTGGCGCTTTCTTTCGATCAGACCCTGGGCCGGTTACGTGAGGCACTGGGCCGGGAAAAACTCTTTACCAGCGATGTCAGCCACGAACTGCGCACGCCGCTGATGGTATTGGGCAGTTCCTGCGAATTGCTGCTAGCCAATCCTTCGCTTGATCGGCGATCTGTGGCTCAAGTCAGTCGAATCGCCCGCGCGAGCGACGAAATGCGCCAGTTGGTCGATACGTTTCTGATGCTGGCTCGCGACCGGGAAGACTCTGATACCGCAGCAAGCGCGACGCTGAAAGAAGTCGCCGATGCGCTCGTGGATATCTGGGCGCCGCTGATCCGGGAAAAGGGCATCGAGTTTATCTACGACGATGAACAGGTTTCGTCGGACCGCCATAACCTGACGTTCCTGCGATCGGTCATGGGCAATTTGCTGCGCAATGCCTGGCATTACACCGATCACGGCTACATCCGCCTGACCCTGCGGGCGCGCGGCTTCAGCGTCGAAGACAGTGGCATAGGCATTTCGGAAGAAAAACGCCATTCGATGTTTCAACCGTTCGTTCGCGGTGACGAGCGTCGGGGAGAAGGCCTGGGACTGGGCCTTTCATTGGTACAACGGATTTGCACCCATCAGAATTGGCGAGTGGAACTCAGCAGCCTTCAGCCCAACGGCTGTTGTTTCACCATTGAGCTGGAAGGCGCCTGATGACTGTTATTTAGCTGCCGGGCAGCTTCTCGATGTGCCGGCGGTGGCCTGGCTGATGGTGGCGGCCAAGCGCTTCACATTATTCTGATGAGCCACCACCAACTCATCGATACTCATGCCGGAAGGCGTCTGCAAGGTGCTGCGGCAGGTGACCAATGCAGTATCGCCTTCGCCGAGTTTACGCAGGCGCCATTTGACGTCGATCAATGCGTACTGACCGGGTATCGAATCAAAACGCTGAACTACCAGGCGCAACGACACTTTGCGCTGCGGGTTACTGTTGACCAGTTGATCGACCAGGGCACTGCGCAGTTCTTCCGACAGGCTTGCGCCCCACCATTGTGTTTCGAGGATTGCCAGGCCGGCGTTGCCTTGACGAATGACGATCTGTGGACGGTCGACCTGGGGCGGCACGGTGATGCTTTCGATCTGGATGTCCGCGCCGCCGCTTGCACCGCTCGGTTGAGCCGGAGTCAGGGTGTGGAATTGAATCGGTTCACTGCGGCAAGCGGTGAGCAATAACAACGCAGTGACCAGCGTGATCTTCAGCGGAAATGCCATGGGGTAGCTCCTGTGGTCAGTTGCGCGGTGGCCCTTGCAGATCCATCGGCGCGGCATTGTCGGGGCGGCCGCGAATCAGCGATTCCGGATGCCGACCCATGTAGTCCGAGAGTTCACGCAACGAGCGCGACATGCGTGCGAGTTCGTCCAGGGTCTGGCTCAGTTGTTCCCGTTGCGGCGAATCTTCGGCGAGGGTCGAACTGGCCGATTGCAAGGTCTTGCTGACGTCCGCCAGGGTGGTTTGCACGCCAGGCAGGGTCTTGGCGTTGAACTGTGCGAGGCCTTTGCGCAGTTCGACGAGGTTGCTGTCGAGGTTGCCGGCAATGCGTTCGATGGGCAGCTGGTTGATCTTGTTGACCATGCTCTCGAGTTTTTCCTGCAACTGCTCGAGGCTGCCGGGAATGGTGGGAATAACGACGGGACGAACGGTCGGATCGAACGCGACTTTCTCTGCTTTGGGGTAGAAGTCGAGCGCGATGTAAAGCTGGCCGGTCAACAGATTGCCGCTACGGGCCTGGGCTCGCAGGCCATTTTCGATGAAGGAGCCGATCAGGCGCACGCTGGCGGCTTCGTCATTGGGGTCATGTTTCAAGGCCTCGAGCAATTTGAGATGAGCCTTACCGAGGCGTTGCGGGTAGATCACGATGCCGACATTGACCGGGAAGCTGCGTTTGTTCACGTCGAAATCCAGATTGACCGCCACCACCCGGCCGATCTCCATGCCGAGGAATTCCACCGGAGCATCGACCTTGAGCCCGCGCAATGCCTGATCGAAACGCAAGCTCAGGTACTGCGCCTTGCCGTTGGGCGGGGCGAGGGCGGTTTGCTCATCCTCGAACAGGTCGAAGGCATTATCCTCGGCCGCCACTTGATCGGCAGGGCTGTATTCCGGCGCGCGAAACGCAATGCCGCCCACCAACAGGGCCGACAGGGACTCGGTCTTCACCGCAAAACCGTTGGCGCCGACATTCACATCAATACCGCTGGCGTTCCAGAACCGGGTATTTTCGGTGACATAGGCATCGTTGGGCGCGTGTACGAAGATTTCGATGTTCACCCCTTTGCCGTCGGCATCCAGCGCATACGCCACCACTTGCCCGACCGGGATCTTGCGGTAGTAGACGGGCGAGCCGATGTCCAGCGAGCCGAGGTCCTGAGTGTGCAACATGAAACGTTTGCCCGGCTCGCCATAGGTAATGGGCGGCGGGTTTTCCAGCCCGGTGAAGTGTTTGGAACGGGCATCGGCCTGGCCGATGTCGGCGCCAATGTAGTCGCCCGACAGCAGGGTATCGATGCCTGAAACGCCGCCGGCACCGATGCGCGGCCGCACGACCCAGAATTGCGAGTCTTCTCGGGTAAAGCTTTCAGCCTGTTTGTCGAGCTGGATCGTGGCGTTGACGCTTTTCTGGTCGTCGCTCAGTTTCACCTCCGAGACATGGCCGATCACCACATTGCGGTATTTGACCTCGGTTTTGTTGGCCGTGAGACCGCTACCGGTCTTGAACGTGACGGCGATGGTCGGGCCCTCCTGCAACCAGCTGTGCACCACCAGGGAAATCCCCACCAGCACCGCGACGATCGGCACGATCCACACCAGCGAAATGCTGAAGCGACGAGTCTTGATCGCGGCCTGGCCAGGGGCTTGCGGCCCGTCAGTGGCTTGGGACTTCATCCATGGGCTCCTCATCTTGTGGGGTATGCGATTCTCTATCCCGCTCTTTATCCCATTCTTTATCCCAGATCAGCCTCGGATCGAAACTCATCGCCGACAGCATGGTGAACACCACCACCAGACCGAAGAACAGAATGCCCGGGCGCGGTTCGATATCGCCCAGGGCCTGGAACTTCACTAGCGCGGCGACCAGCGCGACCACCAGCACATCGAGCATCGACCAGTAGCCGATGAGTTCGACGAAACGGTAAAGCTTCGAACGTTCCTTGCGCGCCCAAAGGCTGTCGCGCTGCACGGTGACCAGCAGCAGCGTCAAGGCGACGAACTTGATGCCGGGCACCGCGATGCTGGCGATGAAAATGATCAGGGCAATGTCCCACGCACCGTGTGCCCAGAACTCCAGTACACCGCTCATGATGGTGCTGTCGTCGCCGCTGCCGAGCATCTTGGTGTTCATCACCGGCAACAGATTGGCCGGCACGTAAAACGCCAGTGCGGCGAGCATGTAGGCCCAGGTGCGGGCCAGGGAGTTGGTTTTGCGTCGGTGCAACGGCGCGCCGCAGCGTTCGCATTCGTGAGGCTCATCGGTCATGTCGCAGGCCATGCCACAACTGTGGCACAGGCACAGGTTGAGTTCGCTGGCGAGCGGAGGCCTGTTCATAGGGTGTCCCACAAATCACGTACATCGCGCCCGGCGATGCGGATCAGCAACAGGCTGAGGACCGCCAGGGCAAACATGCCGATACCCGGCAGCACATCCAGCAACCCGGCGAGTTTGAACACCGCGACCATCGCCCCCAACAAGCACACTTCCAGCATGCTCCAGGGCCTGAGGGTTTCCAGCCAGCGCATGCACAGTTTGAAGCCTGGCGAACGGCGGGAGGTGAGGGCGAAGCTCAATACCCAGATCAGCAGGAGCAACTGGAACATCGGCGCGATGATGATCGAAATCGCCGCCACCAGTGCAATGAAAGTGATCGGCCCCTGACTCAGCGCCAACACCGAATCCCACAGCGTTGCACTGTTCTTCAAGCCCTTCAGGCTGATGCTCATGACCGGATAGAAATTGGCGAAAGTCCACAGCACTGCCGCCGTGAAGCTCAGCGCCAGGCGCTGTTGCACCGATAAGCCGTTGTAGCGCGCAAGCACGCCGCCGCAACGGGTGCACAGGGCCTTTTGATGTTTGGCGAGCGTGACTTTTTCATACACGCAGTCGCAGTGCTCGCAGATGATCAATGGGGCAGTCGTCGCCATGGGCCGCACTCGCCGGAAGGCAGAAGAGTCAGAGCACTCCTTCAATATAGAAGTGACTTGCGATTGAGCAAATTAAATGGCGGGTAACGATCGTTCCCACGCTCTGCGTGGGAATGCAGCCCGGGACGCTCCGCGTCCCAAAGTGGACGCGGAGCGTCCATTGAGGCGTTCCCACGCGGAGCGTCACTAGTGTCCGGTAAAACCTTTTCAGAGCTGAAGGCTGCCTTGGGCAGCCTTCAGCT
>NZ_JBXANU010000037.1:0-51839 GCF_058802085.1 Pseudomonas sp. GW822-FHT02G04
AAGGCGTCATGTCAGTCAGCAATGATGTCGACTGACATGACGCCTTCGCGGGCAAGCCTCGCTCCTACAAGGGGATGTCAGCTCAACGCTTTTTCGATAGCCTGGACGACAGAAGGATCATCCGGCGCCGTGCGCGGCGAGAACCGCGCCAATACGCGACCGTCCTTGCCCAACAGGAATTTTTCGAAGTTCCAGGTGATGTCGCCCGGAAACTCCGCGCCCTCGCCCGCCAGCAGGCGGTACAGCTGATGACGATCATGACCGTTGACTTCCAGCTTGCTGGACAACGGGAAAGTCACGCCATAGTTGAGGCTGCAGAACTCTCTGATCTCGTTTTCAGTGCCTGGCTCTTGGCCGGCAAACTGGTTGCACGGCAAGCCCAGCACGCTGAAACCCTTGTCCTTGTATTGCTGGTAGAGGTTTTCCAGAGCAGCGTACTGTGGGGTCAAGCCACATTTGGAGGCGACGTTGACCACCAGCACGACGTGCCCTTTGAAGGGCGCCAGAGGTAACTCCTGGCCATCCAAAGCTTTCAATGTAAGGTCGTGAAAAGCACTCATGACGGACTCCAAATTTCCCGTGTTCTTCTCGAAACAGCCACTTGGTCATGTCGCCAAGGACAGCCGCGGACTAAAAAGGCGCCCTCGGGCGCCTCTCCAGTTCTCGAAAGCTTAGCGCAGAAAATCAGTGGTGATGGCCACCTTCGCCATGGACGTGACCATGAGCGATTTCTTCCTGGCTGGCATCACGGATGGCAACGATCTTGACCTGGAAATTCAGGCGCTGACCGGCCAACGGGTGGTTGCCGTCGACGGTGACATTGTCGCCCTCCAGATCGCGAATGGTGACGATCTGCATCTGGCCGTCCGGAGCGGAAGCGTGGAACTGCATGCCCACTTCCAGTTCGTCGACGCCTTCGAACATGCTGCGGCTCAGGGTGCTGACCAGTTCGGCAGCGTATTCGCCGTAGGCATCTTCAGGTTCTACGGCAACGGTCAGTTCGTCACCGACTGCTTTGCCTTCCAGCGCCTTTTCCAAGCCCGGAATGATGTTACCTGCGCCTTGCAGGTAGACCAGCGGCGCGCCGCCGGCGGAGCTGTCGATGACCTCACCAGCGTCGTTGGTCAGGGTATAGTCGATGGAGACAGCCTTATTGGCGGCGATCAGCATGGGGCGAGACCTTTTGCATAAGAATGATGAATGTCCAAGTTTAGCGAAGCAATCGCCCGAAAGCGAACACAACCCAGACAGACGGAGTGCAATGAAAGCCTCGACCATCACAGGCTTTCATCAGGACGAGGACGGGCACTGGGTGGCCGAGCTGTCCTGCGGCCATACCCAACACTTGCGGCACCAGCCACCGTGGCAATCCCGGGCCTGGGTGCTGGACCCTTTGCGGCGCAATGAAAAAATAGGCCAGCCCTTTGATTGCGGTTGGTGCGCACAAGGCTCGGTTAGCGATAACCTTGACCACTGAATATCGGTAGAGCGCCAGCCATAGGCGTTCACCATTGCCATGCACCCTTAGAGAATCCGCATGCAAACTTTTTTTATCGCGCCCACCGATTTTGGTGTGGGTCTGACCTCCATCAGCCTCGGGCTGGTGCGTACCCTCGAGCGGGCTGGCCTCAAAGTCGGCTTTTTCAAACCGATTGCCCAGCCACACCCGGGCGACACCGGCCCTGAACGCTCCACCGAACTGGTGGCCCGCACCCACGGCTTGAAACCGCCTCAGCCGCTGGGCCTGGCCCATGTCGAGCGGATGCTCGGCGACGGTCAGCTCGACGAACTGCTCGAAGAAATCATCACCCTTTACCAGCAAGCCGCTGTCGGCAAGGACGTGCTGATTGTCGAAGGCATGGTCCCGACCCGAACCGCCAGTTACGCGGCACGGGTCAACCTGCATTTGGCCAAGAGCCTCGACGCCGAGGTGATTCTGGTCTCGGCACCGGAAAACGAAGTGCTGACCGAATTGTCCGGCCGGGTGGAGTTGCAGGCGCAATTGTTCGGCGGGCCGAAAGACCCGAAAGTGCTGGGCGTGATCCTCAACAAGGTCAAGACCGACGAAAGCATGGACGCCTTCGCTTCGCGCCTGAAGGAGCACTCGCCGTTGCTGCGCAGTGGCGACTTCCGTCTGCTCGGCTGCATCCCGTTTCAACCGGAACTGAACGCGCCGCGCACCCGCGACGTGGCCGACCTGATGGGCGCCCAGGTGCTCAACGCCGGTGACTACGAAACCCGGCGCATGACCAAAATCATCATCTGCGCCCGCACCATGCGCAACACCGTGGAGCTGCTCAAGCCCGGCGTGCTGGTGGTGACCCCCGGCGATCGCGACGACATCATCCTCGCGGTCAGCCTCGCGGCGATCAACGGTGTGCCCCTGGCCGGCCTGTTGCTGACCAGCGACACCCTGCCCGACCCGCGCATCATGGAGCTGTGCCGTGGCGCCTTGCAGGCCGGCCTGCCGGTGTTGTCGGTGAGCACCGGATCCTACGACACCGCCAACCAGCTGAACGGCTTGAACAAGGAAATCCCGATCGACGACCGCGAGCGTGCGGAAATCATCACCGATTTCGTCGCCAGCCACCTCGACGCCAACTGGCTGCACCAGCGCTGCGGCACGCCACGGGAAATGCGCCTGTCGCCCGCAGTGTTCCGCTATCAACTGATCCAGCGCGCCCAGGCCGCCAACAAACGCATCGTATTGCCCGAGGGCAGCGAGCCGTTGACCGTGCAGGCTGCCGCGATCTGCCAGGCCCGGGGCATTGCCCGTTGTGTATTGCTGGCGAAACCGGCAGACGTCGAGGCGGTCGCCCGCGCCCAAGGCATCGAGTTGCCGCCGGGGCTGGAAATCCTCGACCCGGACCTGATCCGCGAGCGTTATGTCGAGCCGATGGTTGCGCTGCGCAAGACCAAAAGCCTCAACGCGCCGATGGCCGAGCAGCAGCTGGAAGACACTGTGGTGATCGGCACCATGATGCTGGCGCTGGATGAAGTCGACGGGCTGGTGTCCGGGGTCATTCACTCCACCGCCAACACCATCCGCCCGGCCCTGCAGCTTATTAAAACGGCGCCGGGCTGCACGCTGGTGTCGTCGGTGTTCTTCATGTTGTTTCCGGAAGAAGTACTGGTTTACGGCGACTGCGTGATGAACCCGCACCCGAGCGCCAGCGAACTGGCCGAGATCGCCTTGCAAAGCGCCGATTCGGCAGCGGCGTTCGGCATTACTCCACGGGTGGCGATGATCAGCTACTCCAGCGGTGAATCGGCCAGCGGCGAAGAAGTCGAGAAGGTTCGCGAGGCCACCTTGCTCGCCCACGAGCAGCAAAACTCTCTGCTGATCGACGGCCCGTTGCAATACGACGCCGCCGCCAACGAAACCGTGGCCCGGCAACTGGCGCCGAACAGTCAGGTGGCCGGTCGTGCCACGGTGTTCGTGTTCCCCGACCTGAACACCGGCAACACCACCCACAAAGCCGTGCAACGCAGCGCCGACTGCGTCAGCCTCGGGCCGATGCTGCAAGGCCTGCGCAAACCGGTGAACGACCTGCCGCGTGGCGCGCAAGTCGACGACATCGTGTACACCATCGCGTTGACCGCGATTCAAGCGGCCAACCGACCTATGGATGTTTAAATGCTGGATTTTCTACCTGTCCCCGTGCGCGGCGTGATCGCCTCGCTGCTGTTGGCGCTGAATACGATTCTGCTCTGCTCGTTTCTGTTCTGTGTGGCGCTGTTCAAAGTGTTGCCGTTCGCCCTCACCCAACGTTTCGCGCGCTGGTTGATGAGTCATACCCACGAAGCGTGGATCAGTAACAACAAAGGCTGGATGAATCTGGTTTGCCGCACACGCTGGCACCTCAGCGGTTTGCAAGACCTCGACTATCGGCACTCGTACCTGATCACCAGCAATCACCAGAGCTGGGTCGACATCATGGTGTTGCAGTACGTACTGAACCGGAAGATCCGCCCGCTGAAGTTCTTTCTCAAACAGGAACTGATCTGGGTGCCGGTGATTGGTCTGGCGTGGTGGGCGCTGGGTTTTCCGTTCATGAAGCGTTACTCCAAGGCCCACCTGGAAAAACATCCGGAGAAGAAAGGCAAAGACCTGGAGACCACCCGCAAGACCTGCGACAAGTTCCGCAATAACCCGGTGGGGATTTTCAACTTCGTCGAAGGCACGCGCTTCACCGAGGGCAAGCACGCCCAGCAGAGTTCACCGTTCCGCTACCTGCTCAAGCCGAAAGCGGGCGGCATTGCATTCGTACTGGATGCCATGGGCGACCAGCTGGAAGCCATCGTCAACGTGACCATTCACTACCCGGCCGGGCGTCCGGGTTACTGGGATTTGCTCTGCGGTAATGTGAAAGACGTGGTGGTGCACTTTCAGGAGCTGAAGATTCCACCGCAGTTCGTCGGCAAGAACTACGACCAGGACGGGGTGTATCGCCTGGAGTTTCAGGGCTGGATCAACCAGTTGTGGCAGGACAAGGATGCGCTGCTGGGGCAGATGCATCGCGAACATTCAGTGACCTAAGATCAAAAGATCGCAGCCTGCGGCAGCTCCTACAGGGAAGATGCACACCCGATTAATCGCGGTTGTACACGGTCTATGCAGGAGCTGCCGCAGGCTGCGATCTTGACGATCAAAAGGACACAAAAAAACCCGCAGACGATCACTCATCTGCGGGCTTTCTGTTTTCAGCTAACGCTTAGATCGCGCCACGCTTGCGCAGCAGATCCAGCACTTGCTTGACGCCTTCTTCCAGCGACAGCGATTGGGTGTCGATCACCAGATCGGCATCCAGCGGCACGTCGTACGGGAAGGATTCGCCCGGGATGTTGTCGCCACCTGCCGCGTACAGGCCTTGCGGATCACGCTCGGCGCAGACCGTTGGCGAGGCCTGGACGTAGACCGTCAGCAGACGCTCCTTGCCGATCAGGTCCTTGGCCTGCTCACGACCTTCGGCACTCGGGGCAACAAACGCCGCCAGTGTCAGCAGGCCGGCTTCGTTGAACTGACGCGCAACGTGCGCCGCACGACGCCAATTCTCGGTACGCCCAGCACGATCATTCGGCAGACCTTTGTTCAGGTCGTGACGCAGGTTCTGGCCATCGAGCACAAACACCGCGCGGCCCATGTCGAACAGCTTGCGTTCAACCGCATAGGCCAGAGTGCTTTTGCCAGCGCCCGACAGGCCGCTGAACAACACGGTGGCCGGTTGCTGACCGAAGCGCTGGGAGCGTTCTTCGGTGGCTACATGAGCCAGTTTGCCGTGGTGGGAGCTGCTGCCATGCGCCAGCGGCTGAGCGATGATCATGCCGGCCGCGACGGTGCCGTTGGTCAAACGGTCGATGACGATGAACGAACCAGTGGTGCGGTTGCTGTCGTAACCGTCCAGCGCGATGGCCGCGTCGAGGCTGATCTTGACCCGACCGATCTCGTTCAGCTGCAGCGAGCTGGCAGGACCTTCGGCCAAGGTGTTCACGTCCACGCGATTGACGATGCTGGTGATCGAGCCCGGCACGTAAGTCGTGGCGCGCTTGATGTCGTACTTCTTGCCCGGCAGCATCGGCTCTTCGGCCATCCACACCAGCATGGCGTCGAAGGCGTCGGTCACTTGCGGCTGGTTATCGGCATGCACCAGCAAGTCGCCACGGGAGATGTCGATCTCGTCTTCCATGGTCAGCGTCACCGCTTGACCAGGGCCTGCGTGCTCCAGCTCACCTTCGAAGGTGACAATGGATTTCACGCGGCTGCTCTTGCCCGACGGCAACACAACGACTTCGTCGCCTTTGTGCACGATGCCGCTGGCCAGGGTGCCGGCGAAACCACGGAAGTTCAGGTTCGGACGGTTGACGTACTGCACCGGGAAACGCAGGTCGGTGTAGTTGCGGTCGTTGGCAATCTCGACGGTCTCGAGAATTTCCATCAGCGACTGGCCGGTGTACCACGGCGAGCGCTCGGACTTGTTCACTACGTTGTCGCCCTTGAGCGCCGACATCGGCACGAAAGCCATAGTGGTCGGCTTGAACGCGATGCCTTCGGCGAACTTCAGGTAATCGGCCTTGATCGACTCGAACACGCTTTCGTCGAAGCCATTGAGGTCCATCTTGTTGATGGCGACCACGATGTGCTTGATGCCCAGCAACGAGGCGATAAAGCTGTGGCGACGGGTCTGGGTCTGCACGCCGTAACGGGCGTCGACCAGGATGATCGCCAGGTCACAGGTGGATGCACCGGTGGCCATGTTGCGGGTGTACTGCTCATGGCCGGGGGTATCGGCGATGATGAATTTGCGCTTGGCGGTAGAGAAATAGCGGTAGGCGACATCAATGGTGATGCCCTGCTCACGCTCGGCCTGCAAGCCGTCGACCAGCAACGCCAGGTCGATGTCTTCACCGGTGGTGCCGACTTTTTTCGAGTCGCGGGTAATGGCTTCCAGGTGATCTTCGTAGATCATTTTGGAGTCGTGCAGCAGGCGCCCGATCAGGGTGCTCTTGCCGTCGTCGACGTTGCCACAAGTCAGAAAACGCAGCATTTCCTTGCGTTCATGCTGGCCCAGGTAGGCGAGGATGTCCTCGCTGATCAAATCAGATGCGTGCGACATGACAACCCCTTAGAAATAACCCTGACGTTTCTTTTCTTCCATGGAACCGGCGCCATCGTGATCGATGACTCGGCCCTGGCGTTCGGAAGTTCGCGTCAGGAGCATTTCCTGAATGATGTCGGTCAGGCTGGTGGCCTCGGACTCGACAGCACCGGTCAACGGGTAGTCGCCCAGTGTACGGAAACGGACCTTTTTCTTGACGATGCGCGCCTTGTCTTCGTCGCTCAGGTGATTGAGCAGGCGCTCGTCGTCGATCATGATCCAGGTGCCGTTCATCTCGATGACATCACGTTCGGCAGCGAAATACAGCGGCACGATCGGGATGCCTTCCAGGTAGATGTACTGCCAGATGTCCAGTTCGGTCCAGTTCGACAACGGGAATACGCGGATCGATTCGCCCTTGTTGACCTTGCCGTTGTAGACGTTCCACAGCTCCGGGCGCTGGTTTTTCGGGTCCCAGCGGTGCTTGCTGTCACGGAAGGAATACACGCGCTCTTTGGCACGGGACTTCTCTTCGTCACGACGGGCGCCACCGAATGCGGCGTCGAAGCCGTACTTGTCGAGGGCCTGCTTGAGACCTTCGGTTTTCATGATATCGGTGTGCTTGGCACTGCCGTGGGTCAGCGGGTTGATACCCTGCGCTACGCCCTCGGGGTTGACGTGTACCAGCAGGTCCAGGCCGAGCTCTTCGACCATGCGGTCGCGGAACGCGTACATTTCCTTGAACTTCCACTGGGTGTCGACGTGCATCACCGGAAACGGAAGTTTGCCCGGGAAGAATGCCTTGCGCGCAAGGTGCAGCATCACGGCGGAGTCTTTACCGACGGAGTACAGCATCACCGGGTTATCGAACTCGGCGGCGACCTCGCGGATGATGTGGATGCTTTCGGCCTCCAGCTGTTTCAGATGCGTCAGTTTGTCGACCATGGCTACTCACGAAAACGATCTTATGGACGGCCTGCGGGCCGTGTTCGAGCGGGGAATCCTAGCACAGCGCCCTCTTCTAATCAGGACGGCGGCTAGATCGAAAGGGTATATGAATATACCCCCTCGTTTGGGCTCCTGCCCTGTAGTCAAATCGGGTTCGGGCAATCGATGAAGATGTGCTCGAGGGCGAAACGTCGCGCCAGGTAATCGCCCAACGCCTGCACACCGTAACGCTCGGTGGCGTGGTGGCCGGCGGCGATGAAACTGATGTCGTTTTCCCGGGCGCTGTGGAACGTCTGCTCGGAGGCCTCGCCGCTGAGGTACAGATCGACGCCGGCCAACACCGCCTGGTCAATGTAACCCTGGCCGCCACCGGTGCACCAGCCGACCCGACGAATCATCTCGCTGCCTTCGATCAGCAACGGCTCGCGACCCATGACTTCCTGCACGCGGCGGGCAAAATCGCGGGGGGTCATCGGTTCGCTCAACGAGCCGACCAGGCCGACGATTTTCAGGTTGTCCGGATCCAGCGGGCCTTCAACGGTGATGTCCAGTTGCCGGGCGAGCTGCACGTTGTTGCCAACTTCCGAGTGCAGATCCAGCGGCAAGTGATAAGACAGCAGGCTGATGTCGTGCTTGAGCAGGGTTTTCAACCGGCGCTGCTTCATGCCGGTGATGCACGGGTTCTCGCCTTTCCAGAAATAGCCGTGATGCACCAGCACCAGATCGGCCTGAGCCTCCACCGCGGCGTCCAGCAGCGCCTGGCTGGCGGTGACGCCGCTGACGATGCGCATCACTTGCGGCCGGCCTTCGACCTGCAAGCCGTTGGGGCAGTAATCGGCGATCTTTGCACTTGCCAGGTAACGGTCGGCTTCTTCGACCAGGGTGCTCAGGGCGACGGCCATAAAAGACTCCTAAATATCCCGTTCAGAGGCGCGCGCGGCCTCGTATAATGCGCGACATTATGGGCGGTCTCATACCGCCTGCAACCTCTCAGGACGTGCTTAATGCTCAAGGCGCTGCGTTTTTCCGGCTGGCCGCTGTTGGCCGGCGTGCTTGTCGCTCTACTGATTATTCAGCGTTACCCGCAGTGGGTCGGGCTGCCAAGCCTTGACGTCAATCTGCAACAAGCCCCGCAAACCCTTGGTGTGCAGCAGGGCCCAGTGTCCTATGCCGATGCGGTGACCACGGCCGCGCCGTCGGTGGTCAACCTGTACACCACCAAAGTGGTCAACAAACCCAGCCATCCGCTGTTTGAAGATCCGCAGTTCCGCCGCTTCTTCGGCGACAACTCGCCCAAGCAGAAGCGCATGGAGTCGAGCCTCGGTTCGGGCGTGATCATGAGCCCGGAAGGTTACCTGCTGACTAACAACCATGTGACCAGCGGTGCCGATCAGATCGTGGTGGCGCTCAAGGATGGTCGTGAAACCCTGGCCCGGGTCATCGGCAGCGACCCGGAAACCGACCTCGCGGTATTGAAGATCGACCTGAAAAACCTGCCATCGATCACCGTCGGCCGCTCCGACAACCTGCGCATCGGCGACGTGGCCCTGGCCATCGGCAACCCGTTCGGCGTCGGCCAGACCGTGACCATGGGTATCATCAGTGCCACCGGGCGCAATCAGTTGGGCCTGAACAACTACGAAGACTTCATCCAGACCGACGCCGCGATCAACCCCGGCAACTCCGGCGGTGCGCTGGTGGACGCCAACGGCAACCTGACCGGCATCAACACGGCGATCTTTTCCAAGTCCGGTGGCTCGCAAGGCATCGGCTTCGCGATCCCGGTCAAACTGGCGATGGAAGTGATGAAGTCGATCATCGAACACGGCCAGGTGATTCGCGGCTGGCTCGGCATCGAAGTGCAACCGTTGAGTCAGGAACTGGCGGAGTCGTTTGGCCTGTCGGGACGCCCGGGCATTGTGGTCGCGGGGATTTTCCGTGACGGCCCGGCGCAGAAGGCCGGCCTGCAACTGGGCGACGTGATCCTCAGCATCGATGGTGAACCGGCTGGCGATGGTCGCAAGTCAATGAACCAGGTGGCGCGCATCAAGCCGACCGACAAGGTCACGATTCAGGTGATGCGCAACGGCAAAGAACTCAAGCTCACCGCAGAAATCGGTCTGCGTCCGCCGCCGGCACCGGTCCAGGAAAAAGAAGAACAGTAAGCCGTAGGAGCTGCCGAAGGTTCGGGCCGCGTTCGGACGATCTTTTACGCCCTCGAAAGCTCCACCACTCCAAAGTCGTTAACGGCAGACATTCTCATTAGGCATGTTATATTGTTTCAATATCAATATTGGAACAACATAACATGTCGTCTCGAACAATGGCTTCCCTCGCAGGCCTGGCCCTCGGTCTGCTGGGAGATCCGGTCTTCGCCGAAGAATCCCAAACCGTTGAACTGGACGCCATCAGCGTCATCTCCGACTACGAATCCCCCACCGGCCCGGTCAAGGGCTATCGCGCAACGCGTTCTTCCAGCGCGACCAAAACCGACACCGCCCTTCGCGACATCCCGCAATCGATCAGCGTAATTCCTGTCAGTGTGCTCAAGGACTTGGGCAGCACCAACGTCGAGCGCGCCCTGGATTTTGCCGGCGGGGTGTCGAAGCAGAACAACTTTGGCGGCCTGACACTTTACGAATATAGCGTGCGCGGCTTCACCACCTCGGAGTTCTACAAGGACGGTTTCAGCGCCAATCGCGGCTATCCGAGCACGCCGGACGTGGCCAACATCGAACGCATCGAAGTGCTCAAAGGCCCGGCCGCCAGCCTCTATGGGCGTGGCGATCCGGGCGGTACGGTGAACATCGTCACCAAGAAACCCCAGCCCGAAGCCTTCACCACCCTGCAGACCAGCGCCGGCAGCTGGGATCGTTATCGCACCGCCGTGGACGTCAACACACCGCTGGATGATGCCGGCAACGTTCTGTCCCGGGTGAACCTGGCCGTCGAGGACAACCACAGCTTTCGCGATCACGTCGACAGCCAGCGCGTGTTCGTTGCGCCTTCGTTCAGCTGGCAGCTGAACCCGGACACCAGCCTGTTGGTGGAGAGCGAGTTGGTCCGCCAAAGTTCGACATTCGATCGTGGCGTCGTCGCGCCGAACAATAAGTGGAGCGGCGTCTCCCGCTCGACCTTCCTCGGCGAACCCAACGACGGCAACATCGACAACCACAACAACCTGCTGCAAGCCGCCCTCGAACATCAGCTCAACGACCGCTGGAAACTGCGCCTGGCCAGCCATTACAAGGAAGGCAAGCTCTGGGGCTTCGCCTCCGAAAATCGTCCACTAAATGCCGACGGTCACACCGTCAACCGCCGCTACCGCGAGCGCGATACCAACTGGCACGACAGCATCACCCAACTCGAACTGCGCGGGCTGTTCGACATCGGCAGTTGGCAACACGAACTGCTGATCGGCAGCGAGTATGAAAATTTCCGCAAGAACGAACGGGTCACGACCATTGCCGGCGGCCCCTACGCCATCGATATCTATCGGCCGACCTACGGCCAGCCGAAACCCGATGGCGCGCGCTCCGGGACCGACTTTTTCGAGCACGTCGAAAGCCAAGCGCTGAACCTTCAGGACCAGATCGTTTTCACCGACAAACTGCGTGGCATGCTCGGTGCGCGCTTCGAACATTTCGAACAACGCATCGACGATCACAGCCGCAATGCCACCAGCCGCCAGCGCCACGACGCGCTGACTCAACGGGCTGGCCTGCTCTACCAACTGACGCCCGAAGTGGGACTGTTTGCCAACGCCTCCACCTCGTTTAAACCGAACAATGGCCTGGACGCCGCCGGTAAGTCCTTCGACCCGGAAGAAGGCGTCGGCTACGAAGTCGGGATCAAGAGCGAACTGTTTGACGATCGCTTGAGCAGCACCCTCGCCGCCTTTCATATCGAAAAGGAAAACGTCCTGGCCCTCGACCCGAGCACCGACTCCAGCCGGGCCATGGGCAAGGCCCGCAGTCAGGGTGTCGACCTGCAAGTCACCGGGCAAGTCACCGACGCCGTGAGAGTGATTGGTGCCTTTGCTTACATCGATGCCGAAGTCACCCAAGGCGACAAGGTGACTCCCACCGGCAGCCGAATTCTCGGCGTAGCCAAACGCAGCGGCAGTTTGCTGGGGGTTTATGAGTTTCAGGATGGCCATCTGCGCGGCTCGGACCTCGGCGCCGCGATCACCTATGTCGGTGATCGCTCGGGTGAAGCCGGCAGCGATTTCGAACTGCCGGCCTACCACACCGTCGACCTGCTGGCCCATTACAAGGCCAGCGAAAACGTCACCGTGGGCCTGAACCTGAACAACCTTTTCGACGAGAAATACTTCGAGCGCTCCTACAGCAACTACTGGGTCAACCCCGGCGAGCCGCGCAATTTCACTGTCAGCCTGACACTCAATCTGTAAAGGGAAAAATCACCATGCAACACGCTAAATCACTGGTTCTGCTGGGTCTGTTCGGCGCGATGTTCGCCTCTCACGTCTCGGCCCACGGCCTGTGGACCGAACAACGTCGCGGCAACATCGAAGTCATCTACGGCCACGGCGCCGAAGACAACGCCTTCAAGGCGCAGAAAATCAGCGGCGCCTGGGCCTATGACGCCAGCGGCAAAATGATCCCGGTGAGCGTGCTACGCCTGGCCGACCACGCCCGCCTGCAACCGTTGAAATCGCCGGCGGTGATGGCCGTGGCGCTGAACAATGGCATGTGGTCGCAGACCGCCGATAAAAAATGGATCAACGAAGGACGCAGCAAAGTGCCTGGGGCGATCGAGTCGACCCAGACCTTCAAATACAGCCTGGCGATTTATCAGCCGGGGGCGAAGCTGCCGAAGCTCGATCAGATGAAATTGCTGATTCTGCCGGAGGTTGATCCGCTGACCGTCGGGCCGGGGAAATCGTTGCCGGTTCGAGTGCTACTCGATGGCAAACCAGCGGCGGGTGTGAAGTTGGTGGGCGACTATCGCAGCGCGCCGGATACCTTGAGCACCGAGACCGACGCAGATGGCCGGGCGCAAGTATTGGTGCGTAATGAAGGGTTGAATGTGATTGCGGCGCAGGTGGAAATCCCGCTAAAGGACAATGCTGATGTGGCGACGCGTGGGCTATTCACATCGCTGACGTTCCTCGGCGAACCGCATCACGACTAACCACTACATGATCGTTCCCACGCTCTGCGTGGGAATGCCGCCATGGACGCTCTGCGTCCACTGTGACGCGGAACGTCACGGGATGCATTCCCACGCGGAGCATGGGAACGATCAGTCTGGGGGGGGTTAGAGATCGCCGAGGCCGTCGATCAGTGCCTGATTCTGCTCCGGCGCGCCGATGGAAATCCGCAGGAACTGGGCAATCCGCTCCTGCTTGAAGTGCCGAACGATCACGCCCTGCTCACGCAACTTCGCCGCCAGCCCCGCCGCATCGTGCTTCGGGTGACGGGCGAAAATGAAGTTCGCCGCCGACGGCAACACCTCAAACCCCTTCGCCTCCAGCTGCGCGACCACTTTCTCGCGACTCTCGATGACCAACCGGCAGGTCTTGTCGAAATACTCGCGATCCTCGAACGCCGCCGCGCCCCCCACAATCGCCAGACGATCCAGCGGGTAGGAGTTGAAGCTGTTCTTGATCCGCTCCAGCGCCTCGATCAGGTCCGGGTGCCCCACGGCCAGGCCAACCCGCAGGCCGGCCAGGGAACGGGACTTGGACAGGGTCTGCGTCACTAACAGGTTCGGATAACGATCCACCAGAGTGATCGCCGT
Source organism: Pseudomonas sp. GW822-FHT02G04 (assembly GCF_058802085.1). Taxonomy (NCBI): domain Bacteria; kingdom Pseudomonadati; phylum Pseudomonadota; class Gammaproteobacteria; order Pseudomonadales; family Pseudomonadaceae; genus Pseudomonas; species Pseudomonas sp. GW822-FHT02G04. Next base: position 13,311 of record NZ_JBXANU010000037.1, read on the forward strand.
CTCGCCACCGAAGTCGATATAAGCCTCGTCTACCACGACCACCGAATCCGGGCTGGCCTTGAGGATTTGCTCCACGGCATCCAGCGCCAGCAGGCAACCGGTCGGCGCATTCGGGTTCGGGAAGATGATCCCGCCGTTCGGCTTGGCGTAGTCCGCCGGGTTGATCTGGAACTGCTCGTCCAGCGGCACCGCGTCGAACGCAATCCCGTACAACCCGCAATAAACCGGGTAGAAGCTGTAGCTGATGTCCGGGAACAGCAGCGGTTTATCGTGTTGCAGCAAACCGTGAAAGATGTGCGCCAGGACTTCATCGGAACCGTTGCCGAGGAACACCTGATTGCCCTGCACGCCGTAGTACCGGGCAACGGCTTGCTTGAGCACGTCACTGTTCGGGTCCGGGTACAGACGCAGGTTGTCGTTCAGTTCGGTCTGCATTGCCGCCAGGGCTTTTGGCGATGGACCGTACGGGTTTTCGTTGGTGTTGAGCTTCACCAGTTTTGCCAGTTTCGGCTGCTCGCCCGGGACGTAAGGCACCAGATTCTTGACGAACGGACTCCAGAATTTACTCATGTTCAGTTCCCCTGCCCTTGTGGAAAGTCTTCGTCAATGATGCGGTATTCGGCGCTACGCGCGTGCGCGCTCAGCGACTCGCCACGGGCCAGCACGGAAGCGGTCTTGCCCAATTCGGAGGCACCCTGCTCGGAGCAGAAGATGATCGACGAGCGTTTCTGGAAGTCGTACACACCCAGCGGCGAGGAGAAGCGCGCGGTGCCGGAGGTCGGCAACACGTGGTTGGGACCTGCGCAGTAGTCGCCCAGGGCTTCGGAGGTGTGGCGGCCCATGAAGATCGCGCCGGCGTGGCGGATTTGCGGCAACCAGGCCTGCGGATCGGCAACCGACAACTCCAGGTGCTCCGGCGCGATGCGGTTGGCCACTTCGATGGCTTGATCCATGTCGCGAACCTTGATCAGCGCACCACGGCCATTGATCGAGGTTTCGATGATCTCGGCACGCTCCATGGTCGGCAGCAGTTTGGCGATGCTCGCCGCGACCTTGTCGAGGAACTCGGCGTCCGGGCTGACCAGAATCGCCTGGGCGTCTTCGTCATGCTCGGCCTGGGAGAACAGGTCCATGGCGATCCAGTCCGGATCGGTCTGGCCGTCGCACACCACCAGAATCTCCGACGGGCCGGCGATCATGTCGATACCGACCTGGCCGAACACGTGGCGCTTGGCGGTGGCGACATAGATGTTGCCTGGGCCGACCACTTTGTCGACCTTCGGCACGCTTTCGGTGCCGTAAGCCAGCGCCGCAACTGCCTGGGCGCCGCCGATGGTGAACACCCGGTCGACGCCGGCGATGCAGGCTGCGGCCAGCACCAGCTCGTTAACTTCACCGCGCGGGGTCGGCACGACCATGACCACTTCGGTCACGCCCGCTACCTTCGCCGGAATCGCGTTCATCAACACCGATGACGGGTAGGACGCCTTGCCGCCAGGCACGTACAGACCGGCGCGATCCAGTGGCGTGACCTTCTGGCCCAGCACCGTGCCATCAGCTTCGGTGTAGCTCCAGGAATCCTGTTTCTGTTTTTCGTGGTAGCTGCGCACACGGGACGCGGCTTTTTCCAGGGCTTCGCGCTGAGGCACGGTGATGCGGGTCAATGCCAGTTCCAGGCGTTCGCGCGGCAGGATCAAGTCCGCCATGGACGCTACTTGCAGGCCGTCGAACTTCTGGGTGAACTCGACCACCGCCGCATCGCCACGCTCACGCACGGCCTTGATGATGTCCAGCACCCGCTGATTGACCGAGTCATCAGACACACTTTCCCAGCTCAGCAGATGATCCAGATGATGTGCGAAATCCGGATCAGCAGCGTTGAGTCGGCGAATTGCAGTCGGTGCGGTCATAGCGAGAGCCTCATAGGATTGGCAAAAACTCAGGCGCCCGAAGCTAACATTCGATCCGCTTGGGCACCTGAGAATTCTGGCTATGAGGCGGATAGACGGCGCGACTCAAGGTCGCGCAGGTGAATCAGCCGCGGTGTCGAGACTCCACTGCCTTGCGCAGGGTGTCGATCAACGCCTGGATACGGGCATGCTGCATTTTCATCGACGCTTTGTTGACGATCAGTCGGGAGCTGATGGCAGCGATGAAGTCCTGTGGCTCCAGACCGTTGGCCCGCAGCGTGTTACCGGTGTCGACCACGTCGATGATCTTGTCCGCCAGACCGATCAGCGGCGCCAGTTCCATCGAGCCGTAGAGCTTGATGATGTCGACCTGACGACCCTGTTCGGCATAGTAGCGCTTGGCGACGTTGACGAATTTGGTGGCGATGCGCAGACGGCCCTTGGGCTCGACTGCGCCGACTTTACCGGCCGTCATCAGTTTGCACTGGGCGATTTGCAGGTCCAGTGGTTCGTACAGCCCCTGGCCGCCGTATTCCATCAGCACGTCTTTACCGGCGACGCCCAGGTCGGCGGCACCATGCTCGACATAGGTCGGCACATCGGTGGCACGCACGATCAGCAAGCGCACATCGGCCTGGGTCGTGGGGATGATCAGCTTGCGGCTCTTGTCCGGATTCTCGGTCGGCACGATGCCCGCTTCAGCCAGAAGCGGCAGGGTGTCGTCAAGGATGCGGCCCTTGGACAGTGCGATAGTCAACATGGGAAACGTCAGTCCTTATCAAGGTACTCATGCCCGGTCGCAAACGGCGCCGGACACACATCGAGCCTGAAACAGGCTCGACTTCAACAAATCAACGGGCACGTCCCTGCGCCCATGCAGCAGAAACTAGCCCGGTACGCGGCGGATCTTGGCGCCGAGCATCTGCAGTTTCTCTTCGATGCACTCATAACCACGGTCGATGTGGTAGATGCGGTCGATCAGGGTATCGCCTTCGGCGATCAGCGCCGAGATCACCAGGCTGGCCGAAGCACGCAGGTCGGTGGCCATGACTGGCGCGCCCTTGAGCTTTTCGATGCCGGTGACGATGGCGGTGTTGCCCTCGACCTGGATGTGCGCGCCCATGCGGTGCAGTTCGTAAACGTGCATGAAACGGTTTTCGAAGATCGTCTCGATCACCGCACCGGTGCCTTCGGCAATGGCGTTGAGGGAGATGAACTGCGCCTGCATGTCGGTCGGGAACGCCGGGTAAGGAGCGGTCCGCACGTTAACGGCTTTCGGCCGCTTGCCGTGCATGTTCAGCTCGATCCAGTCTTCACCGGTGGTGATTTCGGCGCCCGATTCGCGGAGTTTTTCCAGAACGGCTTCGAGGATGGTCGGATCGGTGTCCTTGACCTTCACACGCCCGCCGGTGACCGCTGCCGCCACCAGGTAGGTGCCGGTTTCGATACGGTCAGGCATCACTTTGTAAGTGGTGGTGTGCAGACGCTCGACGCCATCGATGGTGATGGTGTCGGTACCGGCACCGGAAACCTTCGCGCCCATGGCGTTCAGGAAGTTCGCCAGGTCGACGACTTCAGGCTCGCGAGCGGCGTTGGCCAGAACGCTACGGCCCTTGGCCAGAGCGGCCGCCATCATGATGTTCTCGGTACCGGTCACGCTGACGGTGTCGAAGAAGAAGTGCGCACCGCGCAGGCCGCCTTCAGGCGCCTTGGCCTTGATGTAGCCGCCTTCGACGTCGATGACCGCGCCCATGGCCTCAAGACCACGGATGTGCAGGTCGACCGGACGCGAACCGATGGCGCAACCGCCAGGCAGTGCGACTTCGGCTTCACCGAAACGGGCGACCATCGGGCCCAGTACCAGGATCGAGGCACGCATGGTTTTAACCAGTTCGTACGGCGCGATCAGGGTCTTGATGGTGCGTGGGTCGATTTCGACGCTGAGTTTCTCGTCGATCACCGGCTCAATGCCCATGCGACCGAACAGCTCGATCATGGTGGTGATGTCGTGCAGGTGCGGCAAGTTGGCCACGGTCACCGGGCCATCGCACAGCAAGGTGGCAGCCAGGATCGGCAGGGCAGAGTTCTTTGCCCCGGAAATGCGGATCTCGCCATCAAGACGAGCGCCACCGGTAATAATCAATTTATCCATAAGAATCTCGACGCCCTTGGGCTCAGGTGCGCTCGGCCCAGGCCGCGCTGCTGAAAAATTTCATAGTGACCGCATGAATGCTGCCATCGACAATCCATGGGTTCAAATGGGCATAGACCTGCTGCTGACGCTTCACCGGGCTCAACGCCGCCAGTTCATCGCTAATCACGTTCAGCTGGAAATTGCAGCCTTCGCCTTCAACTTCCACCTTCGTGTTTGGCAGCTTTCCTTCAAGGAAGCTCTTCACTTCTACGGCCTGCATGCTCAACCTCAATCGGCGCCCTGTGCGCGCGGGTCGGACATCATACAAAAAAGCCCCGCGCCTGCGAACCCCGCGAAGCAGGACTCTGACGGGGGGCTTCTTTATAGATGCGGTTCAGGGGTGCGCCAACAGCTCGGTCAACTCACTGACCTGAGCGATTTCGCGCATATCGTCGGGCATCGCACGAATGCTCAGGGCCTTGCCGGCCGCCTGAGCATCGCGCATGAAACACAGCAGCAGCGACAAGCCGACGCTGCTGGACTTCTCCACCGCGGAGCAATCGACCACCAGCGCAGCCGCGTTGCTGGACTTGATCAGCGCCTGACCCTGCTTGCGCAGGTCCGGGCCTGTCCGGTAATCCAGCACGCCGCTGAGCCGCAGTTCGCCGGCGTCGCTCATGCGAATGGCCGACTCACTCATTGGGTTTGCTTCTCGGTGGATTTTTCGGTGGCTTCCTTGGCTTTAGCGACTTCCCCGGCCCAACCATTGATGGTCTTGTCCAGGTCGTTGCCATTGCGCTGCATCGCATCAGCGAACTGATCGCGGAACAGCTTGCCGATGTTGATGCCGTTGATGATCACGTTGCGCAGCTTCCACTCGCCGTTGATCTTCTCGAGTGTGTAAGACACAGGATAGATCGCGCCGCTGCTGCCTTTGACCGTCATGCCAACGCTTGTACGGTCTCCCGACTCATCCTTGGCAGGATCGACGATGATGCCCTGGTTGTCGTACTCCAGCAGGGCATTGCCGTAGAACTGAAACAGGCCTTTCTTGAAGTTTTCTTGAAACGTGCGCATTTGCTCAGGCGTGGCTTTGCGCGAGTACTTGACCGTCATGATGCTCTTGGAAATGCCCTCGGCATCCACTACAGGGCCAACGATGGTGTTCAGGGCCGTATAAAAGCCTTGTGGGTCCTGCTTGTACTTTGCCTTGTTGGCGGCAAGGTCCGCCAACAACCGGGTTGTGGTGTCCTGTACCAGATCGTGCGCGGAAGGCGCCGCCACAGCGTTAGCCATCAACGGCAAGGCCGCGAGCAATATCAACAGGCCACGTCGCAAGATAGAGATCATTGAAAAGCTCCTCATTTGGCGTCTTTGCTAACGGTATTGAGTAGAAATTTACCGATCAGGTCCTCGAGCACCAGCGACGACTGCGTATCGTGGATGGTTCCACCATCCTTGAGCAGGGTTTGTTCCCCGCCCACGCTGATACCGATGTATTTCTCACCCAACAGGCCAGCGGTCAGGATAGATGCAGTGGAGTCAGTCGGCAGGTTATCTACGCGTTTTTCCAGTTGCATGGTCACCCGACCGGTGAAGCTGTCACGGTCCAGATCGATCGCCGTGACCTTGCCGATAGTCACACCGGCCATGGTCACTTTAGCTCTGACCGTCAAACCGGCGATATTATCGAAATATGCATAAAGCTTATAAGTATCGGTGCTCGGGCTCGGGGACAGACCACTGACCCGCAACGCAAGCAACAGCAAAGCCAGGATGCCAGCCAGCAAGAAAAGGCCGACACCGATTTCCAGGGTGCGGTTTTGCATCAGAAATCTCCAAACATCAAGGCGGTCAAAATAAAGTCCAGGCCGAGTACCGCCAGAGAGGCGTACACCACGGTCTTGGTAGTGGCACGACTGATCCCCTCGGAAGTGGGCTCGCAGTCATAGCCTTGGAATACGGCGATCCAGGTCACGACGAAGGCAAAAACGATGCTTTTGATAATGCCGTTGAGCACATCGTCGACAAACGTCACGCTGTTTTGCATGTTCGACCAGTAGGAGCCTTCATAGACACCCAGCCAGTCGACGGCCACCCACGAACCGCCCCAGATACCCACCACGCTGAAAATCATCGCCAGCACCGGCAGGGAAATGAAGCCGGCCCACAGGCGCGGGGCAATAATGTACTTGAGCGGGTCGACCCCGATCATTTCCAGGCTGGACAGTTGCTCGGTGGACTTCATGTTGCCGATTTCGGCGGTCAGCGCCGAACCCGCGCGCCCGGCGAACAGCAAGGCCGTGACCACTGGCCCCAGCTCACGCAGCAGCGTCAGCGCAACCATCTGCCCGACCGCCTGCTCCGAACCGTAGCTGGACAGAATGTTGAAGCCCTGCAGCGCCAGCACCATGCCGATGAACACCCCGGAGACCACGATGATCACCAGGGACATCACCCCCACCGAATGCAGCTGCTTGACCAGCAGGCCAAAACCGCCGCCGATGCCGCCACGACCGAGCAAGGCATGAAACAGGAACAGCGCCGAACGTCCGAACACCGCCAGCACATCGATGCCGGCGTGGCCGAAACGGCGCACTCTTTCTATCAGTGAAATCTTGCGCATCAGCGCTTCCCCAGAAGATCTGCGCGGTAATCCGTCGCTGGAAAGTGGTATGCGACCGGGCCGTCGGGCTCGCCAGTCATGAACTGGCGTATCCGTGGCTCCTGCGAATTCATCAATTCCTCGGGAGTCCCCTGCCCCAACACCTGACCTTCGCCGACGACATAGATGTAGTCCGCAATGCTCGCGGTCTCGGCCAGATCATGGGAGACCACGATACTGGTGATGCCCAGCGCATCGTTGAGCAAACGGATCAGGCGCACCAGCACACCCATGGCGATCGGGTCCTGGCCGACAAAGGGCTCGTCATACATGAGAATTTGCGGATCGAGGGCAATCGCCCGGGCCAGCGCGACTCGACGCTTCATCCCGCCGGACAATTCGTCAGGCATCAGGTCGATGGCGCCACGCAAGCCCACGGCCTGCAATTTGAGCAGGACAATGTCGCGAATCATTTCTTCCGGCAGCGCGGTATGAACGCGCAGCGGAAAGGCGACGTTCTCGAACACATCGAGATCGGTAAACAGTGCGCCGCTCTGAAACAGCACGCCCATGTGCTTGCGCGCATCGAACAAATCGCTGCGCGACAACGTTGGCAGGTTCTGGCCGTTGACCCAGACTTCGCCGCTGCTGGGGCGCAATTGTGCACCCATCAGCCGCAACAGCGTGGTCTTGCCACACCCGGAAGGCCCCATGATGCCGGTGACCTTGCCGCGTGGGATGCGGATATCGACGTTATTGAAAATGCTGCGCGCACCGCGCTTGAAGGTCAGTCCCTTCAGCTCGACCGCGTAGGCGTTATCGGCACTCATCTAAACTCCTTGCGATGCAGCCTCTCACTCGGACGCCTGGCTTTCTGACGAAAGCACATACCTCCCCGGGCAGGCCGAACTGGCGGCGAACTATATCACTGCAAAGGCCAAGCGCCCAAGGCCCAAGCCGGGCACGTTCAGCAACATGACCACCTGAAATCATCTATTTAGAGGGTTTCGGTCACAAGGAATGACAAAGCGCGACGAACTTGCGTGAGGGTTTTGATCATTACCGTTATAATCGCCGCCTTTTCATCAGGCTATACGATTTCTGACATGAGCCAATCCAGCGACCTGATTCAATCTGCACAACGCACCATCCGTCTCGAACTGGAAGCCGTGCAAGGCTTGCTACCCCATATCGACGCAGATTTCGTACGCGCTTGCGAGATGATTCTGGCCAGCAAAGGCCGCGTAGTCGTGGTCGGCATGGGCAAATCGGGGCATATCGGCAACAAAATTGCCGCCACCCTGGCCAGCACCGGCACCACGGCGTTCTTCGTGCATCCAGCCGAAGCCAGCCACGGCGACATGGGCATGATCACGCGTGACGACATCATTCTGGCACTGTCGAACTCCGGCTCCACCAATGAAATCGTCACCCTGCTGCCACTGATCAAGCGCCTGGGCATCAAATTGATCAGCGTCACCGGCAATCCCGACTCAGCGCTGGCCAAGGCTGCCGAGGTCAACCTCAACGTTCACGTCGAGCACGAAGCCTGCCCATTGAACCTGGCGCCAACCTCCTCGACCACCGCCGCTCTGGTGATGGGCGATGCCCTGGCGGTGGCTCTGCTGGAAGCCCGTGGTTTTACCGCTGAAGATTTCGCCTTTTCCCATCCCGGCGGTGCGCTTGGTCGACGCCTGCTGCTGAAAGTGGAAAACGTCATGCACGCCGGGCAAGAGCTGCCGCAGGTTCAACGCGGCACCCTGCTCAAGGACGCATTGATGGAAATGACCCGCAAGGGCCTGGGCATGACCGTGATTCTGGAAGCCGACGGCAAACTCGCCGGGATCTTCACCGACGGCGATCTGCGTCGCACCCTGGACCGCAGCATCGACATCCATAGCGCCACCATCGATCAGGTCATGACCGCCCACGGCAAAACCGCACGTGCCGAGATGCTTGCCGCCGAGGCGCTGAAAATCATGGAAGACCACAAGATCAACGCGCTGGTCGTAGTCGACAATGAAGACCGTCCGGTCGGCGCCTTGAACATGCACGATTTGCTGCGCGCAGGAGTAATGTAATGAGCACGGACCTGCTGCAACGCGGCAAACAGATCAAACTGGCGGTATTCGACGTCGACGGCGTGCTGACCGACGGGCGCCTGTACTTCCTCGAAGACGGCAGCGAGTTCAAGACCTTCAACACCCTCGACGGCCAGGGCATCAAGATGTTGATGGCAGCCGGCGTGCAGACCGCTATCATCAGCGGCCGCAAGACCCCGGTGGTCGAACGGCGGGCGAAGAATCTCGGCATTCCACACCTGTATCAGGGTCGCGAAGACAAACTGGTGGTGCTCGACGAGCTCCTTGCCCAACTCAACCTAAGCTATGAACAAGTGGCCTACCTCGGCGACGACCTGCCGGACCTGCCGGTAATTCGCCGCGTCGGCCTGGGCATGGCTGTGGCCAACGCCGCCAGCTTCGTGCGCGAACACGCCCACGGCATCACCCAGGCCCGCGGCGGCGAGGGTGCCGCGCGCGAATTTTGCGAATTGATCCTGCGCGCCCAGGGCCGCCTCGATGCGGCCAACGCCGCGTACCTGTGAGCCCATCATGCTGAGCAAAAAGATTCGCAACATCCTGATATTCGGTTGCATCGCAGCGCTATTCGCTGCGGTCGGCTACTGGAACATCAGCCCGGAACGCTTCCTCGACAAGCAAGTGGCGCATGTCGATGAAGCCATGATCGACTACTACGCCACCAACGCCCACAGCGTGCAGTACCTGCCCGATGGCAAACTGCAGTACGAGATGACCTCGGACAAGGTCGAGCACGTGAAAGCGACCGATGTGACGTTGCTGACCAAGCCCGACCTGAACATGTTTCGCGGCACCGAGTTCCCGTGGCACGTGCAGAGTGAGCGTGGCGAGGTCAATTCTGGCGGCACTGAAGTGGAACTGATTGACTCGGTGCGTATCGCACGCACCGACGAGAAAAACCGCAACACCCTGATTACCACCACCCGCATGACAGTGTTCCCCCAGCAGCAATATGCGCAGACCGAGCAACCCGTTAGAATCGACGGCGCTGGCGGTGTATCGACTGGCAAGGGAATGAAAGCGTATTTGAAAGAAAGCAGGATACACCTGCTATCGAACGTAAGAGGACAGTATGAGGCTCGTTAAAACCCTCCCTATTTTGCTCAGTCTGGGCGCTGCACTGGGAAGCGTGAGCGCCTGGGCTCTGCCGAACGATCAGCAGCAGCCTATCCGCATTCAGGCCGACGACGCCCAACTGGACGACAAGAATGGCGTTGCCACCTATAAAGGTGACGTGATCATCACCCAGGGCTCGATGAAGGTCACCGGCAACACCGTGACCATCACTCGCACCCCGACTGGCGACATCGACGTGGTGACCTCGGTGGGCAACCTGGCGTACTTCGAGCAGGTGCAAACTGCTGGCGATACCAAGCCGGTTCAGGGTTGGGGCGTGACCATCCAATATCACGCCGCGCAAAATCGCGTCGTACTGATCGACAAGGCCAAAGTTGTCGACAAGGACAACAACGTCACCCAGGGCGAAAAAATCGTCTATGACACGGTCAAGAAACTCGCCAGCGCCGGTCGCGCCACGGGCAACAAGGTCACTGAATCGCGTCCGCGTATCGACATGGTGATCCAGCCGAAGAAGAAAACCGACGAGAAAACCCAGTAATGGCAACTCTGAAAGCTCAGCATCTGGCCAAGAGCTACAAGAGCCGCCAGGTCGTGCGTGACGTCAGCCTGTCCATCGACAGCGGCCAGATCGTCGGCCTGCTTGGCCCCAACGGCGCCGGCAAAACCACCTGTTTCTACATGATCGTCGGCCTGGTACAGGCCGATCAGGGTCGCGTACTGATCGATGACCTGGACGTCAGCCACCAGCCGATGCACGGTCGCGCAAAGGCAGGTATCGGCTATCTTCCGCAAGAAGCGTCGATCTTCCGCAAACTGTCGGTGACCGACAACATCATGGCCATCCTCGAGACCCGCAAGGAACTCGACAAGGCCGGTCGCCGCAAAGAGCTGGAAAGCCTGCTGCAGGAATTTCACATCCACCACATCCGTGACAGCCTTGGCATGAGCCTGTCCGGTGGCGAACGCCGTCGGGTGGAAATCGCCCGGGCACTGGCCACCAACCCGAAATTCATCCTCCTCGACGAACCCTTCGCCGGCGTGGACCCGATCTCGGTGGGCGACATCAAGCAGATCATCCATCACCTCAAGGCCAAAGGCATTGGCGTGCTGATCACTGACCACAACGTTCGTGAAACCCTGGACATCTGCGAAACCGCCTACATCGTCAACGATGGCCAGCTGATCGCTGAAGGTGACTCCGCCACCATCCTGGCCAACGAACTGGTCAAGGAAGTGTATCTGGGCCATGAGTTCCGCCTGTAAGCGCTGAGGTGCCTGACCAGTCGCCTCGGTGCTCGTCTCAATAAAAAATCAATAGTTTTTTATTGTTACAGCGCTCTAGGCAAACACTTCAGTTTCAGGCATATAATTTGCTTATGTTTGGCGCTTCGGCGCCCTGTAGTGGATGGCGCATGTGCGCCGGCGAATAAGGTGTTAAGCCCCTGCCATGAAACCATCGCTAGTCTTGAGAATGGGCCAGCAGCTGACGATGACACCGCAGCTGCAACAGGCCATCCGCCTGCTCCAATTGTCGACCCTGGACCTGCAACAGGAAATCCAGGAGGCCCTGGAGTCCAATCCGATGCTCGAACGCCAGGAAGAAGGCGACGACTTCGATAACGCCGACCCCTTGGCCGACAAAGCCGAACAGCAACCCAACGCCGACATTCAGGAACCCTCCTACCAGGAAACCGCCCCGACGGTGGATAACCTTGAGGAAGGCGACTGGAACGAGCGCATTCCCAACGAATTGCCTGTCGATACCGCCTGGGAAGACGTCTACCAGACCAGCGCCAGCAGCCTGCCGAGCAACGATGACGACGAGTGGGATTTCACCACCCGTACTTCGGCCGGTGAAAGCCTGCAAAGCCATTTGCTCTGGCAACTGAACCTGGCACCGATGTCCGACACCGATCGCCTGATCGCTGTGACCCTGATCGACTGCATCAACAATCAGGGCTATCTGGACGAAACCCTCGAGGAAATCCTAGAGGCCTTCGACCCGGAACTGGACATCGAACTGGACGAAATCGAAGCCGTCCTGCACCGCATCCAGCAATTCGAGCCCGCCGGTATCGGCGCCCGCAACCTCGGCGAATGCCTGCTGCTGCAACTGCGCCAACTGCCTGCCAAGACCCCTTGGCTGACCGAGGCCAAGCGCCTGGTCACCGATTACATCGACCTGCTCGGCAGCCGCGACTACAGCCAGCTGATGCGCCGCATGAAGCTCAAGGAAGATGAACTGCGCCAGGTGATCGAACTGGTCCAGAGCCTCAACCCGCGCCCGGGTTCGCAAATCGAGTCCACCGAAGCCGAATACGTCGTTCCCGACGTGATCGTGCGCAAGGACAACGAGCGCTGGCTGGTGGAGCTGAACCAGGAGTCGGTGCCACGCCTGCGGGTCAACGCCCAATACGCCGGCTTCGTACGCCGCGCCGATACCAGCGCTGATAACACCTTCATGCGCAATCAGCTGCAGGAGGCTCGCTGGTTCATCAAGAGCCTGCAAAGCCGTAACGAAACCCTGATGAAAGTGGCCACCCAGATCGTTGAGCATCAACGCGGCTTCCTGGAGTACGGCGACGAGGCCATGAAGCCGTTGGTGCTGCATGACATCGCCGAAGCGGTGGGCATGCACGAATCGACGATTTCACGGGTGACCACGCAAAAATTCATGCATACCCCACGGGGCATCTATGAACTGAAATACTTTTTTTCCAGCCACGTCAGCACCTCCGAAGGCGGTGAATGCTCGTCCACGGCGATCCGCGCGATCATCAAAAAACTGGTTGCTGCGGAAAATCAGAAAAAGCCGTTGAGTGACAGCAAGATCGCTGGTTTACTGGAGGCACAAGGCATTCAGGTGGCTCGCCGCACCGTCGCCAAGTACCGCGAATCCCTCGGGATCGCGCCTTCGAGCGAACGCAAGCGGTTGATGTAGAGCCACGCCACAGCGTTCCAGTGGTAGATCATCTGATCTACCGCTTTATGCACTGGCAACGAAGGAGAAGCTGTATGCAAGTCAACATCAGTGGACACCAACTGGAAGTGACCGAACCTCTTCGCACCTACATCGGCGAAAAACTCGAACGATTAGAGAGGCATTTCGACAAAATCACCAACGTGCAGGTCACGATGACGGTCGAGAAGCTCAAGCAGAAAATCGAAGCCACACTGCATATTCCCGGCAATGAAGTGGTCGCTAACGCGGAACATACCGATATGTACGCAGCGATCGACGCACTGACCGACAAGCTGGATAAACAACTCAAAAAGCATAAGGAAAAGACCCAGAGCCTCCTCCAGGGCGCTACCGGTCGTTAACACTCCCAACCCATGATCCGACTTGAAAGCATCCTGACCCCCGGCCGTTCCCTCGTGAACGTGCCGGGCGGCAGTAAAAAGAAAGCCCTCGAGCAAATTGCCAACCTCATCCATCGCGAAGTGCCGGATCTGGCCATGCAGGATGTCTTCGAGAGTCTGGTCGCCCGTGAAAAACTCGGTTCCACCGGTTTTGGCAACGGTATCGCCATCCCCCACTGCCGTCTCAAGGGCTGCGAATCGCCCATCAGTGCCTTGATGCACCTGGATGCACCCATCGATTTCGACGCCATCGACGGTGCCCCGGTTGACCTGCTGTTTGTACTGCTGGTCCCGGAAGCCGCCACCGATGCGCACCTGGAGCTGCTGCGCCAGATCGCCAGCATGCTTGATCGCAAGGAAGTGCGTGAAAAACTGCGCAGCGCCCCGAGCAACCAAGCCTTGTATCAGGTTGTCCTGGACGAGCAAAACGGTCATTAATCATGCGCCTGATCATCGTCAGTGGCCGCTCCGGCTCAGGTAAAAGCACCGCCCTCGATGTTCTCGAGGACAACGGCTACTACTGCATCGACAACCTGCCTGCCGGACTGTTGCCGGAACTGGCCGAACGCGCGCTGATTCATACCGAACTGGCACAACCGCTGGTGGCCGTGTCCATTGATGCACGCAACTTGCCGAGCCACCTGTCACGGTTTCCCGAATTGCTGGAAGAAGTCCGCAGCCGGCATATCCAGTGCGATGTGCTGTATCTGGACGCCGATGAAGAGACCCTGCTCAAACGTTTTTCGGAAACCCGCCGTCGTCACCCGCTGAGTAGCGCCAATCGCTCGCTGGCGGAGGCGATAGAGGACGAAACAAATCTGCTGGGGCCGATCGCCGATCTGGCCGACCTCAAGGTCAACACCACCAGTCTGAACCTGTATCAACTACGCGATACCATCAAGCTGCGCCTGCTGAATCAGCCGGAGCCCGGTACTGCGTTTCTGGTGGAGTCTTTCGGGTTCAAGCGTGGCATGCCGGTGGACGCCGATCTGGTGTTCGACGTGCGCTGCCTGCCCAACCCTTACTGGAAACCGGAGCTGCGGGCACAGTCCGGGCTCGATCAACCGGTGGCCGAGTACCTGGCGGCGCAGCCGGATGTCGAAGAGATGTTCCAGGACATTTCCACCTACTTGCTCAAGTGGCTGCCCCGCTTTGCCGCCAGCAACCGCGCCTATGTCACCATTGCCATTGGCTGCACCGGCGGGCATCACCGCTCTGTCTACCTGACCGAACGTCTGGGTCAGGTCCTGCAACAATCCCTGAAGAACGTCCAGGTTCGCCACCGCGACCTCAGCTAAAGGATTCACATCGCGATGCCTGCTCTGGAAATCGAAATCATCAACAAGCTGGGCCTGCATGCCCGCGCATCTGCAAAGTTTGTCGGGGTGGCCGGGCAGTTCCCGTGCCAGATCAGGGCCGGCCGCACTCCAGAGACAATGGTCGACGGCAAAAGCATCATGGCCATGATGATGCTGGCCGCGGGAAAAGGCACCACAATCCACCTGAGTACCGAAGGCGAACAAGAGCTGGAAGCGCTGGATGCGCTGGTGGCGCTGATCAACAACTTCTTCGACGAAGGCGAATAAACTTCAAAAAAAACGCGCCACCCGATTGGGTGGCGCGTTTTTTTGTGCAGCAGTCGCAGCTTAGCTACCCGCCACCGTCATCCGCTCGATCAACACCGACCCCGTGCGAATGTTGCTGCGCAACTCCAGGTCATTACCGACCGCAATGATCTGCTTGAACATGTCACGCATGTTGCCGGCAATAGTCACTTCCTGGACCGCGAACTGGATTTCGCCGTTCTCGACCCAGAAACCCGCCGCGCCACGGGAGTAATCGCCAGTGACCATGTTCAGGCCCTGCCCCATCAATTCAGTAACCAGTAGGCCACGGCCCATGCGGCGCAGCAAGGCCGCCTGATCTTCGTCGCCATGGGTGACGAACAGGTTGTGCACGCCACCGGCATTGGCGGTGCTCGGCATGCCCAGTTTGCGACCGGAATAGGTGCCAAGCACGTAGGACACCAGCTCACCGTTTTCCACGAACGGCTTGGCGTAGGTCGCCAGGCCATCGCCGTCAAAGGCTGAGCTGCCCAGGGCGCGCATCAAGTGCGGACGCTCATCGATGGTCAGCCATTCCGGGAACAGTTTCTGCCCCAGCGTGCCTTCGAGGAATGACGATTTGCGATACAGACTGCCGCCGGAAATCGCCGAGAGGAAACTGCCGAACAAACCGCCGGCCAGTTCCGCGGAAAACAGCACCGGCACTTCGCAGGTCGGCACCGGGCGTGCGCCCAAGCGACTTGCCGCCCGTTGCGCCGCACGCTGGCCGATGCTCTCCGGGCTGGCCAACAAATTGCCCTGCCGGTTCACGTCATACCAGTAATCGCGCTGCATCTGCCCGTCGGCTTCGGCAATCATCACGCAGCTGAGGCTGTGCCGGGTCGAGGCATAACCGCCAACAAAACCGTGGCTGTTGCCGTAAACCCGGCAGCCCTGGTGAGTGCTGAGGGTAGTGCCGTCGGCATTCTTGATCCGGCTGTCGGCGGCAAATGCCGCTGCTTCACAGGCCAGGGCCTGCTCGATGGCTTGTTCCGGGGTGATGTTCCACTGATGGAACAGGTCGAAATCCTGCAGGTCCTTGGCCATCAGCGCGGCATCCGCCAGGCCTGAGGCTTCGTCTTCAGACGTGTGCTTGGCAATGGCCAGCGCAGCGGCGACGGTTTCGCGAATCGCTTCCGGGCCGCTGGCCGAGGTGCTGGCCGAGCCTTTGCGTTGCCCTACATACAAGGTGATGCCAAAGCCCTGGTCGCGGTTGAACTCAACGGTTTCGACTTCCCGCTGACGGACCGTGGTCGACAGGCCCTGCTCCAGCGACACCGCCACTTCACAGGCACTGGCGCCCTGGCGCCTGGCTTCAGCAATGATCTGCTCGACTTGCTCTTGCAGTGCCGGCAACGCTTGTGGGCCGACGCTTTCAACTGCACTCATGCTGTTCTCCACTCAAATTCTGCTTTCGGTAACGGTCATCGAGCGACCGGGCCGGACAAGCGGCCCCCGACTGGTTATCATGGCGGCGTTTCTTTGCGGACGGCCACCATGGTTGATTCTTACGACGACTCCCTCGATACGGGAGAAAAAAGCAAATCCCAGGTCAAACGCGAGCTGCATGCTCTGGTTGACCTCGGCGAGCGCCTTACAACACTCAAGCCTGACCTGCTGGCAAAACTGCCGTTGACCGACGCTTTGCGCCGGGCTCTGGCCGATGCGCCCAAGCACACCGCGAACATCGCGCGTAAACGGCACCTTCAGTTCATCGGCAAGCTGATGCGCGATCAGGACACTGGCGCCATTCTCACTCTGCTCGATCAACTCGATGCCTCCACCCGGCAGTACAACGAACGTTTCCACGGCCTGGAACGCTGGCGTGATCGCTTGATCGCAGGCGACGACGCCGTCCTGGAGAAGTTCGTCGTCGATTACCCGGAGGCCGATCGTCAACAATTGCGCTCCCTGATCCGTCAGGCCCAGCACGAACTGGCGGCCAACAAGCCACCGGCTTCGAGCCGTAAAATCTTCAAGTACATCCGTGAGCTGGACGAGACTCAACGCGGTTTGCGTTAAATAAAGCCAACGGCATCCTTCGTGTAGGAGCTGCCGCAGGCTGCGATCTTTTGATCTTTCCTTTAAAAATCCAAAGTCAAAAGATCGCAGCCTGCGGCAGCTCCTACACGGATCTTGTACATCCTTACGCGCCTGTGCCACCCACAGTGATCGCATCAATCTTCAGCGTTGGCTGCCCGACACCCACCGGCACCGACTGCCCATCCTTGCCACACGTTCCCACACCGCTGTCCAGCGCCAGATCGTTGCCGACCATCGACACCCGGCTCATGGCTTCCGGCCCGTTGCCGATCAACGTCGCGCCTTTGACCGGGGCAGTAATCTTGCCGTCTTCGATCAGGTACGCCTCGCTGGTGGAGAACACGAACTTGCCACTGGTGATGTCCACCTGACCGCCGCCGAGGTTGGCGCAGTAGATGCCTTTTTTCACCGAGGCGATGATTTCCGCCGGGTCGCTTTCGCCACCGAGCATGTAAGTGTTGGTCATGCGCGGCATCGGCAGGTGCGCGTAGGATTCGCGACGACCGTTGCCGGTGCGGGCCACACCCATCAGGCGCGCGTTGAGCTTGTCCTGCATATAACCTTTGAGCACGCCGTTTTCGATCAGTGTGGTGCACTCGGTCGGCGTGCCTTCGTCGTCGACGCTCAGCGAACCTCGGCGCCCGGCGAGGGTACCGTCATCGACGATGGTGCAAAGCTTCGATGCAACCATCTCGCCCATGCGCCCGCTGTAGGCCGAACTGCCCTTGCGGTTGAAATCGCCTTCCAGACCATGGCCGACGGCTTCGTGCAGCAACACGCCAGACCAACCCGAACCCAACACCACCGGCAACGTACCGGCCGGCGCCGGGATGGCTTCCAGGTTCACCAGCGCCTGACGCAACGCTTCACGGGCATAGCCCATGGCGCGGTCTTCGCTGAGGAAATAGCGGTAGTCGGTACGACCGCCACCGCCATGGCCGCCGCGCTCACGGCGACCGTTCTGCTCGACGATCACACTGACGTTGAAACGCACCAGCGGCCGCACATCCGCCGCCAGGCCGCCATCGGTAGAGGCAATCAGAATCCGCTCCCAGACCCCGGCCATGCTCACGGTGACTTGCTGGATACGCGGGTCGAGGGCGCGGGTCGCCACGTCGATGCGCTTGAGCAGCTCGACTTTCTCGGCGCGGGTCATCACTTCCAGCGGGTTGTCCGGCCCATATAACTGGGCGACATCCTGCGTTGTGAACGCCTGCACGGTGCCATTCTGCCCGGCCCGGGAGATCGAACGGGCCGCACGGGCCGCCGCGCCCAGCGCTTCGAGGGTGATCGCATTGCTGTAGGCGAAACCGGTTTTTTCGCCCGATTGCGCACGCACGCCGACACCCTGGTCGAGGTTGAAGCTGCCTTCCTTGACGATCCCGTCTTCCAGCGCCCAAGACTCGGAAATCTGCCCCTGGAAATACAGGTCGGCGGCATCGATGCCCGGGCCGGCCAGATCGCCGAGCACACCTTGCAGGCTCTCGATCGTTACGCCGCCGGGCGCCAGAAGGTGTTCACTGACAGAGGACAACAACTCGCTCATATGCTTTACGCCTTAAATTCGTCGTTCTGATGCAGGTCGCTGGGCGCCCTGCGAGAAAAAGCGCCGGTGAGTGGACACCGGCATCCGCGCCCTGATGGACGCCTGTTCGCTGCTGTCGCGTTCGGCCAGCAGCACGGCCTCGCCCTGATCCTGTTGTGCCAGCACGCGCCCCCATGGGTCGATAATCGCGGCATGACCAAAGGTTTCTCGCGGTCCCGGATGAGTGCCACCCTGGGCGGCCGCGAGCATATAACATTGAGTTTCAATGGCCCGCGCGCGAATCAGCACGTCCCAATGGGCCGCGCCGGTCACCGCGGTAAAGGCCGACGGGGCGGTAATCAATTCCGCGCCGGCAGCACGCAATTCGCTGTACAGCTCCGGGAAGCGCAAGTCGTAACACACCGTCAGGCCGACTCGACCGACCGGCGTATCGGCAACCACCACGCCACTGCCATAAGCATAGTCATCGGATTCGCGATAACGCCCGCGATTGTCCGCCACGTCCACGTCGAACAGGTGCAGCTTGTCGTACCGCGCCACGGTCTCGCCCTGATCATCGACCAGCAACGAGCACGCATGCGCTTTGGCTGTCGGTTGATCCACCGGCGGCAACGGCAACGTGCCGGCCACTATCCATAATTTGAGGTCGCGGGCGGTCTGTTTCAACCACGGCAGGATCGGGCCTTCGCCCAAGGCTTCGGCGCGGCCGATGTCGGCAATGTCGCGACGGCCCATGGCAGCGAAGTTTTCCGGCAGCACGGCAAGCTGCGCCCCACCGGACGCCGCCTGCTCAAGCAGACGACGGGCCTGGGCCAGATTGGCCAGCACGTCGCTCTGGCTGACCATTTGAATCACCGCTACAGACATGGCCATTTCCTTATCTGGAATCAACACATACCCGTAGGAGCAGCCTGCGGCAGCTCCTACGGGGGACTTACGGCCATGCTACTCCATAGGCCTGGAAAGTGGCTTTTCAAAAAGGCTTGTCGAAGGTGATTTTCGGCTCTTTCCACGGGCCTTTGACGGTGTATGCGACGCTGGCGAAACGCGCCACGCGGTCACCGATCAGCTTATCGATCAGGAACAGCGCCCCGCCGACGGCCGGTGCGCCGACGATCAGCGCGGCAATCGGCAGATTGTTGGTCACCGGCAAGGTCACCAGCAACTTGGCATCGACCTGATCAGCCACCAGGTCCAGGGTGCCGTTGAGCTCCAGGTTGCTCGACGGGCCGGTCAGCCGGATCGGCTCACGGGTCACGTAGACCCCGTTGCTCGCGACCAACAGCCCTTTGACCCGGTCATAGCTCAAGCCTTTGCCGAACAGGTCGGAAAAGTCCAGGCGCAGGCGGCGGCCGATGGAGTTGAAGTTGAGCAGACCAAATACCCGTAGAGCCTGGGCGCTGCCCTCGACCTCAACGAACTGACCTTTATTGAGCGATGCATCAAGAGTACCGGAGAAGCGCTTGGTGGCCAGCCACGCCGGTGAGCCGGGCCAGCGACCGTCGACATCCATGTGAAACTCTTCACTGGTGACGCTCGGCGCAAAGCCCCAGCCCTTGAGCACGTCGGCGAGGTTCTTGCCACTGACCCGGCCCTTGTACCAACTGCTGGAATTGCCGGGCGTGCCTTCCCAACCGCCGCTGCCCTGCAGGAAGATGCCCTTGAGGCCCAGATCCAGAGTATTAAGGGCAATGCCCTTGGCGGTCGGACGGACTTTCAGTTGCCAGCCACCCACCAGATCCTGGCCCTGGAACAGCTGATTGATGGTGATATCCAGCGCCGGGATCTTCGTCGGGTCTACGGTGGCCAGCGGGTCCGGCGAATTCTCGTCGGCCAGCACCGTCGGGTCTGGCGCCGGCAAACGTACGTATTGCAGATTGACCGCAATCGGTGCGGCTTTCGCATCGGGAATACCGACGGTGCCCTTGGCCTGCTGACTGTCGAGTTGCAGGGCCCAGGCGGCCGGCTTGCGCGTCAACTGCACCGACGCCTCATCAAGGGTGGTGCCGAAACCGCTGAGCTTGCCAACCTTGAAATCCGCGCCGCTGAGCAATTGCTTGGCGCTGCCACCCGGATCCTGGCCAGCGTACTTGCTTACAAGATCCTGCCAGGGAGACACATCCAGCTCGGACAGTACACCGCGCACGCGCAGGCCTTTGTTGCCAGGCAACACAGCGTCGCCACCGCCGAGAAACAACTCACCGCGACCGTCGACGAAATTGCCGGTCGGTGCCGCAAACGTGAAGTTCGCCAACTCACCATAGTTGACCCAGTAACGCCGCTCCGGTCCTTGCAGGGTCATGCGGAACACAGTGTCGCGGCCAACATCGGCCGCCATGCCGAACGGCGCCGGCAAATCCACCGCCACGCCTTTGAGATTGGAGCTGACTATCAATTGGCTGTCGGCGCCATCAAGGTTCAGTTGCAGCTGATAAGGGACCACACCGGACACCGGCAGCGGCTGAGTGACGTTGAGCCATTCGGTGAGCTTCTTGACCTCGACCTGACCCGCTGCGGTGACCCTAGTGTTGAGCTTGCCCGCACTGCCATCGGCGAAAATCTGCGCGGTCACGGGCTTGTCGAACGCTCGTGCGGTGATCTTCTGCCCGCTCAAACCCTTGGCGCTGTCGAAGCGGAAGTCGCCCTTGAGTTGTGTCAGTTCCAGGGTGGGCTCGCGAAGCTTCAAACGGGCCTTGTCGGTCTTGAAGTCGACGAGGATTTTCGGTTGCTCACCTTTGACCAGCGGGATATCCAGGTTGACCTTGCCTTGCAGATCGCCCTCGCCCTCCCAGCCAGCGAAGGTGTCGGCGGTACCGATCGGAGCTTCCTGCAGAATCTTCAGGCCATCGCCCAACCCGCCAGCAAACCCGCCATCGAGGAACAGGTGGGGGCTCTGTCCGGCAGGCACATGGGGAATATTGACGTAGACGTCGTTGACCTGGGTGTCGAGCAATTGCCCCTTGCTCGCGAGAATCCGCACGCCGCTGTCTTCGATGAACACATCGCCGCTGACCTTGCTGACATGCGGCCAACCCGGCTGAAACGCCAGCTCGGCATCGTGAACCTTGAAAAACAGGCTGATGCTGCGAGCCGTTTCGGCGGCGCCGTGGTTCAGCGAACCCTGGTACTGGAAGAAACCTTCATCCACCGCACCTTTGAGGATCGCCGTGCGCAGCCATTCGTCCAGCGCCGGGCTCAACACGGCCGGCAGATACTTGGCGGTGTAGCGACCGTCGCCGTCGACCAGGCCGACCCGCAGGTCCATGTAGTCTTCCTGGGTGTGATCGAAATGCAAGCGGATCAGGAAGTCGCCGGCAATCTTGCCCTCTTCGCCCAGCACCTTCAGGTACGGCGCGATCAGGGTGAAACCTTCTTTATCGAGCTTCCAGGTCAACCGCGCATTGGCCTGAATGTACTGCCATGGCTTGGCGAAAATCGGGTCCAGGTGCAGGGAGAAATCCTTGCTGTCCATTCGCAACTCGCCCTGACCGAGGTCGCCGCTGATGCTGCCGCTGACGTTTCGCGCTGCCGGGGCGCCGTGATAGGCGTCGAAGCCGACCTTTTCTAGATTGGCGGCAAAGCTGAATTTGCTGTCATCGGTAGCCGCGGGGCGCAGGTCGATCAGCACGTTGCGCAATACCCCGGTGACCTTGAGCCGCTCGACGGCCGTGGCGACACCTTCCGGGAGCGGCCCCAAGGCGTTCAGCAACGGGGTGAGCGGCGTGAGGTCGATGCGGTCGGCTTGCAGATGCAAAAGCTCTGGCGTCTCGTCGGTCGCCGCGGTTTGTTGAAATTGCAGTTTCGATTCCCAGCGGGTTTCACCCAGGCTCATCGCCAGAGAATCCAGGGTTACCAGGACGCCTGTGGAACTGCGCTGGAAATAGCCGTTAAGCGCCAGATTGTTGATCCGGATCGGCTTGCGCTCGGCGTAGGCGCCGTTGAGTTGCGGCGCGTTCAAACGGATCGCGGCACTTTGCAGGGCGCCCTCGCGCCAGTTCACCCAGAGCTCGCCACCGGCCTTTATCTCGGAGAAATTCCATTGTTGGGTCAGGCGCTCGGGCAACCATTTCGACCAATCGCTTTGCGGCAGGCTCAAGTAAGCCTCAACCTCGCCATCCTGCCACTGGCTGGCGCGGATACGGGTGCGCAGGCTCATCGCAACCGGCTGACCGTCGGGCAGGGTCATACGGGCGTCGAGGCGCTGACGCGACACACCGGTTCTCAGATTGAGGCCAACGTAGGTCAGGGTCAGCGGCGGCTGATCCAGTGGCTGCAAGGTCACCTGGCTGTCGAGCACCGACAGTTGCTGGACCATCTGCATGCGATTGAGCAACTGCTCCGGGTCCAGCGGCTGATCCTGCCGCACCGGCAACCCTTCCAGCACCCAATGACCGTCCTCGCCTTCCTTGAGGCTGATCTTCAGGCCGTTGAGTTCGAGATGTGCGATGCGTATTTCGCGCGCCAGCAGGCTGGCCCAGATATCCGGCACCGCGCGCACCTGGTCCAGGCGCAAGGCATTGGAACCCTCGCCGACCATCACGTCATGGGCCAGCAGAACCGGGGCGAGGCCACTCCAGTTGCCCTCCAGCTCACCGATGTGCAGCGGCATGCCCACGGCGGCGCTGGCTTTGGCTTCGACGTCGGCACGGTATTCGGCCACCAGCGGCGTCAGCTCCCGGCCGAGACTGACGAACAGCGCCATCAACACCAAAACCAACGCGCACAGGCCCAGACCCCAGCGGGTCAATGCGGCCAAAATGCGTGTCAGACCGTCCATGTCAGTTGGCTCCCATGGCAAAAATACTGCAAAAAGCTGAGGCCAGCCGTTCTAGTGGTATTGAAATACAACGCTTCAGAGCAGCACCACGTCGTATTGTTCCTGGGAATACATGGTTTCTACCTGAAACCGAATGGTGCGCCCGATAAACCCTTCGAGTTCGGCGACGTTGCCCGACTCTTCATCGAGCAAGCGGTCGACCACTTTCTGGTTCGCCAGCACGCGATAGCCTTCGGCCTGATAGGCACGGGCCTCACGCAGGATTTCGCGGAAAATCTCGTAGCACACGGTTTCCGGAGTCTTGAGCTTGCCGCGCCCCTGGCAGCTGCTGCACGGTTCGCACAGCACTTGCTCGAGACTTTCGCGGGTGCGCTTGCGGGTCATCTGCACCAGGCCCAACTCGGTGATGCCGATGATGTTGGTCTTGGCGTGATCGCGCTCCAGTTGCTTCTCGAGGGTGCGCAACACCTGACGCTGATGCTCTTCATCTTCCATGTCGATGAAGTCGATGATGATGATCCCGCCCAGGTTGCGCAGACGCAGTTGACGGGCAATGGCGGTGGCGGCTTCGAGGTTGGTCTTGAAGATGGTTTCTTCGAGATTGCGATGACCGACGAAGGCTCCGGTGTTGACGTCGATAGTGCTCATGGCTTCCGCCGGGTCGACCACCAGATAGCCACCGGATTTGAGCGGCACCTTGCGCTCCAGGGCTTTCTGGATTTCGTCTTCGACGCCATACAGGTCGAAAATCGGCCGTTCGCCCGGATAATGCTCCAGACGGTCGGCGATTTCCGGCATCAGTTCGGCGACGAACTGTGTGGTTTTCTGGAAGGTTTCCCGGGAGTCGATGCGGATCTTTTCGATCTTCGGGCTCACCAGGTCGCGCAAGGTGCGCAACGCCAGGCCGAGGTCTTCGTAGATCACGCTCGGCGCGTTGATGGTTTTGATCTGGGCATTGATCTGGTCCCAAAGCCTGCGCAGGTAACGGATGTCCATGAGGATTTCATCGGCCCCGGCCCCTTCGGCAGCGGTACGCAGAATGAAACCGCCGGCCTCCTTGATACCTTCTTTCTCCACGCAGTCGGTGACCACTTGCTTGAGGCGTTCGCGCTCGGCTTCGTCTTCGATCTTCAGGGAAATACCGACGTGGGCAGTGCGCGGCATGTACACCAGATAGCGCGACGGGATCGACAGTTGCGTGGTCAGACGTGCGCCTTTGGAGCCGATCGGGTCCTTGGTGACTTGCACCACCAGGCTTTGGCCTTCGTGAACCAGCGAGCTGATGCTCTCCACCGCCGGGCCTTCGCGCAGGGAAATTTCCGAGGCGTGAATGAATGCGGCGCGGTCCAGCCCGATATCGACGAAGGCGGCCTGCATGCCCGGCAATACCCGCACGACCTTGCCTTTATAGATGTTGCCAACGATCCCGCGTTTTTGCGTGCGCTCGACATGGACCTCTTGCAGAACACCGTTTTCGACCACCGCCACGCGTGATTCCATCGGCGTGATGTTGATCAGGATCTCTTCACTCATGGCAGGGTCTCGTTCAGGCATGTTCACGATAATGGCCGCATCTTGTCAGTACGACGCTCAGTGCGCGTTAAGGGTTTGCCAACAGGGTATGCCGAAATGGCCGAGTAGTTCTGCGGTTTCGCACAGCGGCAAACCGACCACCGCCGAGTAGCTGCCATTGAGCCCGGCGACGAACACCGCGCCCAGCCCTTGAATCCCGTAGCCGCCCGCCTTGTCCCGGGGTTCGCCGCTGGCCCAGTAGGCCGCCGCTTCGTCGTGGCCGATGGTGCGAAAACGCACCAGACTGCGCACCACCAGAGACTCGCAACGTTCACCATCGTGCACCGCAATCGCCGTCAGCACTTCATGCTCACACCCGGACAACAGCATAAGCATGGCGCACGCTTCGGCTTCATCCACCGGCTTGCCGAGAATTTTCCCGTCCAGCACCACGGCAGTGTCGGCGCCCAGCACGCAGAAATCCGCGTCGGACACGATCGCCCCGCGCCCGACCTCGGCCTTGCCGCGCGCCAGACGCTCGACATAGGCCGATGGGGACTCTTCAGGGAAAGGGGTCTCGTCGATGTCCGCGCTGATGGCGGTGAACGGCACGCCGATCTGCGTGAGCAGTTCACGCCGACGCGGCGAGCCTGAGGCGAGGTACAGCTGTTTCATCAAGACATCTCCCTGTCTAGTGCCCTGTCTCACGAATACTGTTCCTTTTTGGCGAGACAGGGCACCGGGTGCGAGCACATGCCTGACCGAATTAATTGATTTTGTAGCGTCGACGCAAACCGCGCAAACCGAAGCTGATCCAAGGCCAGAGCAACGCACTGACCAGCGCCGGCAACACCAGCGCCAGGGTCGGCTGACGATTACCGGTCAGGGCGCTCAGCCACAACTGAACCAGTTGGGCGAGGCCGAAGATCACCAGAATCACCAGGCTCTGTTGCCACATCGGGAACATGCGCAGGCGCTGTTGCAGCGACAGCACCAGGAACGTAATGAGCGTGAGGATCAACGCGTTCTGGCCCAGCAACGTGCCATACAGCACGTCTTCGGCCAGCCCCAGGCACCAGGCGGTTACCATGCCGACTTTCTGCGGCAGGGCCAACGCCCAAAAGGCCAACAGCAAGGCCAGCCACAAAGGACGCAGGATTTCCATGAATTGCGGCAGCGGTGAAACGCTGAGCAACATGCCGATGGCGAAAGTCAGCCAGACCATCCAGCCGTTTCGGGAGGAAGTTGCACCGCCCATTATTCTGTTCCCCCAGTGGTGGCCGGCGCGGCGACAGGCGGTTTGGCAGCAGGCTTCACGGCAGCGGGTTTGGGTTTGGCGGCCGTCGGTGCCGTCGCGGGTGGCTTGGCGGCAGCAGGATGGGACGTGGCAGGTTTGACCGGGGTCGCGGCAGCAGGTGCCGCCGCCGGAGTAGCCGGAGTTGCAGCAGCAGCCGGTATCATCGACGCGGCCGGTTTCGGCACTGTTGCAGGAATGATCGGCCCGCCACCCTGCCGGTCCAGAGCCTCTTGAGCCTGGGCGGCTTCGTTGGCGCGCTCCTCGGCTGTGCGACCATCACTGAACACCAACAGCAAATAACGGCTGCGGTTCAGCGCGGCAGTCGGCACCGCACGCACGATGGCAAACGGCTGACCGGAATCGTGGATCACTTCCTTGACCGTCGCCACCGGGTAACCCGCCGGGAAACGCTGACCGAGGCCGGAGCTGACCAGCAGATCGCCTTCTTTAATGTCGGCGGTATCGGCCACATGACGTAGCTCAAGGCGCTCCGGGTTGCCGGTGCCGCTGGCAATCGCCCGCAGACCGTTACGGTTCACCTGCACCGGAATGCTGTGGGTGGTGTCGGTCAGCAACAGTACGCGCGAGGTGTACGGCATCAACTCGACCACCTGCCCCATCAGGCCGCGGGCATCGAGCACCGGCTGACCGAGGATCACACCGTCGCGCTCACCTTTATTGATGATGATGCGATGGGTGAAGGGGTTGGGGTCCATGCCGATCAACTCGGCCACTTCGACCTTCTCGTTGACCAGTGCGGAAGAGTTGAGCAACTCGCGCAGCCGAACGTTCTGCTCGGTGAGGGCGGCAAGCTTTTGCATGCGCCCCTGCAACAGCAGGTTTTCGGTTTTGAGTTTTTCGTTTTCGGCGACCAGCTCGGTCCGGCTGCCAAATTGGCTGGCCACACCTTGCCATAGCCGCTGCGGCAGGTCGGTGATCCAGTAAGACTGCATCAGCACCAGCGACATTTGGCTACGCACTGGCTTGAGCAGTGTGAAGCGGGCATCGACCACCATCAGCGCGACCGATAGCACGACCAGCACCAACAAGCGCACGCCCAGTGAGGGGCCTTTGGTGAAAAGCGGTTTAATAAGCCGCTCCTCCCAGGCAAATGTTCTCTTTATTCATACGGCATCAAACCGGCCTGGATGCAGACTGACAGAAGATAAACGCCAACAGGCAGCACTGCAAAGTGCTGCCTGCGGGCTCACCAGCATAGATGCATCGGGCGAGATCACTCGCTCGACAGCAGGTCCATGGTGTGTTTATCCATCATTTCCAATGCACGGCCACCACCGCGAGCAACGCAGGTCAGCGGGTCTTCGGCGACGATCACCGGCAGACCGGTTTCCTGGGCCAGCAACTTGTCGAGGTCGCGCAGCAAGGCGCCACCACCGGTCAGTACCAGACCACGTTCGGCGATATCGGAAGCCAGTTCCGGAGGCGATTGCTCCAGCGCACTTTTCACTGCCTGAACGATGGTAGCCAGCGACTCTTGCAGAGCTTCCAGCACTTCGTTGGAGTTCAGGGTGAATGCGCGTGGAACGCCTTCGGCCAGGTTACGGCCACGAACGTCGACTTCACGAACTTCGCCGCCCGGGTAGGCCGTACCGATTTCCTGTTTGATACGCTCGGCGGTGGATTCGCCGATCAGGCTGCCGTAGTTGCGACGCACGTAGGTGATGATCGCTTCGTCGAAGCGGTCGCCGCCAACCCGTACGGATTCGGCATAGACCACACCGTTGAGGGAGATCAGCGCGATTTCAGTGGTACCGCCACCGATATCGACAACCATCGAACCGCGAGCTTCTTCAACCGGCAGGCCGGCACCGATCGCAGCAGCCATTGGCTCTTCGATCAGGAACACTTCACGGGCACCGGCACCGAGGGCCGACTCACGGATGGCACGACGCTCAACCTGGGTGGATTTGCATGGAACGCAGATCAGCACACGAGGGCTAGGCTGCAAAAAGCTGTTCTCGTGAACCTTGTTGATAAAGTACTGCAGCATTTTTTCGCAAACGCTGAAGTCGGCGATCACGCCGTCCTTCATCGGACGAATGGCTGCAATATTGCCCGGCGTACGACCGAGCATGCGCTTGGCCTCGGTGCCGACAGCAACGACACTTTTCTGGTTACCGTGTGTCCGAATAGCCACAACCGATGGCTCATTCAGGACGATACCGCGCTCGCGCACGTAAATAAGGGTGTTGGCAGTGCCCAGGTCAATGGAAAGATCGCTGGAAAACATGCCACGCAGTTTCTTGAACATGGGAAAGGGACCCTAGGCAACGCGTGGGTAAAAAAGTGCGGCAAACTCTAACAACGACAGGGATTTTGGGCAAGGCGCCAATATGTTAAATTGGCTGCTTTTCTGTGCACCAAGCACCACAATCGCGGCCTTGAGACCGTAGATATGCGGTAGTGTTCCGACAATCTAACACACGGACGCGGTCCGTTTTGTTTTCCACTGGAGAATCCCATGGCGCTTGAACGCTCCGACGTGGAAAAAATCGCTCATTTGGCCTGCCTTGGCCTCAATGATGCCGATCTTCCACACATCACTTCGGCCCTGAACAGCATTCTCGGGCTGGTCGACGAAATGCAAGCGGTCAATACCGACGGTATCGAGCCGCTGGCCCACCCACTGGAAGCCAGCCAGCGCCTGCGTGCAGACGTCGTGACCGAGACCAATCATCGCGAGGCCTATCAGTCCATCGCACCAGCGGTCGAAAACGGCCTGTACCTGGTTCCGAAAGTCATCGACTAAAGGGAAAGAGCCTGCAATGCATCAATTGACTCTGGCCGAGATCGCCCGCGGACTCGCCGATAAAAAGTTTTCTTCCGAAGAGCTGACCAAAGTCCTGCTGGCGCGCATCGCCCAGCTCGACCCGCAGCTCAACAGTTTCATCAGCCTCACCGAAGACCTGGCGCTGCAGCAGGCGAAAGCCGCTGACGCACGTCGGGCCAACGGTGAGAGCGGCGCCCTGCTCGGCGCGCCGATCGCCCACAAAGACCTGTTCTGCACCCAGGGCATCCGCACCAGCTGCGGCTCGAAGATGCTCGACAACTTTAAAGCACCGTACGACGCCACCGTGGTCGCCAAACTGGCCGCTGCCGGGGCTGTGACCCTGGGCAAGACCAACATGGACGAATTCGCCATGGGGTCGGCCAACGAGTCGAGCTACTACGGCGCGGTGAAAAACCCGTGGAACCTGGAATACGTTCCGGGCGGTTCGTCCGGCGGTTCGGCGGCGGCGGTGGCCGCTCGTCTGTTGCCGGCGGCGACTGGCACCGACACTGGCGGCTCCATTCGTCAGCCCGCCGCGCTGACCAACCTCACCGGCCTGAAACCGACGTACGGTCGTGTTTCGCGCTGGGGCATGATCGCCTACGCGTCCAGCCTCGATCAGGGCGGCCCCCTCGCCCGCACCGCCGAAGACTGCGCGATCCTGCTGCAAGGCATGGCCGGTTTCGACCCGCAGGATTCCACCAGCATCGACGAGCCCGTGCCGGATTACAGCGCCGCACTCAACGGTTCGCTGCAAGGCCTGCGCATCGGCGTGCCGAAGGAATACTTCAGCGCCGGTCTGGACCCGCGCATCGCCGACCTGATCATGGCCAGCGTTGAAGAGCTGAAAAAGCTCGGCGCCGTGATCAAGGAAATCAGCCTGCCGAACATGCAGCACGCGATTCCTGCGTACTACGTGATCGCCCCGGCGGAAGCGTCCTCCAACCTGTCGCGTTTCGATGGCGTGCGTTTCGGCTATCGCTGCGAAGACCCGAAAAACCTTGAAGACCTGTACAAGCGTTCCCGTGGCGAAGGTTTCGGCCCGGAAGTGCAGCGCCGGATCATGGTCGGCGCCTATGCGTTGTCGGCCGGTTACTACGACGCCTACTACCTGAAGGCGCAGAAGATCCGTCGCTTGATCAAGAACGACTTCATGGCTGCCTTCAATGAGGTCGACATCATCCTCGGCCCAACCACGCCGAACCCGGCCTGGAAGCTCGGCGCCAAGAACAACGACCCGGTCGCCGCGTACCTGGAAGACGTCTACACCATCACCGCCAACCTCGCCGGTCTGCCGGGCTTGTCCATGCCTGCAGGTTTTGTCGATGGCCTGCCGGTCGGCGTGCAACTGCTCGCCCCGTATTTCCAGGAAGGCCGCTTGCTCAACGTTGCGCACCAGTATCAGTTGAACACTGACTGGCACACCCGCGCCCCAACCGGCTTCTGAGGAGAAACACATGCAATGGGAAGTCGTGATCGGGCTGGAGATTCATACCCAGCTCACCACCCGGTCGAAAATCTTTTCCGGTAGTTCCACCACCTTCGGTTCCGAGCCGAACACCCAGGCCAGCCTGGTCGACCTCGGCATGCCCGGCGTATTGCCGGTGCTGAACCAGGAAGCGGTGCGCATGGCGGTGATGTTCGGCCTGGCCATCGATGCCGAGATCGGTCAACACAACGTGTTCGCCCGCAAAAACTACTTCTACCCGGACCTGCCCAAGGGCTACCAGATCAGCCAGATGGAATTGCCGATCGTCGGCAAGGGCCACCTGGACATCGCCCTCGAAGACGGCACGGTCAAACGCGTCGGCATCACTCGCGCGCACCTGGAAGAAGACGCTGGTAAAAGCCTGCACGAAGAATTCAGCGGCGCCACTGGCATCGACCTGAACCGTGCCGGCACGCCGCTGCTGGAAATCGTTTCCGAGCCAGACATGCGCAGCGCCAAGGAAGCCGTGGCTTACGTCAAGGCGATCCACGCGCTGGTACGCTACCTGGGCATCTGCGACGGCAACATGGCCGAAGGCTCGCTGCGTTGCGACTGCAACGTGTCGATCCGTCCGAAAGGCCAGGCCGAGTTCGGTACTCGCTGCGAGATCAAGAACGTTAACTCGTTCCGTTTCATCGAGAAGGCGATCAACAGCGAAGTACAGCGCCAGATCGAGCTGATCGAAGACGGCGGCAAGGTGATCCAGCAGACTCGCCTGTACGATCCGAACAAGGACGAAACCCGTCCGATGCGCAGTAAAGAGGAAGCCAACGACTACCGTTACTTCCCCGATCCGGACTTGCTGCCGGTGGTCATCGAGGACTCGTTCCTCAATGACGTACGCGCCACCCTGCCGGAGCTGCCACCGCAGAAACGCGAGCGCTTCCAGGCGCAGTTCGGGCTGTCGGTGTATGACGCCAGCGTCCTGGCTACCAGCCGTGAGCAAGCCGATTACTTCGAGAAAGTCGTGAGCATCAGTGGCGACGCCAAACTGGCAGCCAACTGGGTGATGGTTGAACTGGGCAGCCTGTTGAACAAGCAAGGCCTGGACATCGACCAGTCGCCGGTTTCGGCCGAGCAACTGGGCGGCATGCTGCTGCGCATCAAGGACAACACCATCTCCGGCAAAATCGCCAAAGTGGTGTTTGAAGCCATGGCCAACGGCGAAGGCAGCGCGGACGAAATCATCGACAAGCGCGGCCTCAAGCAAGTGACCGACACCGGCGCAATCTCGGCGGTACTGGACGAGATGCTCGCGGCCAATGCTGAACAGGTCGAACAGTACCGCGCGGCAGACGAAGCCAAACGCGGCAAGATGTTCGGCTTCTTCGTCGGCCAGGCCATGAAAGCCTCCAAAGGCAAGGCCAACCCGCAACAGGTCAACGAACTGCTTAAAAGCAAGCTCGAAGGCTGATTGCGTTCAAGTGATCGTTCCCACGCTCTGCGTGGGAACGCCTCATTGGACGCTCTGCGTCCGCTTTTGTGACGCGGAGCGTCACGGGCTGTATTCCCACGCGGAGCGTGGGAACGATCATGGGGTCACCCTAATGAAACGTCTGCTAAGCGCCTGCGCCCTGCTCTCCCTGCTGGCTGGTTGCGCCAGTACGGATACCATCGATCCACACGGCTACGACAAGACCGGCACGGCTTCGTATTACGGCGCCAAACATCATGGCAAACGCACCGCCAGCGGTGAGCGTTTCAACCAGCATGGCCTGACCGCCGCCCATCGCCAGTTGCCGTTCGGCACCCGAGTGAAGATTACCAACCTGAATAACGACAGGTCCTGCGTGGTGCGTATCAACGACCGCGGGCCATATTCCCGTGGACGCCTGATCGACGTGTCCCGCGAAGCGGCCGAACAGTTGGGCATGCTGCGCAGTGGCACCGCGAAGGTTCGCGTGCAAGCCCTCGACGACTGATAGACGGAGCGCTGACTATTTTCGGACTGGCCGATTTACCCCTGATCAGCGTGATTGAATTGCTCAGCGGTCTGTTTTTACTGATCGCCGGCGCCGAACTGATGGTGCGCGCCGCGGTACGCCTGGCCGCGAGCCTGCATGTGCGGCCACTGATCATCGGCCTGACCATTGTGGCCCTCGGCAGCAGCGCGCCGCAGATGGCGGTCAGCCTGCAAGCCACCCTGGCGCAAAACGCCGACATCGCCGTCGGCAGCGTGATCGGCAGCAGCATCTTCAACATCCTCGTCACCCTCGGGCTCTCGGCACTGATTATTCCGCTGCGGGTTTCGCGGCAATTGGTACGCCTGGATATTCCATTGATGATCGGCGCCAGCCTGTTGGTGTTCGTACTGGCGTGGAATGAAGAACTGACTCGGGCCGACGGCGTGCTGCTGCTGACAGCGCTGGCGCTGTATCTGGGCTTGCTACTGCGTCAGTCACGGCACTCGGCCCGTCCGCCATCGGGGGCTCATGAAGCGCCGCAGGCACCGTGGTTCAGCAGTCTGCTGATGATTGTCGCCGGGTTGGCAATGCTGGTGTTCGCCGGGCACTTGCTGCTCGGCGCCGCAGTGGCGGTCGCGACCGACCTGGGGTTGTCGGAGCGGATCATCGGCCTGACCATCGTCGCCGTCAGCACGTCCCTGCCGGAACTGGCCACTTCGTTGATCGCCGCGTTGCGTGGCCAACGAGACATCGCGGTGGGCAACGTGATCGGCAGCAACCTGTTCAACCTCTTGGGCGTACTTGGGCTGACCGCGTTGATCGCGCCGTCACCGCTGTCGGTCTCGCCCAACGCGCTGGATTTCGATTTGCCGGTGATGCTCGGAGTCGCGGTGCTGTGCCTGCCGGTGTTCTATTCCGGCTACCGGGTGACCCGCGCCGAAGGCCTGCTGTTTTTGGGCTTGTACCTTGCCTATGGGCTGCACGTGGTGTCGTTCACCACGGGCATGCCGCTGGCCGGCAAGCTTGAACACCTGATGCTGTTTTTCGTTCTGCCGGCGCTGGTGGCGTTTTTGCTGTTCACCTCGCTTCGCGCCTGGCGTCGCCAACACCACAAGAAGGAATTGCCATGAGCACTGATAAGAAGCCTGGGGTTGAAATCCGCCGCCAAGTGATGGGCGACGCGTTCGTCGACCGCGCCTTGGGCAACGCCACCGAATTCACCCAGCCGCTACAGGACTTCGTCAATGAGCACGCCTGGGGCGGCGTATGGAACCGTGAAGGTTTGCCACTGAAAACCCGCAGCCTGATCACTCTCGCTGCGCTGACCGCGTTGAAGTGCCCGCAAGAATTGAAAGGCCATGTGCGCGGTGCGTTGAACAACGGTTGTACGGTGGAAGAGATTCGCGAAGCGCTGCTGCATTGCGCGGTGTATGCCGGCGTGCCGGCGGCGATCGATGCATTTCGGGCGGCGCAGGAAGTGATCGATACCTATCAGAAGCCGGAGTAGGCGACCTGAAGAACGCCGCAAATCCCGAGGTTAGATCCACCCACCCCACTGCAACAAAAAGATCCCGATGTTGGTGGTGACCGCCGCCATCAGTGTAGTAATCACGATGATCGCCGCCGCCAGTTCATGATTGCCATTGGCCTGCCGGGCCATGACGAAACTGGCCGCAGCGGTCGGGCTGCCGAAGTACAGAAACAGAATCCCCAACTCCGCCCCACGAAAGCCCCAGGGCCAGGCGCCGAGTGTCGCCAGCACCGGCAGGCCGATCATCTTCACCAGACTTGAACTCAGCGCCATCGTGCCGCTTTTGCGCATTGCCGCCAGCGACAACGTGCCACCGATGCAGATCAATGCCAATGGCAAGGTGGTTTGCGCCAAATATTGACCGGACCTCTCCAGCCATCCCGGCAAGCCGATCTGGAACCAGGCAAATGGTGCGGCCGCAATCACACTGATGACCAGCGGATTGGCCATCACACTTTTGCAGATGCTCCACGGATCAGACTTGATCACCGGGCTGTAGACCGCCAGCACAATGGTTGAGAGCGTGTTGTAAAACAGGATCACCAGCGCCGCGAGAATCGCCCCAAGGGAAATGCCATAGTCGCCGTACATGCTCGCCGCCAGGGCCAGGCCGATTACCCCGTTATTGCCGCGAAACGCGCCTTGGGTGTAAATGCCCCGATCTTCCCGCGGGCATTTCCAGATCGCCCAACCCCAGGCAATTGCAAAGCACATCAGGGTCGCGACCGAGAAGTAGATCAGCAGCGCCGGTTGCAGCGCAGCGTGCAGGTCGGCATGCAAGATGCCCAGAAACAGCAACGCCGGCATGGTGACATTGAACACCAGGGCCGACGCAGTATGGATGAAGTTGTCGTTGATCCAGTCGATGCGCTTGAGCAGCACACCCAGAAACAGCATGGCAAACACCGGCGCAGTGATGTTCAGGGTTTCGAGGAAAATAGCCAGCATGCCGGGGGGAACCTTGGGTGGGCGTCGTTAGGGGGCTAATGATAAGCCAGTGGAGACGTCGGCGTCTGGTAGACGGTCTTCGCGGGCTTGCCCGCGAAGACGTCCTGATAAACGCCAAATTAACCTCGGGTTACTTACCGATAGAAATCTTCGGCGCCCAAGTCAGCCATTCATCTTCAAACTTGTCGAACAGCGGGAACGTTTGCTCAGGCCGCGCCGGGACACCCATCCGGTCGCCATCCGGTGTGGCAAAGGCGATACCGCCCTGGATCAGCGTCTCCAGCGATTCGGTGCGTATGGTTGCGCCTTTGAACAAGCCGTAGTCAAAACCAAAACCACTGGTGTTCCAGAACCGCGTGCCACTGCGCACCAATGGCGCGTACTTCGGCTCGATCAGGATGTGCACCAACACTCGATCCGCCGTCTGGCCCAGTTCATAGCCAGTCACCTTGCCCACCGTGATTTCGCGATAGGTGACGGGCACACCGGTCTTCAGCGAGCCTCGACGAGCAGCACTCAATACCAGGCTCAAACCGGCCTCTTCCTTGGCGGTTTCCGGGGGATTGGTCAGGGCTACGAAGTCCTTTTGCGGACCGAGGTTCTTCGGCGCCGGTTGCACTTCGATGTACTGCCCGGTCACCAGCGTCTCAAGGTTGGACGTCTTGATCAGACCCAACTCAGGTTTGACCACCCAGAACTGGCTGCCCGCCCGAGCAATACGCTCCGGCACCTCAGTGATCCGCGCGGTCAGCAGCACCGATTGCAGGTCGTCACTGAGGTCGACGTCTTCGATCTTGCCGACGTCCAGGCCTTTGAACCGAATCGGGGTGCCCGTGCGCAGACCATCGGCGCGATCGACCCTGATCGTCACCACGGCGCCTTTCTGGTTTGCCTCTTCATGGCTGGCGAACAGGCGGAAACGAGGAATACGCTTCTGCAACGGCGCTTTGGCTTCCGGGGTTTCGAAAGCAATGCCGCCGGCCATCAGACTTTGCAACGACTCACTTTTGACCTGGATGCCGCCGGTCAGCCCACCCGTCAGCGTAATGCCGCTGGCATTCCAGAAGCGCGTCGAGGCGTTGACCAGCCCTTCGTATTCCTTCTCGATGTGCACACCAATCACCAACTGCTTTTTGGTGCGGGAGAACTGGTAGCTCTGCACCGACCCCACCTTGACCTGCTTGTAGAGAATCGGACTGCCGACTTCCAGTGAACCGAGGTTTTCGGTGAACAGCACCAGGTGCAAGCCCGGCGAACGCAGATCCAGCGGCGGCGCCTTGGCCCGGGCTTCGAACTCGCGCTGCGGTGCGCCGCCCTTGTCGCCAGGGCGCACGGCGATGTAGTTACCTTTGACCAACGCTTCCAGACCGGTGATACCGGCGAGCGAAATCGACGGTTTGACCACCCAGAACTGCGTGCCGGTGACCAGGTAATCTTCGGCCAATGGGTCGAGCGTCAGCTCGGCGGTCGCACTGGACAGGTCCGGGTCAACCTTGAGCGCTTTCAGATTGCCGACCTGGATGCCTTTGTACATTACTGGCGTACGACCGGCCTGCAGGCCTTCGAAATCGCTGAGTTTGACCTTGACCCGAATGCCGGCGGCAGCTGCATCGAAGTCTTCGTAGAGACGGAACGGCAGGCTTGGATCGGTGGGCGGGCTGTCCTTGCGGTTTTCCGGTGTGGCAAACGCAATACCACCGGCGACGATGCTGGCGAGGGACTCGCTACGCACTTTCACACCGGACAGATTGGCATCGATGCTGATACCGCTGGCATTCCAGAAACGCGTGTGTTTGCGTACCAGACCGGCGTAGGTCGGTTCGATGAAGACTTTGAGTTCAACAGTGTTCTGGTCCGCGGACAGCAAGTAGCTTTTAATCTGACCGACCTGGATCTGCTTGTAGAACACCGGGCTACCGCGATTCAGCGAACCGAGACGATCAGCCTTGATGGTCAGGTGCAAACCAGGCTTGGCGTCCGACAGCGGCGGCTCTTCGGCCAGGGCCTTGAACTTGCGGGTCGGTTCGCCCTCTCCCGGGCTGACGGCCACATAGTTACCCGAGACCAGCGTCTCCAGGCCCGTGATACCGGCCAGGGTTACGCTCGGCTTGACCAGCCAGAAACGCGTGCTGGTCCTGAGGTATTGCTCCACGTCCTTATTCATCTCGATGGTGGCGATCACGCCTTTGGAGCTGCCTTCGTCATCGAGTGTGAGGGCTTTCACCTTACCGACCGACATACCTTTGTAAACGACTTCGGTTTTATTGGCCTGAA
Organism: Pseudomonas sp. GW822-FHT02G04; assembly: GCF_058802085.1. Taxonomy (NCBI): domain Bacteria; kingdom Pseudomonadati; phylum Pseudomonadota; class Gammaproteobacteria; order Pseudomonadales; family Pseudomonadaceae; genus Pseudomonas; species Pseudomonas sp. GW822-FHT02G04. The sequence goes on from NZ_JBXANU010000037.1 coordinate 50,218, forward strand.
TACCTTCGCCGCTTTCGAAGCGCACATGGATCTCGATGCCTGTCTCGCTATAGGCGCGCCAGGCGAGCCAGCCGCCAATGAGCAAGGCGATCAGGGGCAATACCCAAATGGCAGACCAGTTAGAGGCCGGTCGGGTTTTCGCTGTAGGCAAATCAGTCATGGTCGTCGTCCGACTCCGTGTTATCCCAAATCAGTCGGGGATCGAAAGTTACTGCGGCAAGCATCGTCAGAATCACCACACTGGCGAAGGCGATGGCGCCAAGATTGGCTTCGACGCTGGCAAGCCGTCCGAAATTCACAACCGCCACCAGGATGGCGATCACAAAAATATCGAGCATCGACCAGCGGCCGATGAACTCGATAAAGCGGTACATCCATATACGTTGGCGTGCCGAGAGTGGCTGGCGGCGTTGCACCGAAAACAGCAGCAACCCGATGCCCACCAGTTTGAACGTAGGTACCAGAATACTGGCGATAAAAACCACAGCCGCGATTGGAATCATGCCGTGCTGAACCAGTTGGATCACGCCGGACATAATGGTGCTCGGATCACCCTGCCCCAGGGAACTGACAGTCATGATCGGTAGCACATTGGCCGGGATATAAATAATCGCAGCCGTGACCAGCAGCGCCCAGGTACGCATCAGGCTGTTCGGTCGGCGGGCATGAACCAACGCACCACAGCGGGTGCAGACCTGCTCGTCGGTGTCGGCTTCCTGCTTGTTCAACTCGTGGCATTCGGCACAAATCAGAATGCCCGCATCAATCGCCCGCATGGGCATCCTCTCCTGATAAAGCCTGCCAGATCTGATGTGGTGACATCACCACCTCCAGCCAGACCTGGACCAACAACAAACTGATAAAGCACGCCAGGCCAAGACCTACGGTAATCGCCGCCATATCGGCCAATTTGACGATCGCGACCAGCACGCCCATGAGGTAAACCTCGAGCATCCCCCAGTCCCGTAGATGGTGATAAATGCGGTAGAGCAGCAAACCGTAGCTGCGTCCGATATCGAAGCGGATACTCAGCAGCACCACCAATTGGCAGAGCAGTTTGAGCAGCGGAATCCCCATGCTGCAGAGAAATACCACTGCTGCTACGCCCTGCATACCGGTATCGAACAGGCCGACAACACCGCTCCAGACAGTGTCATTCGATGACTGCCCGAGTAGATGGAGCTGCATGATGGGTAAAAAGTTCGCGGGGATATACAACAACAGTGCGGCAATGACCAAGGCGAGACTGCGCTGCACGACATTGTGCCGATGGGCATACAGCTCATAACCGCAGCGTGGACAAATGGCCTTCTCACCATGGGCGAGTTCAGGCTTGCGCATCAGCAAGTCGCACTCATGACACGCCACCAAACCGTCCAGTGGTAAATCTGACAGCCCAGGGGCGTCAACCGGATCTGGCATAAAGGCTCTGGTTCCAAAAAATGTTGGACCTATTCTAGTGTCCTGACTCGAAAATAACTGTGCAATTTTGTGTCGTCAGCGAAGTAGACTTTTTCTGCGGGCAAAACAAAACCCCTACCTGCGTACGCAGATAGGGGTTTCGGAATTTAATCTTGACGATGACCTACTCTCACATGGGGAAACCCCACACTACCATCGGC
>NZ_JBXANU010000038.1:0-49336 GCF_058802085.1 Pseudomonas sp. GW822-FHT02G04
GCAGGCACAGCAAGGGGGAGCAAGCTCCCCCTTTAGTTTTTACCGGACACTAGTGACGCAGAGCGTGGGAACGATCAGGGCTGAACCCAAATCCTTGAATACCACTATCGGCCGTTTTTGCCTCGTTGCCACATGACAGACGCATTGCAAACCTAGGATGGCCCTCATCTGCTTGATGAGGCCTGTCCATGAACCACTCGATCGCAACTGCCCTGACCAACCCCGGTGCGCCGATGAAAGTGCGCGGCGTGCAGAAACGCTTCGGCGCGTTCACCGCGCTGGATAACGTTTCCCTCGACGTGGCAGCGGGTGAGCTGGTGTGCCTCTTGGGGCCGTCGGGCTGTGGCAAAACCACCTTGCTGCGCTGCATCGCGGGTCTTGAGAAACAAGACAGCGGTGAGTTGTACCTCGGCGATCGCGACGTTTCCCACCTGGCACCTCAGGCCCGGGACTACGGCATTCTCTTCCAGTCCTACGCGCTGTTCCCCAATCTCACCGTCGAAGCGAACATCGCCTACGGCCTCTCTAGCAGCGGTCGCGATGAAGTACGCCAGCGCGTCGGTCAGATGCTGGAGCTGGTCGGCCTGATTGGCAGTGAGAAAAAGTACCCCGGCCAGTTGTCTGGCGGTCAGCAGCAACGGGTGGCCCTGGCTCGGGCTTTGGCGCCAGCCCCTTCCTTGTTGCTGCTGGACGAACCGATGTCGGCGCTCGACGCCCGGGTTCGCGAGCATCTGTGCACCGAGTTGCGCCAACTACAGCGCAACCTCGGCATCACCACCCTGATGGTCACCCACAATCAGGACGAGGCCATGCTGATGGCCGACCGCATTGCCGTAATGAACAACGGCAAGGTCGAGCAATACGCCACGCCGCAGGACATCTACGACCGCCCGGCCACACCGTTTGTGGCGGAGTTCGTCGGTCAGGGCAACTGGCTGCCGTTCCGCCGTAGCAGCGACAGTCATGCCCAGGTCGGCGGGATGCACATGCGCCTGGCGGAAGGCAGTGCGAAAACCGCGTCGGGCCGTTTGTTTTGCCGCCCCGAAGCGATCAACGTCAACCCGCTGGTGCACGAAGAAAACCTGTTTCCGGCCAAGGTTCGCGAGATCACTTTTCTCGGCAACCGCTGCCGCATGAGCTTCGAACTCGATCAGCTGCCGGGCCATGCGCTACTGGCGGAACTGGCGCCGGAAGCCATGCCGCGTCTCGGCGCGCAGCAGATCATGGTCGCCTTGCCGCCACGCAGCCTGCAGGTGTTTGCCTGATGAGCGCGAACGTCGCGCTGCCGATACCGCACAAGCAGGTTCGGCAGACTTCCCGCGCCGAGATCGGCGACCGGTTGTTCGTGGTCGGTGGCAAGGTGCTGTTGCTGGTATTGCTCGGCGTGGCGGTGTTGATGCCGTTGCTGGCGATCTTCTGGCGCGGGTTCAGTTCGCAGGCCGGGCAGGGCGGCGGTCTGGTGGCCGCCCGTGAATTGCTGACCAGTGCGAATTTCCATTGGTTGCTCGGTAACAGCCTGAAAGTTTCCCTCAGCGTGGCGGCGATTGTCGTACCGCTGGCCTACCTGTTTGCCTACGCCCTGCAGCGCACGTTGATTCCCGGCAAAGGTATCTGGCGCGGCATGTCGCTGCTGCCGTTGATGGCGCCGTCGATGTTGCCGGGGATTGCGCTGGTTTATCTGTTCGGTAATCAGGGCCTGTTGCGCGGTCTGCTCTCAGACAACATCTACGGCTTCTGGGGCATTGTGCTCGGCGAGGTCATCTACACCTTCCCACACGCCTTGATGATTTTGCTGTCGGCGTTGTCCCTGGCGGATGCGCGACTGTTCGATGCCGCCTCCAGCATGGGCGCCAGCCCGGCGAAAGCCTTTCGCAGCATCACTTGGCCGGCGACGCGTCAGGCGGTGTTCGCCGCGTTCTGTCTGGTGTTCACCCTGACCATCACCGACTTCGGTGTGCCCGTGGTGGTCGGTGGCGACTATCAAGTGCTGGCGCTGGAAGCCTACAAAGCGGTGGTCGGTCAGCAGCAATTCGGTCGCGGCGCACTGATCGGCATGGTCCTGCTGCTGCCGGCGCTGTTCAGTTTCGGTGTCGATGCCTGGCTGCGTCGGCGTCATGGCGATTCCATGAGTGGTCGGGCGCAAGTGTTTCAGCCGGCGCCGTCGAAGCTGCGCGACGGTTGTTATCTGGCCATCGTGCTGCTGATCTGCGCGGTGTTGCTGCTGGTGTTCGGCATGGCGGTGTACTCGTCGCTGGTGAAGTTCTGGCCGTACAACCTGTCGCTGTCACTCAACCATTACCAGTTCAACGACACCGCGGGCGGTGGCTGGCTGGCCTATGGCAACAGCGTGAAGATGGCGCTGTGCACGGCGTTGATCGGCAGCGTGCTGATCTTCACCGGCGCGTATCTGATGGAGAAAACCCGGGGCCAGCGCGGGCTGAATCTGACATTGCGCATGCTCAGTTTCGTACCGATGGCGGTGCCGGGTCTGGTGCTGGGGCTGGGTTACGTCTTCTTCTTCAACCTCAGCGGCAACCCGTTGCATGTGTTCTACGGGAGCATGAGCCTGCTGGTGGTCTGCACCATTGCTCACTATTTGACCACCGCGCAAATGACCGCCACCACCGCGCTGCGCCAGCTCGACGCCGAGTTCGAAGCCGCCGCGTTGTCGCTCAAGGCGCCGCTGTACCGGCATTACCTGCGGGTCACCGTGCCGATCTGCCTGCCGGCGCTGCTGGACATCGTGCGCTATTTGTTCGTCTCGGCCATGACCACCGTCTCGGCGGCGATCTTCCTCTACAGCCCCGACACCATTCTCGCGGCGGTGGCGGTGCTGAACATGGATGACGCCGGCAACGTCGGCGGCGCGGCGGCGATGTCGACCCTGATTCTGTTCACCTCGGCGGGCGTGTCCCTGCTGCTGGCCTGGGCCTCGCGCGGTTTATTGCGCCGCTCCCAGGCCTGGCGGCAGACCGCGCCCGGTCTTTGATGTGCTCACGCCTTAACCTCAACTCAAAACAGGAAAAGATCATGTTCAAGCCCTTGGCCCTGGCCGCTGCTGTCCTCACCGCTTTCAGCCTGAACGCCTTCGCTGCGAAAACCGAGTTGACGGTGTACACCGCCCTCGAAGCCGAACAACTGAAGACCTACAAAGAGGCCTTCGAAAAAGCCAACCCGGACGTCGAGATCAAATGGGTGCGCGACTCCACCGGCATCATCACCGCCAAGCTGCTGGCCGAAAAAGCCCGCCCGCAAGCCGATGCGGTGTGGGGCCTGGCGGCATCGAGCCTGGCGATCCTCGATCAGCAAGGCATGCTGCAAAGCTACGCGCCGAAGGACCTGGGCAATATCGGCGGCAACTACCGTGATGCTGCCAACCCACCGGCCTGGGTCGGCATGGACGTGTGGGCGGCGACCATTTGCTTCAACACTGTCGAAGCCGAAAAGCAGGGTTTGAGCAAGCCCGTGAGCTGGCAGGACCTGACCAAGCCTGAGTACAAAGGCAAGATCGTCATGCCCAACCCGGCCTCGTCCGGCACCGGTTTCCTCGACGTCAGCGCTTGGCTGCAAACCTTCGGCGAGAAGCAGGGCTGGCAGTACATGGACGACCTGCACCAGAACATCGGCCAGTACGTTCACTCCGGTTCCAAGCCGTGCAAACTCGCCGCTGCCGGTGAATTCCCGATCGGCATTTCCTTCGAATACCCGGCTGTTCAGTTGAAGCGCCAAGGCGCGCCGCTCGACATCATCCTACCGAAAGAAGGTCTGGGCTGGGAGATCGAAGCGACCGCCGTGATCAAAGGCACACCGAATGAAGACGCGGCGAAGAAACTGGCCGACTTCTCCGCAAGCCCGGCGGCGATGGAGCTTTATAAAGAGAACTTCGCGGTGCTCGCGCAACCGGGTATCGCCAAGCCGCAGACCGAATTGCCGGCGGACTATGAGCAGCGCTTGATCAAAAACGACTTTGCCTGGGCCTCGAAGAATCGCGACGAGATCCTCGCCGAATGGCGCAAGCGCTATGACGGCAAGTCCGAGAAAGTGGCTGCCAAGTAAGCATCACCGATCGTTCCCACGCTCTGCGTGGGAATGCAGCAAAGGACGCTCCGCGTCCCCTGTGACGCAGAGCGTCACGGGATTCATTCCCACGCTGAGCGTGGGAACGATCATTGGGGAACTCCATGACACAACACAGCGACATGCTGATCGTAGGCGCCGGCATTCTCGGCCTGTCCCACGCCTATGCCGCCGCCAGGCGCGGCCTCAAGGTCAACGTCTTCGAACGCAGCGCCACACCATTGGGCGCTTCGGTGCGCAACTTCGGCCAGGCATTGGTCACTGGCCAACCACCGGGACCGATGCTGGAACTGGCCAAAGCCAGTCGAGAAATCTGGGGCCAATGGGCAGAACTCGCAGATCTGCACCTCAAGCGCAACGGCTCGTACTTGTTCGCGCGTACCGAAGCGGAAGAGCATCTGCTGGAAGCCTTTTGCGCCGGTCGTGCCGTGGAGCACGGTTACCGTGTCGAGCTGTTGCGCGGCAACCCATTGCGGGATTTATACGGCGGTCAGTTCAGCCATCACCGCGCCGCGTTGCACGGCATGGACGACCAACAACTGTATTCCCGCGAGGCAATTGCGGCATTGATCGACTACCTGCGCCGCGAGTTGGGCGTCGAGTTTCACTTCTCCGCCCTAGTGCGCGACATCGAGCCGGGCCGCGTGCACAGCACCGCCGGCACCTTCAACGCCGAGCAGATCATCGTTTGCTCCGGCCACGATTATCAAACCTTGCTGGCCGAACCGATTGCCGAACTCAACCCGCAAGTCTGCCGCCTGCAAATGCTCCGCGCCCGGCCGCAGATCAACCTCAACCTGCAACACGCGTTGCTCACCGGTCTGAGTTGCGTGCATTACGGCGCCTTCGCCGATCTGCCGGAAGCGGCCGCGGTACAGGCGCAGATTCTGCGCGAGGCGCCTCACCTGCATGAAAACGGCATTCACCTGCTGATCAGCCCGACACCATACGGTGAGTTAATCATCGGTGACTCCCACCATTACGGCAGCGATCCATCACCGTTCAATGCCGAGCAGGTGGACGACTGGATGCTCGAACTGGCCGAGCAGACGTTGGGCTGCAAGGTGCAAGTGATCGAGCGCTGGCAGGGTGTTTACGGTTCGCGCGGCCCCGGCCCGTTCTCCTTTCTGCGGCCGATGCCGGGTGTGAGCGTGGCGCTGATGCACACCGGTGTCGGCATGAGCGTCGGGCCGGCGCTGGCTGAGCGTAATGTCGCGACCTTATTGGGAGACGGTTGATGGACCGCCATCAGCAAGTGATTGCCGAGGTGTTCGGTCTGTACGAACGGTTTGGCGACAACGATTACATCGGCGAACCGGTGTCGCAGATCGAGCACATGTCGCAAGCAGCCGAGCTGGCGATGGCCGAGGGCTTCGATGATGAAGTGGTGCTGGCGGCGTTTTTTCACGACATCGGCCATCTCTGTGCTGAGGGGGGCGAGAGCATGGGTGGCTTCGGGGTGGTCAGCCATGAGTGTTTGGGCGCTGATTATTTGCGTCGGGCCGGCTTCAGCGAACGCATGGCGCGGCTGGTGGAATATCACGTGCAGGCCAAGCGTTATCTGACGCTCAAAGAGCCCGGGTACTACGAGTGTTTGAGCGAAGCCAGTCGGCGGACGCTGGAGTATCAGGGCGGGGTGATGAGCGTCGCCGAGGCTGAGGCCTTTGAGCGCGATCCGTTGTGCGAGGTCAGTCTGCGGATGCGTCAGTGGGATGAGTTGGCCAAGCAGATGTGGATGCCGGTGATTGATCTGGATGTGTTGAAGGAAAAGGCGTTGCGCCTGTTGGCTGCGTAGAAGTGTGGGGCCGAGGCGCGATGGGGCCCGCTCAAACGCCTCAATTACCCAAGGTCTACAACTGCTGCGCCAACACCTCAACCTGCTCCTGTCGCTCTGCCTGATTCAGCTTCGAATGAGGATTGAGCGACGACCACTGCGGATGCGCCCGGGCCTTGTTCAGCGCTTCCGGCAGTTTGCCTTCGCGCCAGGTTTTGTCCTGCGGTGTGGCGACCTGAATGCTGTCCATTGCCGCATGCCCACGCTGGTTCAGGGCTTGCAGCAATTGCCGCTGGCGCAAGGCCAACAGCCGCAGCACGCTGTCGTCGACGGTCAGTTCTCGCTGGCCTTTGATCTTGCCCAGCAGGCGGCTGCCGTAACTGCGGGCGGTTTGCAGGGCGCCGCCGGCAATCGCTCCGGCCAGTGCCGCCGCGCCGAGGGTCAGGCCGCCCACCAGCAGATCGATTCCGGCCCCGGCCGCCGCGCCGGCCGCGATGCCGCCGCCGACCCGTACACCGAGCTGTTTCAGGGTTTCCGGGTTGAACAAGTCATCGCCCCAGCGGCCATCGAGCAGCGGCAAGTCACTGGCCGCCGCATCCTGTGGGCGGAAGGCGTAGAGCTTGAGCAAGGCCTCAACGCAGCGTTGTTCACGTTGACGCACCGCTTTGCGCAGTTCGCTGATCGCTTGCTGTTCCTGCTCCGCCTCGCTGACCACACTGCGGCGGCAGGCGGCGCAATCGATCAATAAATCGGCAATCAGCTGCGCTGCACTCCGCTGACGGGCCAGGCGTTGGGCTTGCTGATCGGCGATCAGGCGCTCCAGTTGTCCGCGGGAGTTTTCCAGCAGCAGAGCGAGGCTTTCATAGAGTCGGCGTTCGCCATCTTCCGGCGGCGCGACGCTGTCGAACCGCACCAAGGCATGCAAGCCCAATCGCGCCAGGGCTTCACGCCAATCCGGTTCGCGATGCTGGGCGCTGCTGACAAAATTCAGCACTGGCAGCAGCGGTTTGCCGCAACTGGCCAGCACTTCCAGTTCGTCGCGGTACTTGGCCAGCACCGGCTCCCGGGCGTCGATCACGTAGAGGCCGGCATCCGAGGCGAGCAATTGCCGCAACACCTTGGCTTCCTGTTCGAAGCGCTGCCGGGCTTCGCTGCCCTCAAGGAAGCGAGCCAGCCGTGCCGGGCCGTCGAGGCGTTCGCCGGGCCGCTCCAGGCGCTCGAGGTAGTCGAGCAGGGCGATGGCATCTTCCAGGCCCGGCGTGTCGAACAGATCGAGCAACGGCTCGCCGTCCACCGACAATCGCGCGCCTTCGACGTGGCGCGTGGTGCTGGGGCGATGGGAAACTTCGCCGAAGCCGACATCGCGCGTCAGTGTTCGCAGCAATGAAGTTTTGCCGACGTTGGTGTGGCCGACCACGGCGAGTTTCAACGGCTGTTTCCAGGCATCAGTCATGACCCGTCTCCAGCCAGTTCAACGGTGCGCAATCGGCGAATGGCAAGTCCAGTTGTCGTAGCGCAACATGCCAGTCGCCCAGGCGTTCGGCATCCAGCGCTTCGCCGGGCGGTGCTTGCAGCAACCACACGCGGGTGGCGGTGGCGCTGCGAGCCAGTTCGGCAATCAGCGCCAGGCTGCCACGGTCCGGCGAACGCCGTGGATCGCAAGCGATGGCCAGGCGGGCCGGGGGAAAGCGACTCAGCTGTTCGAGCAGTTTGTGCCGGGACTCGCGGCTGTCGAGGATGCCGGCGTCGTTGACGCTTTTCGGCAGCTGCGGTGGCCAGGGGCGTTGATCGTCCAGCTCGATGGCCACCAACAGTGCGCCATCGCTTTGCAGATCGCTGGCCGCGTTTTCAACCCGATGAAGTTGCTCAGGCGCGGCATCGTTGATGCCCAGGCGTTCGCTGGTGGGCATCAACCGTTCGCGCAGTTGTGCGTAGCCGGGCAGGTTCAAGTCCAGACGCAAGGTTGCTTGGCCGGTTTTCCAGCGCCACAGGCAGAACAATGCGAGCAGCAAACGCGGTAACACACCGTACACCAGCAGCACGCCCACCAGCCACGCCGCCCAGGCCTGGCGGGCGCTTTCGATGTTCAGCGCAGCATCGCCGCTGGCGCGGATCATTTCCACGCTGGGCACACTGAAGCCGAGCAAGGCCGGCAAGGCGCCGAGAGCCTGGGTCATGGCGACGAAGGTGTCGGCGCCGAGGATGGTGGTCTCCCAGACGAAGCCGTAGCGCCGGGTCGCCATCAGCGTCAACACCATCACCAAGGCACTGAGCATCGCCAACAACCACAAGCCGTTGACCAGCACACCCAGCGCCCAACGATTGAGTTTCTGCCGTTGCAGCAACAGCAGCAGGGCCGGCGCCAGTTGCGCGGCGTTGGCATCGCGGGCGAGTTTTTCACTGAGCCATAGCCACAAGCGTCCGAGGGCGGCGCCCTGTTCGCCGGCGAACACCAGGCCCAGGGCCCAGCTCAATAGCAGAATCAGGTTCAGCCCCAGCAGGCTGCCCAAGGCCCAGAACACATTGACCGGGGCTTGGCCGTCACCCAGCGCGGCCAACGCCAGGCCGGAACCGCTGATCACGGCCAGCACGGCGAGTACGATCAGCGCCAGTCGCGCGCCTTGCAGCCAGTGTTTGAGGGCGCGGGTCTGCCCGTCGCGCTCGGCCAGCCACCGGGCGCGGCATTGAATACGCGTCGGCAGGTCACCGCCGGCGCTACGGGCGACTCGGTTGGCTTCCAGATCATCCAGGGGCCCGGCGTGTTCTTCACGCAGGCGTATGGTTTCGCTCAGCCAGAGGTTTTGCAGGGGCGTCAGTTCAGTCACGCGGCATCCCGTCGCTTAATTGAGCGATGAGCATAACCGCTGTGACGCTTATCGGGGTAAGGGAGGCTCTGGTATCCTCGCCGGCATGACTAAATCACTCCCCCTCAGCCTGATCGCAGCCCTCGGTGAAAACCGTGTGATCGGCGTCGACAACAGCATGCCCTGGCACTTGCCGGGGGACTTCAAATACTTCAAGGCCACCACCCTCGGCAAGCCGATCATCATGGGGCGCAAGACCTGGGATTCCCTCGGCCGTCCGCTGCCGGGCCGGTTGAACATCGTGGTCAGTCGCCAGGCGGATCTGCAGCTGGAAGGCGCGGAGGTATATCCGTCGTTGGAGGCGGCCGTGATTCGCGCCGAGGAATGGGCGCGGGAGCAGGGTGCCGATGAGTTGATGCTGATTGGTGGCGCGCAGTTGTATGCGCAAGGTCTGGAGCAGGCGGATCGGTTGTATCTGACGCGCGTGGCGCTGAGCCCGGAAGGGGACGCGTGGTTTCCGGAGTTTGATTTGAACCAGTGGAAACTGGTGTCGAATGTTCCGAATCCGGCAGAAGGCGACAAACCGGCGTACAGCTTCGAGGTTTGGGAGCGCACATAGATCGTTCCCACGCTCTGCGTGGGAATGCAGCCCGTGACGCTCCGCGTCACTGGACGCGGAGCGTCCCTTGAGGCATTCCCACGCGGGAGCGTGGGAATGATCAGTGCGGGTTAAGCGTGAGCCAACTCCGAATGCTCATCCGCATCCAGCAGCGCTTTATCCGTCTGCTGCATGATCTGGCTGGTGATCGCCCCAGCAGTGATCGAGCCACTGACGTTCAGCGCCGTACGACCCATGTCGATCAGCGGTTCAACCGAAATCAGCAACGCCACCAGTGACACCGGCAAGCCCATGGCCGGCAGCACGATCAGCGCAGCGAAGGTCGCGCCCCCACCGACCCCGGCCACACCGGCCGAACTCAGCGTCACAATCGCCACCAACGTCGCAATCCACAGCGGGTCCAGTGGATTGATGCCCACGGTTGGCGCCACCATCACCGCCAGCATCGCCGGGTACAGACCGGCACAGCCGTTCTGGCCAATGGTCGCGCCAAACGAGGCGGCGAAACTGGCGATGGATTGTGGAATACCCAAACGGCTGGTCTGGGCTTCGATGCTCAGCGGAATGGTGGCGGCGCTGGAGCGGCTGGTGAAGGCGAACGTCAGCACCGGCCAGATTTTGCGGAAGAAGCGCAACGGGTTGATCCCGGCGGCCGACACCAGAACGCCATGGATCACAAACATCAGGCCCAGGCCGATGTAGGACACCGCCACGAAACTGCCGAGCTTGATGATGTCTTGCAGGTTGGAGCCGGCGACCACTTTGGTCATCAGCGCCAACACGCCGTACGGGGTCAGCTTCATCACCAGGCGCACCAGACGCATCACCCAGGCTTGCAGGGTGTCGATGGCGTTGATCACTTTCTGACCTTTCTCGACATCATCCTTGAGCAATTGCAGCGCCGCGACCCCAAGGAATGCGGCGAAGATCACCACGCTGATGATCGACGTCGGTTTGGCGCGAGCGAGGTCGGCGAACGGGTTCTGCGGGATGAACGACAACAACAGTTGCGGCACATTCAGGTCGGCGACCTTGCCCGCGTAGTCGGTCTGGATGGTTTGCAGGCGAGCCATTTCCTGAGTGCCAGCGACCAGGCCTTCAGCCGTGAGACCGAACAGGTTGGTCAGGCCGATGCCGATCAACGCCGCGATGGCGGTGGTGAACAGCAGTGTGCCGATGGTCAGGAAGCTGATTTTGCCCAGCGACGAAGCGTTGTGCAGACGGGCCACGGCACTGAGGATCGAAGCGAACACCAGCGGGATCACGATCATTTGCAGCAACTGCACATAACCGTTGCCCACCAGATCGAACCAGCCGATCGAGGCTTTCAGCACCGGGTTGCCCGCACCATAAATGGTGTGCAGGGAGACACCGAATACCACGCCCAGCACCAGCGCCAGCAGCACCTTTTTCGCCAGGCTCCAGGTGGTGTGACGGGTTTGCGCCAGGCCAATGAGCAAGGCGAGGAACACCAGCAGATTGAGGATCAGCGGCAGATTCATAGAGGCTCCAATAACTGTGTCAGCCGCATTCCGGGGCAGCTGCGAACCGGTAAGCCTAACAGCTTGATATGTAATGAATTAATATCAAAAACAGCGGTTGACTGTCGTTTTTGGAATAAGCCGGTGGCGTTATGGGGAATGCCGCTGACGGAATCAGGATGTAAGCGGTCGCGGGCAGGCGAGGACTGTCACACTTATTTGTTAGCGTCGATCTCTTTCAATCAGGGAGAAACGCCGATGAAGCTTGCACCGAAATTTCTTGCTGCTGCACTGGGATTGGGTTTGGGCCTGGGCCTTGCCGGGCAGGTTTTCGCCACCGATTTGCAGCACTGGCCGGCGGATCAGGCCAAGGCGCTGGACGCGATGATCGCGGCCAATGCTAACAAGGGTAACTTTGCGGTGTTCGACATGGACAACACCAGCTACCGCTACGACCTCGAAGAGTCGTTGCTGCCGTTCATGGAAAACAAGGGCCTGATCACTCGCGAGAGCCTCGACCCCTCCCTGAAACTGATGCCGTTCAAGGACACCGCCGACCACAAGGAAAGCCTGTTCAGCTACTACTATCGCCTCTGCGAAGTCGACGACATGGTTTGCTATCCATGGGTCGCCCAAGTGTTTTCCGGCTTTACGCTTCAGGAGCTCAAGGCCAACGTCGATGAGCTGATGGCGTCTGGCAAACCGGTGCCGAGCACTTATTACGATGGCGACGTGGTCAAGACCATCGACGTCAACCCGCCGAAAATCTTCACCGGTCAGAAAGAGCTCTACAACAAGCTGATGGAGAACGGCATCGAGGTCTACGTGATGACCGCTGCCTCCGAAGAGCTGGTGCGCATGGTCGCTGCCGATCCGAAGTATGGCTACAACGTCAAACCGCAGAACGTGATCGGCGTGACCACGCTGCTCAAGGACCGCAAGACAGGCGAGCTGACCACTGCGCGTAAGCAGATTACTGCTGGTAAGTATGACGAGAAGGCTAACCTGGGCCTGGAACTGACTCCGTACCTGTGGACCCCGGCCACCTGGATGGCCGGCAAGCAGGCGGCCATCCTGACCTACATCGATGAATGGAAGAAACCGGTTCTGGTGGGCGGCGATACCCCGAGCAGTGATGGTTACATGCTGTTCCACAGCGTCGACGTGGCCAAGGGCGGCATCCACTTGTGGGTCAACCGCAAAGACAAGTACATGACCCAGATTAACGGCATGATGGCCAAGCACGCAGCGGCTCAGGCCAAGGAAGGGTTGGCGGTGACGGCGGATAAGAACTGGGTGATCGTCAAGCCTGAAGAGATTCAGTAAACGCTGTGATGATCGTTCCCACGCTCTGCGTGGGAATGCAGCCCGTGACGCTCCGCGTCACTGGACGCAGAGCGTCCCTTGAGGCATTCCCACGCGGGAGCGTGGGAACGATCAGCCCCGCACTTGGCGGGGCATTTTTTTGTTCGACGGTTAAGTATTACAGCCCGTCGAGCATCGCTTTGTTACGCACGGCACCTTTGTCGGCGCTGGTCGCCAACAGGGCATAGGCTTTCAGAGCGGTGGTCACTTTACGTGGACGCTTTTCCACCGGCTTCCAGCCTTTCTTGTCCTGCTCGACCCGGCGCGCGGCCAGTTCTTCGTCGCTGACCAACAGGTTGATCGAGCGGTTCGGGATGTCGATCAGTACCTTGTCGCCATCCTGCACCAGGCCGATCGCGCCGCCGGCAGCGGCTTCTGGCGAAGCGTGGCCGATGGACAGGCCCGAAGTACCGCCGGAGAAACGGCCGTCGGTCAGCAGGGCGCAGGCTTTGCCCAGGCCTTTGGATTTCAGGTAAGAGGTCGGGTAGAGCATTTCCTGCATGCCCGGGCCGCCTTTCGGGCCTTCGTAACGAATGATCACGATGTCGCCGGCCTTCACTTCGTCGGCGAGGATGCCGCGTACGGCGCTGTCCTGGCTTTCGAAGATCTTCGCGTTGCCTTCGAAGACGTGGATCGACTCGTCGACACCGGCGGTTTTCACCACACAGCCATCCAGCGCGATGTTGCCGTACAGAACGGCCAGGCCGCCCTCTTTCGAGTAAGCGTGTTCGACACTGCGGATGCAGCCGTTTTCACGGTCGTCGTCCAGGGTTTCCCAACGGGTCGACTGGCTGAACGCGGTTTGCGTCGGGATGCCCGCAGGGCCAGCCTTGAAGAAGTGATGCACCGCCTCGTCGTTGGTCTGGGTGATGTCCCACTTGGCGATACCTTCGGCCATGGTCTTGCTGTGTACGGTCGGCAGGTCTGTGTGCAACAGGCCGCCACGGGCCAGGGAACCGAGGATGCTGAAGATCCCGCCGGCACGGTGCACGTCTTCCATGTGGTACTTCTGGATGTTCGGCGCGACCTTGCACAGTTGCGGTACGTGGCGGGAGAGGCGGTCGATGTCGCGCAGGTCGAAATCGATCTCGGCTTCCTGGGCCGCGGCCAGCAAGTGCAGGATGGTGTTGGTGGAACCGCCCATGGCGATGTCCAGGGTCATGGCGTTTTCGAACGCCTTGAAGTTGGCGATGTTGCGTGGCAATACCGACTCATCGTTCTCGCCGTAGTAGCGCTTGCACAGCTCGACGATGGTACGGCCGGCTTGCAGGAACAGCTGTTCGCGGTCGCTGTGGGTGGCCAGGGTCGAACCGTTGCCCGGCAACGCGAGACCAAGGGCTTCGGTCAGGCAGTTCATCGAGTTGGCGGTGAACATGCCGGAGCAGGAGCCGCAAGTAGGGCAGGCGCTACGCTCGTACTCGGCGACCTTCTCGTCAGAGGCGCTGGAGTCGGCGGCGATCACCATGGCGTCGACCAGGTCAAGACCGTGGCTGGCCAGTTTGGTCTTGCCGGCTTCCATCGGGCCGCCAGACACGAAGATCACCGGGATGTTCAGGCGCAAGGCGGCCATCAGCATGCCAGGGGTGATCTTGTCGCAGTTGGAGATGCAGACGATGGCGTCGGCGCAGTGGGCGTTGACCATGTACTCGACGGAGTCGGCGATGATCTCGCGGCTCGGCAGCGAATAGAGCATGCCGTCGTGGCCCATGGCGATGCCGTCATCCACGGCGATGGTGTTGAATTCTTTGGCTACGCCGCCGGCCCGTTCGATTTCACGAGCGACCAGTTGACCCAGATCCTTCAGGTGCACGTGGCCCGGTACGAACTGGGTAAAGGAGTTGGCAATGGCGATGATCGGCTTCTTGAAGTCGTCATCTTTCATCCCCGTGGCGCGCCACAGTGCGCGAGCACCGGCCATGTTGCGGCCGTGGGTGGATGTTTTCGAGCGGTAATCAGGCATGGAGCACTCCGGGCGGCAAATCAGGTATCAAAAGGGAAGTGAGCTTCTATTGACGTCTGGAACACTCAGAAATGGCCGTGTGTCCGGAAGTTGCCGATAACTTTGCGGGATCGCCGCGCGCTTCAGCTTGAGCTCATAAACCCGCCGGGGGATGACTGGCGATGAATCTCGCGATTCTACACCGCTGGCGTCAGGAGGGAATGCCGGAAAGTGCTGATCCAGCGCTGATGGCGCGTGTGGGATGACGACCGGCAGGATTATTCGACGCTTGGGCTGGCTCTCGGGCTTTTGGCTCGGCTATGGACACGACTGTTGAGCGCCAGCGCCACGCTGCTCAAGATGATGAAGCTGTATCCCAGCGTGGATTGCAGGTTGGCCGGGCTCAAGCTGATGAGCGCACTGATCAACCCGCCGCAGATGAAAATCACCGTGCTGCCGGCCGACGCCGAGGTTCCCGCATTTTCGGGGAACAGGCTCATGGCTTTGGACGTAGCGGCGGGCCGGGCGATGGTGGTGCCGGCAGTACAGATGAGCATCGGTACCAGGACAGTGATCGGGGACAGCGTAAAGTGGCTTGAGAGATAAAGCATGATCAGGCCGGACAGCAGGATCAGGCTCATCCCGCTGATGACTTGATGACCGGGACTGATACGTTTACCCAACAACGTCGCAACCGTGCCGCCGACAATGTAGGCGCCGCCATATACCAGCAGGATCAGCGAGAAGTCATAGGCCGATAGCTGGAGTTGATCCATGAAAATCAGCGGCGAAATCACGATGAAGGAAAAATGGCAGGCGAAAGCAAAGGCGGAAATCAGCCAGTAGGACAGGAAGTCGACATCGCACAAGACCCGGCGGTAGGGCTGGAAGATATTCGATAGCGCTCCGGTTGCCGCTGGCCGAGTGTTTTCGAGAAAAAAACAGGCCTTGAGCAGCACTATTCCAGCCAGTGCGGTAAACACCCCAAAGCTGCCCTGCCAGCCCAGCGTGGCTTGCAGGAACGTGCCGGCCAACGGTGAGACCGAGATGAAAACGCCGGTGGCAGTCACCATCAGGATCCGCAACCGGTCACGCTCCTCACCCTCGAACAGGTCCTGAATCAGTGCTTGTGACAGCACGAAACACCCGCAACCGAGCGCCTGAATGACACGGAACAGCAGGAAGTGGACATAGTCCGTGGTCAGTGTGCAGCCCACCGCACCCAGCATCGAGATGGTTATTCCCGCGAGCAACAGTACTTTGCGCCCGATCACATCCGACAGCGGCCCGATCAGCAGTTGAGAGGCCGCTATGCCAACGGCAAACAGACTGATCGACAGCGCAATATCGGCGGGCGTGCTGCGAAAGTGTTCGGCGAGCGCCGGGAAAGAGGGCCGCAGGACATCCAGCGGGAACACGCCAAGCAGCACCATGGCCAACAACAGGCTGACCGCTCCCCGACGTTGTTTGGCGGTTGCCGCGGATTGTCCTTCAGCCATCGATAAGCCCTGCCTTCATGAACAGTTGCTGGTTGGAGGACAGGTCGAAGAAACCGGCCTTTTTCAACGCCTGCAGCGTTGCGCCAGCACCGGATCGCGCCCGTTGATGGGTGGCTTGGGGGTTGGTCAGTCCGCAGAGAATTTCCGTGACGGTGGTGTCGCCAAGAGCCGCGCTGTGCAGGCTTTCGCGCATCCATCGCTCATCGGCCTCGAAGAACATCCGGATGATGTCCAGCAGCGCTTTGGCGACAAACGTGCGTTGAGGGCTGTTCAGCGTCAGCCACAGGTAATGGAATACTTCAGAGAAATAGCGACTATGGCGCGCCTCGTCCGCCAGATGATCCCTGAGCATTGCCTGGACGCTGGAAACCAGGTCGTTACGGCAGACATCGAGCAGTTCCTTGGCAATGATCGTCTCCGACACGAACCCGACGAGAAACCAGGCCAGCGCCCTGTATCTTTCAGGGGCGCCGTCAAGCAGGGCGTTCAATCGCATGATGCGGTGGGGCATGACCGGACGCCGGCTGATCCCGTAGAACCTGGCAACCTGTTCGGCAAGGCTGTTGGAAAACAGGGCGTGATAACCCTCGTCGGTATAAAGCTGAAGCGCGGCGGTCTTCATCCGTGCGGGAATGTGGACGTTCAGTTCATCATGGATGATGGTTTCCACGGAGCGGTTGACGATGCGGTGCTCAAGCAAGGTGGTGTAGTCGAGGAAGTACACCAGATGATTGGCCGACAGCCGATGGATGACGGTTTGACCTGCCGCCTGGATAGCCGGGTGAGTCAGGTAAGCCAGGAAGCCTGGAGGAAACCAGTGGCGCGTTTCCAGTTGCTGTTCCAGATCTGGCGGTAATAGATAGTCGTGTTTGCTGGTGCGCACTGACGCGCGGGTATTCCAGTCGCCCAAGGTGTAACGATGAGCCCAGGACATTGGGTGGTCCAACGGGGCAACGATGGGAGTGGTCATTGTTGCGGCTCCCGACTGCTCAGAAGATCTTTCAATTCCTTGCACATCATTTGTCCGTCGCTGTAGCCACAGCCGACAAAAAATAACGGTTGTTCTGCGCTGTCCGCGATCCCCAGCAAGACCTCGACCTGATCATCGGCCAGCGCCCCCGTCAGCCAGGTGTTCAACCCCAGCGCGGTGGCCACCAGTTGGAATGTTTGAGAAATATGCCCTGCTTCCACGAAGGCCATTCGGTAGGCTCGCGAGTGTTCATATTTCCACCACAGCTTGTCGAACCGACTGGTGATGAACAGGCCCACGGGCAGGTTGTTGATGAAGTGCTGCCCACACAGCAACTGCCCCAGTGGTGAGTCAGGTGTCGGGTTGACGAAACTCAAGGCGTGGTCGGTGGGATGGTAGGCGTAGAGCCCGGGTTTCAGGCCGCTGACGTTGTGTACATGAAGAAAGCCTTCGCAGGCATTCAGCCCGCCACCGGATGGGCTGCTGCGCCGGGCATCGAGACCTTCGACAAGGGTTTCATCGACATCGTTTTCGCGCTCATGCAAGTAGCCAAGGGACAGGTAAAGCAGCGTGCTGATAGCTTCCAGTGAAACCGCTGCATCCGTGAAGGTGCGGCAGGTTTTTCGGCCGATCAGGACGTTGGCCAGAGACCCTTCCGGCAGGCAGGAAGGTTTTGGCAGGTCAATCAGCTCCCGCGCCTGGCATTCTGTGGGCCGGTTGCTCGGCGCAGGAGTGGCCAGCACTTCGGTGCAATGGTCCAGGTAGTGTCTCGACCATTCATGAACATCCTGAGGGACATGTTCGCATGGGATGTTTTTGGTACCGATATGGAATATCTTCGACAGTTCATCCCAACCCCATTCAACAGTACCTTGTATTGATGTTGTCAGTATTCCTGCGTTCAGGAGTTGAGTGTCAACTATGTTGCTGTCGTTATACAGTTTTGGGTTGTTTATAAGTTGCGTAAGTCTGCTTGAGTATTCAAGGCTTAGTTCAAATTGTTTGTGATTTTTGTAATCCCAGACTATTTGGCCGGGCGTGCGAGGAAGTATGAATAGATATGGGTTTATCTGCATGGTGGGCGGTTCGCTCTGGACGGGTGCCATAGAAAGCGCTGGGTAGCCGGCACTCCCCAGCGTCTCATTTACTTAGCGGGCTTTTGGTGCAACCAGAAAAGCCAGGTTGGCGATTTTGTTAGCTTCCAGAGTAATTGCTTTCATGTTGTTGACTCCTTGTCATTTGATAGTGAGTGTCACTTCGAGGTGACAA
Source organism: Pseudomonas sp. GW822-FHT02G04 (assembly GCF_058802085.1). Lineage (NCBI taxonomy): Bacteria > Pseudomonadati > Pseudomonadota > Gammaproteobacteria > Pseudomonadales > Pseudomonadaceae > Pseudomonas > Pseudomonas sp. GW822-FHT02G04. Next base: position 17,798 of record NZ_JBXANU010000038.1, read on the forward strand.
CTCAATCATAGGCGGTAATGGGCGCTTATCAAGGGGATATTAAGTAGGAATATTCCAGTAATTTTGTCGGAACGATCTTGGGTTTGGAACGGTTTTGTAAGTTATATTCTTTCAAATCAAATGTGCAGGGAAATGTCCTGCAAGTCTGTAGGACTGCAAGAGTAAGACGATGGGGCGGGAGAGGATATGTCGCGGCGTCAGAATGGCTGACGGAGAGCCTGTCGGCTCCCCGTCAAACCGGCGTACTCAGCTGTTTGGCAGCAGACGGCAGGTAATGCTCTTGATGTAGCGGGTTTCGGCAATGGCCGGGTGTACCGGGTGATCCGGGCCTTGTCCGCCGCGCTCGAGCATCTGGATGTTGCGGTCCAGGTGACGGGCGCTGGTCAGCAGGATGTTCTGCAGATCGTCTTCCGGCAGGTGCATCGAGCACGACGCGCTGACCAGGATGCCGTCCTTGCTGAGCAGGCGCATGGCTTGTTCGTTCAGACGACGGTAGGCACCTTCACCGTTTTTCATGTCTTTCTTGCGTTTGATGAATGCAGGAGGGTCGGCCACGATGACGTCGAAACGCTCTTCGCTGGCTTTCAGCTCTTTGAGGGCTTCGAACACGTCGCCTTCAATGCAGGTCATTTTTTCGGCGAAGCCGTTCAGTGCGGCGTTGCGCTCCACGCCATCGAGGGCGAAGGCTGAAGCATCGACGCAGAACACTTCACTGGCGCCGAAGGCGGCCGCTTGCACGCCCCAGCCGCCGATGTAGCTGTACAAATCCAATACGCGTTTGCCTTTGGCATAAGGTGCCAGACGCGCGCGGTTCATGCGGTGGTCGTAAAACCAGCCGGTTTTCTGCCCCTGGATGACTGGCGCTTCGAACTTCACGCCGTTCTCTTCCAGCGCTACCCACTCCGGCACCAGGCCGAACACGGTTTCGACGTAACGGTTGAGGCCTTCGGCGTCACGGGCGGCGGAGTCGTTCTTGAACAGGATGCCGCTTGGCTTGAGCACTTGGGTCAGCGCCGCGATCACGTCATCTTTGTGAGCTTCCATGGTCGCCGAAGCGATCTGGACCACCAGGATGTCACCGAAACGGTCGACCACCAGGCCTGGCAGCAGGTCGGAGTCGCCGTAGACCAGGCGATAGAACGGCTTGTCGAACAGGCGATCGCGCAGCGACAGGGCGACGTTCAGGCGATGCACCAGCAGCGACTTGTCCAGCGGCAACTTGATGTCGCGCGACAGCAGGCGGGCGCAGATCAGATTGTTCGGGCTCATGGCAACGATGCCCAGCGGCTTGCCGCCGGCGGCTTCGAGGATCGCCTGATCGCCAGCCTTGAAACCGTGCAATGGGGTGGCGGCTACATCGATTTCGTTGCTGTAGACCCACAGGTGACCGTTGCGCAGGCGTCGGTCGGCGTTGGCTTTGAGGCGCAGGCTAGGCAGGGACATGACGTCGCTCCGGAAAAAAGAGCGGGAGTATAGCGTGTTGAGGGAGTGGCGGGTTTGACGGACGATGAAACGCGCATGACGCCATCGCGGGCCCGCACACATATGGATTGCGTTTGACTGGCTGTCGGATCGATCTTTTTAAGGGTTAGAATCCCCGCCTGACCCGGAGTGCGTACTTATGTCCCAAGAGCTGTCTTCTGAACAGATTCAACAGTCCCTGCAAGGCATCAGTGTGCCGCCCCAGCCGCAGATCATGGTGGATCTGCAGATGGAGCAATATATGCCCGACCCGGACCTGGAGATGATCGCCAAGCTGATCTCCCAGGACCCTGGTCTTTCCGGCGCCTTGCTGAAAATCGTCAATTCGCCGTACTACGGCTTGAGTAACAAGATCACTGCGATCCAGCGAGCAGTAAACCTGTTGGGCAGCCGTTCGATCATCAACCTGATCAACGCGCAGTCGATCAAGGGCGAGCTGAACGACGACGCAATCGTCACCCTCAACCGTTTCTGGGACACGGCGCAGGACGTGGCGATGACCTGCCTGAGCCTGGCCAAGCGCGTCGGCGTCCAGGCCGGTGATGAAGCTTATGCGCTGGGCCTGTTCCACGATTGCGGCATCCCGCTGATGCTCAAGAAATTCCCCGACTACATGAAAGTGCTGGAGCAGGCCTATGCCAACGCCAGCGCCGAATGCCGCGTGGTGGATACCGAGAATAAGCACTACAACACCAACCACGCGGTGGTCGGGTATTACACCGCCAAGTCCTGGCGCTTGCCGGAGCACGTCACCCAGGCCATTGCCAACCACCACAATGCCCTGGCCATTTTCAGCGATGAATCGTCGCGTAATACACCGCTGAAAAATCTGCTGGCGATCCTGAAGATGGCCGAGCACATTTGTGCCTCCTATCGGGTGCTGGGCAACCAGGCCGAAGACCATGAATGGAACAATGTCGGGCACCTTGTGCTCGATTACATTGGTCTATCGGAATACGATTTCGAAACCCAGAAACAAGAAATTCGCGACCTCGCCACGCGTTGAGTGTCGAACTCGCCTGATTCGAGAGCCCCATGCCTGAACTGCCGGAAGTCGAAACCACCCGCCGCGGAATTGCACCGCACCTGGAAGGCCAGCGCGTCAGCCGGGTGATCGTGCGTGAGCGCCGTCTGCGCTGGCCGATCCCCGAAGACCTGGATGTGCGGCTGTCGGGCCAGCGCATCGTGCTGGTGGAACGGCGGGCCAAGTACCTGCTGATCAATGCCGAGGTCGGCACACTGATCAGTCATTTGGGCATGTCGGGCAATCTGCGGCTGGTGGAAGCCGGCTTGCCGGCAGCCAAGCATGAGCATGTGGACATCGAACTGGAATCGGGCCTGGCCCTGCGTTACACCGACCCGCGTCGGTTCGGGGCGATGCTCTGGAGCCTCGACCCGCTGAACCACGAACTGCTGGTTCGCCTGGGGCCGGAGCCGTTGACCGATCTGTTCGACGGCGAGCGTCTGTTCCAGCTGTCCCGCGGGCGGTCCATGGCGGTCAAGCCGTTCATCATGGATAACGCGGTGGTGGTGGGCGTCGGCAATATCTACGCGACCGAAGCGCTGTTTGCTGCTGGCATTGACCCGCGCCGCGAGGCCAAGAGCATTTCCCGGGCGCGTTATTTGAAGCTGGCGATCGAGATCAAGCGCATCCTGGCCCTCGCCATCGAACGGGGCGGTACCACGTTGCGGGACTTTATCGGCGGCGACGGCCAACCGGGTTATTTCCAGCAGGAACTGTTCGTGTACGGCCGTGGCGGTGAACACTGCAAGGTCTGTGGCACGGGGCTGCGGGAAGTCAAACTTGGGCAGCGCGCCAGCGTCTTTTGTCCGCGCTGTCAGAGCTGATATCGGCTACGGTCTATAGTCAGTGTTCTCACTGCCTAGCCGAAGGACCGTGCCATGAATCTGTTTCGAACCCTTGTCGTCACGCTGTTGCTGAGTGTCGGTGCGCCCGCGCTGGCTACTGAGAACGGCAGCGGTGACCCGCGTTACACCATCCAGAATCCACCGGCCTACGCCATGCTTGGCGATCTGCTGATTGCCCGACCGTTGCTGGTGGTGGCGACAGTGATCGGTGCTGGGGCGTTTGTGGTGTCGCTGCCATTTACCGCGCTGGGCGGCGGCATTGGCGATGCAGGGCAGGCGCTGGTGGTCGACCCGGCGAAAGCAGCGTTTGTGCGGTGTCTGGGGTGCATCGGGGAAGGGTTTGAGCAGCGGGAGTGAGCTGTAAAAGCTTCGCGGGCAAGCCTCGCTCCTACAGAGTTCCGCCGTTCATGGGTGCCAGGTACGACGTGAACCTGTAGGAGCGAGGCTTGCCCGCGAAGGCGCCCCGACAGGCGCCAGATTACTTAAGCCTTGCCGGTAATCTTCCGGTACTTCTCCATCAACTGTTCTTCAGTTTCCGGATGGGCTTCGTCCAGCGGAATGCAATCCACCGGGCAGACCTGCTGGCATTGCGGTTCGTCATAGTGGCCGACACATTGCGTGCACAGGTTCGGGTCGATCACGTAGATCTCTTCGCCCTGGGAAATGGCGGCGTTCGGGCATTCGGGTTCGCAGACGTCGCAGTTGATGCAATCGTCGGTGATGATCAGGGACATGCTAACTCCAGCCGGGGCGGCAGGCCCTGGCGCAATAAACCAATGCGCACAATTGTGCCGCATTGGCGCCCGCAGTGCACGCGGGCGCGATCAAGTGCAGCTTTGGCAGCGCCTACTTTTTGAAGCGTTCGGTGAGGGCGTCGGCCACCACCGGGTGGACGAACTTGGTGATATCGCCGCCCAGGGCCGCGATTTCACGGACCAGTGTCGAGGAAATGAACGAATAACGCTCGGACGGGGTAAGAAACAGACTTTCCACATCCGGTGCCAGTTGGCGGTTCATGTTGGCCAGCTGGAATTCGTATTCGAAGTCCGACACCGCGCGCAAACCACGCAGGAACACGTTGGCGTTCTGCTCTTTGGCGAAATGCGCGAGCAGTGTCGAGAAGCCGACGACTTCAACGTTCGGCAAATGTTTGGTGACCTCGCGGGCCAGCTCCACACGTTGTTCCAAGGGAAACAGCGGGTTTTTCTTAGGGCTGGCGGCGACGGCGATGATTACGTGATCGAACAGGCGCGAGGCGCGTTCGACCAGATCGCCATGGCCCTTGGTAATAGGGTCGAAGGTACCTGGGTACAACACTCGGTTCATCGCGTCGTCCTGGCGGGAGTCCGTTGGGGAGTCGGATGGTATCGCAGCCTTCCCGGTCGGCCAAGTCGCCTGTTGGGTAAGAAAGCACTATAGACGATGGGAATATTCCGCGTTTTCATGGGTTTTTCAAACGCTCGGCCAGTGAATTCGCCAGTTGTGCCGTCAGTCCGTAGACCGACAATTGTGGGTTTGCACCAATGCTGGTGGGGAATAGCGAGCCGTCGTGAATCGACAGATTGTGCAGTTGGTGGTGTCGGCCGAGGCTGTCGGTCACGGCGTTTTTCGGGTCTTCACCCATGGCACAACCGCCCATCACATGAGCACTACCCAGGCGCGTGCGATACAGCTCAAGGCTCAATCCGTCGATCAAGACGCGTGCTTCGGCGAGGGTTTTCACGTAACGGGCGTCGGCATGCATCGGCATCACAGCGTTGGCGCCACCGGCGAACTGGATCTCGGCCATGCTATGGAACGCCCGGCGCAACCCGTCCCAGGCATACGGTGAAACCTGATAGTCGAGCACCGGCGTGCCGTCACTGCGCAATTCGACACTGCCGCCGGGGCTGTCTGGGTGAAAGCCGTCTCGCAGCAACGCCAGCATCGCGTGGGTATGCGGCAGGTTTTCCATGTGCCGGGCGTTTTCCGTGCCAAAGCCGCCAAGCAGGGTGGTGGCCAGCGCCGGGTGCAGCGGCGGGACCTCCAATTTGTAGGACATCTTGCCGGTGATGCCGTCCTGCCACTGGAAATGGTCGGAATAAATCGACTGCGGCGCGCCGTAGAACGGGTTGATCACCTCGTCGAACAGCCCGGCGGACATGTTGACCAAATGCAGGAACGTCCGTTTTCCCAGTCGCTCATGCGGATCCGGCGCCTCTGAGCGCAACAGCAGCGCCGGGCTGTTGATCCCGCCGCCGGCCAGCACGTAATGCCGTGCCTTGACCGTGATTGTGCGTCCGGTAGGGGCAACGCAACGCTCATCCATCGCCACGCAATGCAGGCCTGTGACTCTGCCGTCCTTGACCGACAGCTTTTCAGCGCGGGCCAGATAGAGCAGCTCGCCACCTTTTTCCAGGGTCGCCGGGATGGTCGTGACCAGCATCGATTGCTTGGCGTTGGTCGGGCAACCCATGCCGCAGTAGCCGATGTTCCAGCAGCCGCGCACGTTTCGCGGGATCACATGCCAGGCGTAGCCGAGTTTTTCGCAGCCTTTGCGGATGACGTCGTTGTTGGCGTTGGGCGGCACCCGCCACGGGGCGACACCCAGGCGTTGTTCCATTTTCTCGAACCAGGGTGCCATCTCGGCCGGGGTGTGACCTATGACGTCATGCTCTTTGGCCCAGTGTTCCAGCGTCGGGTCCGGGGTGCGAAAGCTCGAGGTCCAGTTAATCAGCGTGGTACCGCCCACCGCCCGGCCCTGGAGGATGGTGATCGCACCGTCCTTGCTCATACGCCCGATGCCTTCCTGATAGAGGCTGGTGTAGGCCTGATCCTCAAGCATCTTGAAGTCACTGCTGGTCTTGAGTGGGCCTTCTTCGATGAGCAACACCTTGTAGCCTGCGGCGCTGAGGATTTCGGCGGTGGTCCCGCCGCCGGCACCGCTGCCGATGATCGCCACATCCGCTTCGAGGGTCAGGTCCTGGGTCAGTTGGGCGCCGTTGTAGGTTTTCCAGCCACGGGCCAGGCCTTCACGGAACGGATCGGGTACGGGCATCGTCAGGTTCTCTTATTGTTATGTTCTGGGCGCGCTGCGGTCTCAAACCGTAGGCGGCCCCGGATACCCACAATGCACCCAAGACTCCGCCCGGCTGTACCACGCCATCATCACCATTTGCAGCAACGAGCTATGGCCCATGCGCAGCAAGCTCAGCGAGCTGTTTTCCCAGCGATCGAGAAAGTGTCGGATGTCTTCGCTGCTGGCATTTTCCCAACTGCCCCAGATCCCGGTCAGTGGGCCGCGGGTGATGCTCATCCCCAGCACATCGAACAATTGCCGGGTCAGCTTGAGCATTTCCGGCGACAGGTGATCGAGGCTGTAATCCAGGCTTTTGAGGGTGCCTTCGACGGCGGCCGGCATTTTCTCGACGATCACGGCACCGTCGAGCATTACCGGGATCAGTGCCCGCAGAAACAGCAGGTCACTGCTGCGCAGTGTCGCGAAACCGCTGGCCGCCGTGCTCGACGAGCAGCCGCTGAGGCTCGCACCTAATCCGGCCGTGGCCAGAAAGGCGCTGGCGCCCAGGCTGAATTTAAGCAGGCCGCGCCGTGACAGCGCGGGTGTGTCGGACAGGCTTGGGCTCATTATTGTTATTACCCGGCGGTGTTGATCGTTAGCGGATAAACAGCTTCTGGATCAGTTTCTGAATGGATTTGCCGTATGGCGGATAGATCAGCTTCGCCGCGTTGAAACGCTGTTTGATCAGCACGCCCTTGGCCTTGCTGAAGGTCAGGAAACCCTCATGGCCGTGGTAGTGGCCCATGCCCGAGGCGCCGATGCCGCCGAACGGCATGTCGTCCTGAGCAACGTGCAGCAAGGTGTCATTGAGGCATACGCCGCCGGAATGGGTTTCGTGGAGAACACGGTTTTGCTCGCGCTTGTCATAGCCGAAGTAATACAGCGCCAGCGGACGAGGCCGTTGGTTGATATAGGCAAACGCTTCATCGAGGTCCTTGTAGGGGACGATCGGCAACAACGGGCCGAAAATTTCGTCCTGCATCACTGTCATGTCGTCGCTGACGTTGAGCAGCAGGCAATGACCCATGCGCCGGCCCTGGCCCTGATCGAACAGCGGAATCAGCAGCGCGCCCTTGCTGGTGGCGTCGCTGAGGTAACCGTTGAGCCGCGCCAGTTGTCGCTCATTGATGATGGCGGTGTAGTCCGGATTGTCGGCCAGGGTCGGATAAAACCCGCGAACTGCCTGGCGATAGGCTTCGACGAAAGAGCCGACGCGGTCTTCCGGCACCAGCACGTAGTCCGGGGCGACACAGGTTTGCCCGGCGTTGAGGGTCTTGCCGAAAGCGATGCGTTCGGCGGCATCCTTGAGCGGCACGTCGCGGGAAACGATGGCCGGGGACTTGCCGCCCAGTTCGAGGGTCACCGGGGTCAGGTTCTCGGCGGCGGCGCGCATCACGTGTTTGCCGATGCTGGTGGCGCCGGTGAACAGCAGGTGATCAAAGTGCAGCCGGGAGAACGCCACGCCGATGTCGGCCTCGCCGAGCACCACGCAGACCAGGTCTTGAGGGAATATCCGCTCCAGCAATTCCTTGAGCAGCAAACCGGTGGCGGGGGTCGATTCGCTGAGTTTGAGCATCACCCGGTTGCCCGCCGACAACGCCCCCACCAACGGCCCGATGGCCAGGTAAAGCGGGTAGTTCCACGGCACAATCACCCCGACCACGCCCAGCGGTTGATAAACGACTTTGGCCGACGCCGGTTGAAAAGCGATGCCGACTTTACGCCGTGAGGTTTTCATCCAGCCTTTGAGGTGTCGGCTGGCGTAGTGAATGCCGTGCAGGCTGGGCATCAATTCGGCGAGCAGGGTTTCGTCGGCGCTGCGGTGGCTGAAATCCTGGCTGATGGCGTCGACCAAGGCCTGGCGCTCATTGCTCAACAGGTCCCGCAACGCCTTTAGCCATTGTTGGCGCTGAGCCGCGGGTGGCATCGGGTTGCCTGCATACGCCGCGCGTTGAGCATCGAACAGGGATTGGAGCTCGTCCAGAGGCTGCTGCAGGTTCTTCAGGTAGGCGATGTCAGCAGGCATGGTCGGCTCCGGATTTATTGTAATGAGGGGATTTTTAGAGTCTATGCTCTAGAAAGTCAAATGACATCCTGACGCAGCTTTGTTTTATCCACTCCCGGATAGGTCGTAAGATGCCCGTCACCGCACTCTGAATTAAAGCTCAAGCCATGGCCCCTCGGATCAAAACCAGCGAGCGCATCGTGCAGAACAGCCTGGAGCTGTTCAATCAGCAGGGCGAGCGCAGCATCAGCACCAACCACATTGCTGCCCACATGGAGATTTCTCCGGGCAACCTGTACTACCACTTCCCCAACAAGCAGGCGATCATCGCTGTGCTGTTCAGTGAGTACGAAAGCCTGGTGGACAGCTTCCTGCGCCCGCCTCAGGGCCGCGCCGCAACGGTCGAAGACAAGCGCTTCTACCTCAAGGAATTGCTCGCCGCCATGTGGCGCTACCGGTTTTTGCATCGCGACCTCGAGCACTTGCTCGACAGCGATCCCGAGCTGGCCGCCCGTTATCGGCGTTTTTCCCAGCGTTGCCTGATCCAGGGCACCGCCATTTACGAAGGGTTCGTAGCCGCTGGCATCCTGAACATGGATAAGGTTCAGATCGAGTCCCTGACGCTGAACGCCTGGATCATCCTCACGTCCTGGGTGCGGTTTCTGTGCACCACGCGGGAAAACTCCAACCACTTGAGCGAACAGGCCATTAAGCGCGGGGTGTATCAGGTGTTGGTGCTTGAGGCAGGGTTCGTTACCGATCAATCGCGCGACGCGGTAAATGCGCTGTTCGACGAATTTTACGTACCGCTGGCCCAGGCGCTGGAAGAAGTGCATTAGGATTCAAGACTGACAACATCACAGGAGCCCGTTATGCCCATTGCGCAACTGATCAGCCCGCAAGCGTTGGACCTGAAAAAGGAGACCCCGGGGCTGGTGATTCTGGATTGTCGTTTTGCCCTCGAAGACCCGGATTACGGTCAGCGCAGCTATGCCGAAGGGCATATTGCCGGGTCGAGCTTTGCCGATCTCGAGCGTGATCTGAGCGGGGCGGTGGTCAAGGGGGTTACCGGGCGTCATCCGTTGCCTGAACCCGAAAAGCTGATCGAGCGCCTGCAAGCCTGGGGCATCAATGCCGACAGCGAAGTGGTTTTGTACGATGACGGTCCCGGGGCCTACGCGGCGCGGGCCTGGTGGTTGCTGGCCTGGCTGGGCAAGCGCGACGGTGTGTTCATTCTCGATGGCGGGCTGAAAGCCTGGCACGCCGCCGGATTGCCCCTGAGTCTTGATCCGCCTTCGGTTACCCGTGGCACTTTCACCGGGACGCCGGATGCTTCGCTGGTGCTCAGTGCCAAACAGCTCCAGAAACGTCTCGGCCAGCCCGCGTTGACCTTGCTCGACGCCCGTGCCTTGCCGCGCTTCAAGGGCGAAGTGGAGCCAATCGATCCGATTGCCGGGCACATTCCCGGTGCACAATGCGCCGCGTTCACCGAAAACCTGGGCAGCGACGGGCGCTTCCTGCCGGCCGACCAGCTCAAGCAGCGGTTTGCCACGAAGCTCGGTGATCGTTCGCCGACGGAGCTGGTCGCGTATTGCGGTTCCGGCGTGACGGCCTGCCACAATCTGTTCGCCCTGTGCCTGGCGGGTTATCCGTTGGGGGCGTTGTATGCCGGTTCGTGGAGCGAGTGGATCAATGATCCCGCGCGAGGCGTCGCCACCGGCGAGTAAACGCAGATCCGATGTGGGAGCTGGTCTGCTCCCACATTTGGATCTTTGTTGTCATCTATGGTCGGGCAATTGCCGCGCGCTGCGATACGCCCCCGGTCCTACGCCGTAAACCTGCTTGAATTGCCGGCTCAGATGACTCTGGTCGGCAAAACCCAGTTGTGTCGCGACTTCCAGCGGCAGGCAACCGCCCTGTAACAACGCCCGTGCCCGAGCGATGCGCTGCTGCATCAGCCAGGCGTGCGGCGGCATGCCGGTGGCGCGGCGGAACACCCGGGCGAAGTGGAAGGGGGACAGGTTCACCGTCGCCGCCAGTTCTTCCAGCGAGGGCGGCGCCGCCAATTGCGATTGCAGCCGTTCCTTGGCCAAGGTCACTGCGCGGTGTTCCTTGCCGGGTTTGCCGGCGATCGGGACGGCTGCGTGGCGTTGCAACAACGACAGCATCATTTCCCGCCAGACCGTTTGCTGCTGCAGGGCCGTGGACGGACTTTCCAGCAGCCGATGCAATTGGCAGAACCCCCTCACCAGATCCGGGTCGCGATACAGCGTGGCGCTAAACGCGGGCAGGGTGCCGCTCGGCAGTTCAAGCTCCTCCAGCAGCGAAAGAATTTGCCCGCTGTCGGGATAAAACGCCCGGTACAACCAACCGTCTTCCGTACCTTTGTGGCCGGTGTGCAGTTCGTCCGGGTTGATCAGCACCAGCGTGCCGCTGCCCGCCAAATGCTCTGCACCGCGATAGCGATAACGCTGGGCGCCGGCCATGATCATGCCGATTACATAGCCGTCATGCACATGAGGGGCGAAACGGTGTTCGATGTAGCGCGCAGACAACAACTCGACCCCGGCCAGCGGCGCCGTTTGCCAGAAGTGGATCGACTCGCCCTGATCGACCTCCACGGTTTACCTGCGCCCCGTGCTGGCCAGCCATTGGGGAATGCGCCGCTCCAGGTAGTAACCCGGTTGCCTGAACGAACCCTCGACGAAACCGACATGCCCGCCCTTGGCCTGCAACTCGAATTGAGTGCTGGCGGACAATTCGTCGGCTTGGGGCAGGCTATGCGGAAACACAAACGGGTCGTCAGCCGCCTGGATGATCAGGGTTGGCGTGCGAATCTCTCCAAGGAAATAACGACTCGAAGCGCGACGATAATAGTCCGCGGCATCGGCGAAACCATTCAGTGGTGCGGTGACCCGGCCGTCGAAATCCCAGAAGGTACGCAAGTTCTCCAAAGAGCCCAGCGCCTCCAATGCCGCCAGGCCATCCTCATGTCCCTCATGCTGGAATCTGCGCTGTTTGTTCTTGATGTAGGCGACCATCTCTCGCATGAAATGCGCTTGGTAGAACTGGGAAAAACCCTGGCTGATACGATCGGCACAGTGATCGAGGCGAAACGGCACCGACACTGCCACCGCGCCGAGTACGCCGCTGTTGCTGCCGGTTTCACCCAGATGCTTGAGCAACACGTTACCGCCCATGGAATAACCGACCGCATACAGCGGCGCGAGGGGGCGTTGGGTGCGCAGGTGTCTGATGGTTTCGGCCAAATCTTCACTGGCCCCGGAATGGTAGCTGCGCGGCAACAGATTGGGCTCGCCGGAGCAACCTCGCCAGTTCAACGCGACGCTGGCCCAACCCTGGGTGCTCAGCGCCTTCTGCATCCCGGCCACATAAGGCGAATTCGACGAGCCGGTCAGGCCGTGCAATACCAGCACCAACGGTGCATTCGCGCTGTGGGGGCCGTGCCAGTCCAGGTCAAGGAAATCGCCATCTTCAAGCCACAATCGCTCGCGCTCACGCTCGATATGTGTGGTTTTGCGCCATAGCGGTCCCCACAAGGTTTGTAAGTGCGGATTACCCAGGCCGTAGGCGGGCGTGAAGGCGGGGGTGAAACGTTCTGGCAGATGGGACACGATTGCTCTCGATGCTGCGGCGCGTACCCGCAGCGTTAGCTGACTGAGCTGCGCACCGTTTTCTCAGGCCGGACTAGCCGGCGATCCCTGCCATACGTTGCCACAACGCGTAATACACCCGTCCCGATTTTTGCTCCCGATGCAGGCGCCAATTTTCTGGCAAACCCAATATCGACGGTGCGCTTTCGCTTTCAGTGTAGACCCACGCATCGTCGGCCAGCCAATGACGTTCTTCGAGCAGAGTGCAAACCACAGGCAACAGATTCTGATTGAACGGCGGGTCGAGGAATACCAGGTCGAACGCCGTGGCCGGTTGGGTTTCCAGATAGCGCAAGGCGTCGGCAGTCTGTACCTGGCCGTTGGTGCAGCGCAGGGTGCCCAGATGTTCTTTCAGGCTGGACACCGCGACGTTGCTGGCGTCCAGCGCCTGACCCATGGCCGCGCCACGGGACAAGGCTTCCAGGAACAGCGCGCCGCTGCCGGCAAACGGATCGAGTACCTTGGCCCCGGCGACGTAAGGCGCGAGCCAGTTGAACAGGGTCTCACGCACCCGGTCCGGCGTCGGGCGCAGGCCTGGAGCATCCGGGAAGCTCAGCTTTCGGCTGCGCCATTCGCCACCGATGATGCGCAGTTGGTTTACACCGTTATGCACGTTGTGAACGGGTTTCTTTGGACGAGATGAACTGGCCATTAATGCTCCGGAACCCCGAGCGGTTGCTCGGCGGGTTTGTCAGTAGGGGCCGGTAACGGCTTTTGTGGCACGGTCGGGCCAGCGCTGACGATGACCAGTTTGTCCGTGCTCAGGTGTTTGTTCAGTGCGGCTTTGACTTGCTCGACGGTCAGGCTCTGGGACTGTTGCATGAAGTCTTCCAGGTAGCTCAGCGGCAAGTTGTAAAAGCCCATGGCGCCGAGCTGACCGACGATATCGGCGTTGCTGGCGGTGGACAGCGGGAAGCTGCCGGCCAGTTCACGCTTGGCATCGTCGAGCTCTTTCTCGGTGGGGCCAGTCTTAAGGTAGTCGGCGAGCACATCCTGCACCAGCTTCAGGGTGCCTTCGCTCATTTCGGCGCGGGTTTGCAGGTTGATCATGAACGGGCCGCGAACCTGCATCGGGCTGAAACCCGAATACACACCGTAAGCCAGGCCACGCTTCTCGCGCACTTCGCTCATCAGCCGGGTGCCGAAGCCTCCGCCGCCAAGAATCTGGTTGCCCATGGACAGCGCTGCGTAATCCGGATCGTCACGGTCGATACCCAGTTGCGCGATCATCAGGTTGGTCTGCTTGGACGGAAACTCGATGTGGCCGATGCTGGGCTTGGGGTCGGTCGGCTGTTCGACTTTCGCCAGGGCCGGGCCTTTGGGCAGGTCGGCGGACACTTGGGCGGCGACCGCCTCGGCTTCGGCGCGCGAGAGGTCGCCTACCAGCGCAATCACCACGTTGCCGGCGGCATAGGCTTTCTGATGGAAGGCTCGCAACTGCGCCAGGGTGATCGGTGGAATGCTCTTCGCCGTGCCGTCGCTGGAGTGCGCGTACGGGTGAGCGCCGTACAAACGGTTCATCAGCTCCAGACTGGCGAGTTTGCCAGGGTTCTGTTTCTGGAATTCGAAGCCGGCGAGCATCTGGTTCTTGATGCGGGCAAACGAGTCGGCGGGGAAGGTCGGTTTGCCGACGACTTCAGCGAACAGCTTCAAGGCAGGCTCGCGTTTGTCCACGGCACTGAGGCTGCGCAAGGAGGCAAGCGCCATGTCCTTGTACGCGCCGTTGCTGAAGTCGGCACCCAATCCTTCGAAGCCCTGAGCGATGGCGCCGACGTCTTTGCCGGCCACACCTTCGTTGAGCATGGCGTTGGTCAGCAGTGCCAGGCCGGGTGCATCGCCGTCCTGGCTGCTGCCGGCGGCGAAGATCAGGCGCATGTCGAACATCGGCAGTTCACGGGCTTCGACGAACAGCACCTTGGCGCCTTCGACGGTGTTCCAGGTCTGCACGTTCAGCGAGCGATGGCTTGGGGCCTTACCGTCGAGTTCGGCCAGCGATTGCAGCTTTTGACTGGACTTGGCCTTGTCGAGGGCTTCGCTGGCGTTGGACTCACCGGGTTTTGACAGATAGAAGGCGGCAGACCCGATCAGTGCAACAGCGATCAGGCCGATCAGGGCCAGACGCGACTTTTTACGCTCACTCATGAGTCGTCTCCTGTGGCAGTACATGGGCGACGCTGAGACGTTCGCGGGTGAAATACAGCTTGGCGGCCTTCTGGATGTCCTGCGGAGTTACGCTTTCCAGGTCGGCGAGTTCGGTGTCCATCAGTTTCCACGACAGGCCGACGGTTTCCAGTTGGCCGATGGCGGTGGCCTGGCTGGTGATCGAGTCGCGCTCAAAGACCAGGCCGGCAATGACCTGCGCTCGCACTCGCTCCAGCTCTTCAGTGGACGGTGCGGTGGTTTTCAGCTGTTCGAGCAGTTTCCACAGGCCGGCTTCAGCCTGGGCCATGGTTTTCTTCTTCTGGGTGTTCGGCGTGGCCGACAACGTGAACAGACTGTCGCCACGGGTGTAGGCGTCGTAGCTCGACGAGCCGCCGGACACCAGCTCTTCGCCGCGCTCCAGTTGCGTCGGGATGCGGCCGCTGTAACCACCGTCGAGCAGGGCGGAAATCAGGCGCAGGGCGTTCACCGATTGTTTGTCTGCGGCTGTGGCGATGCTCGGCACGTTGAAGGCCAGCATCAGGCTCGGCAATTGGGTCTGCACATGCAGGGTGATCTTGCGTTCGCCGGGCTCAGCCAGCTCCAGCGGGATTTTCGCCGGTGGCACGTCGCGTTTGGCGATCGGGCCGAAGTAACGCTGGGCCAGGGTTTTGACTTCGTCCGGGGTCACATCGCCGACCACCACCAGGGTGGCGTTATTCGGCACATACCAGGACTGGTACCAATGGCGCAGTTCTTCGACTTTCATGCGATCGAGGTCCGCCATCCAGCCGATGGTCGGCGTGTGGTAACCGCTGGCGGGGTAGGCCATGGCCATGAAGCGTTCGTAGGCCTTGGACATCGGCTTGTCATCGGTGCGCAGACGCCGTTCTTCTTTGATCACCTCGATTTCGCGAGTGAACTCGTCGGCCGGCAGGCGCAGGTTGGCCATGCGGTCGGCTTCCAGTTCGAAGGCTACGCCCAGACGGTCGCGGGCCAGCACCTGGTAATACGCGGTGAAGTCGTCGCTGGTGAAGGCGTTCTCTTCGGCACCGAGGTCGCGCAGGATCAGCGAGGCTTCGCCGGGGCCGACTTTCTCGCTGCCCTTGAACATCATGTGTTCCAGCGCATGGGACAACCCGGTCTGGCCCGGGGTCTCGTAGCTGGAGCCGACCTTGTACCAGATCTGGGAAACGACGACCGGCGCACGATGGTCTTCGCGCACGACAACCTTCAGGCCGTTGTCGAGGGTGAATTCGTGGGTCGGTTGTGGATCGGCAGCCAGGGCCGAGAGGGGCAGACAAACTGTGCTGAGCAGCAGGCCTGCAGCGCGGCGGGCTAGAGCATTCATTCGTTTTTAAACCTGTTGGGCTGCCCGCTTGGTCTTAGCGTCGGCGGGCGAGAGGGTGCTAGGATACTGATCCGTTTTACTGGCGGCCACGCCTATCAAGCCTTTGATCGGCTTGCAGGTTGTATGGGTTACCGGCAGAAGCTTTGAGTTTGTCAGCTAAACTCTGCGTTTTCGCCGACGATGCCGTTCCAGTCCTTCGTATTAGTCGACCTTTGAGGCGCCGTTGGCTCCTCGACAAAATGTTGCGCGTGAACAAGCTGGATGAATCGCAGTCTGTTCAGCATCGAATTATTTATTTGCCGAGGCGCCTTTTGGCGCGTCGCTACCGTGAGATAGCCGTCCTCCATGTTTGGTTCCAACGACGACAAGAAGACCCCAGCTGCGGCTGGTGAGAAGAAAAGCCTGTTCGGATGGCTGCGCAAAAAGCCGCAGGAACCCGTTGTCGAACAGCCACAGCCACTTTCTGAGCCAACCCCGGCACCGGTTATAGAGCAAAAGCCTGCGCCGATTGCCGAGCCGGTGCTGCAACCTGCGGCCGCGCTCGTACCTGAAACCGAAGTCGCGGCCCCATTGCCGCTGACGCCTGTTGCCACGCCGTGGCTGACGTTGCCGGTAGCGGAAGAGCCGGTGTCGCTGGTCGAAGATGAGCAAGCACCGCACATCACCCCGCCGATTCCGGCCCCGACTGCGTTTGCTCCGGAGCCGGTTCGGGCGCCAGTGGTTGAACCGGCAGCCGTTGCTCCCGTGTTCGTGGCCGAACCTGCACCGGTGGCTCCAGTGCCAGCATTTGTTGCTCCGGTTGCTCAAGCGCCAGAACCTGCACCTGCACCTGCACCGGTCATCGTTCCTGTTGCCGCCACACCGGTTGCGCCCCTCGAAACTCCAGTCGAGCCTGTGCGTACCGAAGAGACCAAAGCCGGTTTCTTCGCCCGTCTCAAGCAAGGCCTGTCCAAGACCAGCGCCAGCATTGGCGAGGGCATGGCCAGCCTGTTCCTCGGCAAGAAAATCATTGACGACGAGCTGCTCGAAGACATCGAAACCCGTCTGCTGACCGCCGATGTCGGCGTCGAAGCGACGTCGGTGATCATTCAGCGCCTGACTCAGAAAGTCGCCCGCAAGGAGCTGGCCGATGCCGATGCGCTGTACAAATCCCTGCAAGCCGAATTGGCAGCGATGCTCAAACCGGTCGAGCAGCCGCTGAAAATCACCTCGCAGAACAAGCCGTTCGTGATTCTGGTGGTCGGCGTCAACGGCGCCGGCAAAACCACCACCATCGGCAAGCTGGCGAAGAAGCTGCAACTGGAAGGCAAGAAAGTCATGCTCGCCGCCGGTGACACCTTCCGCGCCGCAGCGGTCGAGCAATTGCAGGTCTGGGGTGAGCGCAACAAGATCCCGGTGATCGCCCAGCACACCGGCGCAGACTCGGCTTCGGTGATCTTCGATGCGGTGCAAGCCGCCAAGGCCCGTGGCATTGACGTGCTGATCGCCGACACCGCCGGTCGCCTGCACACCAAAGACAATTTGATGGAAGAGTTGAAGAAGGTTCGCCGGGTGATCGGCAAACTCGACGCCGACGCGCCTCATGAGGTGCTGTTGGTGCTCGATGCCGGTACCGGCCAGAACGCCATCAACCAGGCCAAGCAATTCAACCAGACCGTCGAATTGACCGGCCTGGCGCTGACCAAACTCGACGGCACCGCCAAGGGCGGGGTGATTTTCGCCCTGGCCAAGCAGTTTGGCTTGCCGATCCGTTACATCGGCGTCGGCGAAGGCATCGACGATTTGCGTACTTTTGAAGCAGAACCCTTTGTCCAGGCATTGTTTGCCGAGCGGGAGCGTTCATGATTCGTTTCGAACAGGTCGGTAAACGCTACCCGAACGGTCACGTCGGCTTGCATGAGCTGAGCTTTCGAGTCCGTCGGGGCGAATTCTTGTTTGTCACCGGCCATTCCGGCGCCGGTAAAAGCACCTTGTTGCGGCTGTTGCTGGCCATGGAACGTCCGACCACCGGCAAATTGCTGCTGGCCGGGCAAGACCTGAGCACCATCAGCAACGCGCAGATTCCGTTCCTGCGCCGGCAGATCGGCGTGGTGTTCCAGAACCACCAGTTGCTGTTCGATCGCACGGTGTTCAATAACGTCGCGTTGCCATTGCAGATCCTTGGCCTGTCCAAGGCCGAGGTCGTCAAGCGCGTGGACTCGGCCCTGGAGCGCGTGGCGCTCTCGGACAAAACCGATCTCTACCCTGGCGACCTGTCTACCGGCCAGCAACAGCGCGTCGGCATCGCTCGCGCCATCGTTCACCGTCCGGCCTTGCTGCTGGCGGACGAACCGACCGGTAACCTCGATCCGCGTCTGGCGGCAGAAATCATGGGTGTGTTCGAAGACATCAACCGCTTGGGCACCAGCGTGCTGATCGCCAGTCACGACCTGGCGCTGATTGCCCGCATGCGTCACCGCATGCTGACCCTGCAGCGTGGCCGATTGATCGGCGACGGGGAGGCCGGTGTATGAGTGCGACACGTAGCCCCAAGGTTTCCGAGCGCGTGGCCCCGAAGGCCGCCGATCCGCAACCACAGCAGAAGAAAAAACGCGACGATGACGATGGCCCGGATTTCGCCACGCTGTTCCGCGCCTGGATCGAAAGTCATCGTGCCAGTTTGCTGGACAGCTTGCGTCGCTTGGGCAAGCACCCGATCGGCAGCTTTTTCACCTGTATGGTGATGGCTGTGGCCCTGAGCTTACCGATGGGCCTGTCACTTTTGCTGAATAACGTCGAGCGTCTGGGCGGTTCCTGGCAGCGTGCGGCGCAGATTTCCCTGTACCTGCAACTTGAGGCCAGCCCTGAGCAGGGCGAGTCGTTGCGCGAGCAGATCAAGGGCATGCCGGGCGTAGCGGATGCTGAATATGTGGGTCGCGATCAGGCACTGGAAGAGTTCCAGCAACAATCCGGACTGGGCGAAGCACTGAAGGAATTGCCGGAAAACCCGCTGCCGGGCGTAGTCCTGGTGACGCCGAAAGAGGTCGACAAGCCCGCGCTTGAAGCATTACGACAAAAACTTTCCGAATTGCCGAAGGTACAACAGGCGCAACTTGATCTAGTCTGGGTCGAGCGTCTGGCAGCCATCCTCAAGCTGGGTGACCGTTTTGTCTTCGGTCTGACCGTGCTTTTGGTTTCTGCATTACTTTTGGTGATAGGCAATACCATTCGTCTTCATATTGAAAACCGCCGCACAGAGATAGAAGTGATTAAACTCGTCGGCGGCACGGACAGTTATGTGCGCAGGCCCTTTCTGTACATGGGCGCGCTTTATGGCTTCGGTGCGGGGATTCTTTCCTGGGGCGTATTGGCGTTCGGCCTGAACTGGCTGAACGACGCGGTGGTTGGACTGGCCGGTTTGTACGGCAGTGATTTTGCGCTGGCCGGAGTGCCAGTTGCCGACGGTCTGTCGCTCTTGCTTGGCGCGGTGCTGTTGGGGTATATCGGTGCATGGATTGCAGTCGCACGCCACCTGCGGGAGCTTGCGCCAAAGTAATATCATTTTGCTCGTATTGACCTTTCAGCGTTTATGGGAACTTGTTTTTTGGTTTCCGGTCAATTTTCGCAGTGCTGAACTGCACGAGTTATGTAAGTCGGAGGTTTTTTCGTATGACCAATTCTTTGCAGCCTGCATATGCTCTGGTCCCGGGTGCGAACCTGGAGGCCTATGTGCACACGGTGAACAGCATTCCATTGCTGACGCCGGAGCAGGAGCGTGAACTGGCCGAGAGTCTCTATTATGAGCAGGATTTGGGGGCGGCTCGGCAGATGGTGCTCGCCCACCTGCGTTTTGTCGTACACATTGCCCGTAGCTATTCCGGTTACGGCCTGGCCCAGGCTGACCTGATCCAGGAAGGCAACGTCGGCCTGATGAAAGCGGTCAAGCGTTTCAACCCGGAAATGGGTGTGCGCCTGGTGTCCTTTGCGGTGCACTGGATCAAGGCGGAAATCCACGAGTTCATCCTGCGCAACTGGCGGATCGTCAAAGTCGCGACCACCAAGGCTCAGCGCAAGCTGTTCTTCAACCTGCGCAGCCAGAAGAAACGTCTGGCCTGGCTGAACAACGAGGAAGTCCATCGTGTGGCGGAAAGCCTCGGCGTAGAGCCGCGGGAAGTGCGCGAGATGGAAAGTCGCCTGACCGGCCATGACATGGCCTTCGACCCGGCCGCGGAAGCGGACGACGACAGTGCCTTCCAATCGCCGGCCAACTACCTGGAAGACCACCGGTACGACCCGGCCCGTCAACTGGAAGACGCCGACTGGAGCGACAACTCCAATCACAACCTGCACGAAGCGCTTGAAGTGCTGGACGACCGCAGCCGCGACATCCTCTACCAGCGCTGGCTGGCAGAAGAAAAAGCCACGCTGCACGACCTGGCGCAGAAGTACAACGTGTCGGCCGAGCGTATTCGTCAGCTCGAGAAGAGCGCGATGAACAAGCTCAAGTTGTCGATCGCCGCGTAACCCACGCGAAGGCAATAAAAAACGCCCCGATCATGATCGTCGATCATTGATCGGGGCGTTTTTGTTTGTGTCGAGTTATTGAGCCCACGGTGCCCGGCGCGAATCGTTGAGGCCGACCAGATAACTGTCCCCGCCCAACTGGCTCATCTGCTGACGAATCCACCCCGCCCGCCTTGCAACGTAAGAAGTCGGATGGCTGGCACTCCACACCCGCGGGTTCGGCAATACCGCCGCCAGCAAACTTGCCTGCTGCCGGGACAGCGAACCAGCGCCCACGCCAAAGTGATGCCGGGCCGCTGCTTCGGCGCCGAACACGCCTTCATCCCACTCGGCACTATTGAGGTACACCTCAAGAATCCGCTGCTTGGGCCAGAACACTTCGATCAACCCGGTAAACCAGGCTTCCAGGCCTTTACGCAGCCAGCTGCGGCCAGACCACAGAAAAAGGTTTTTCGACACTTGCTGGCTCAGGGTGCTGGCGCCGCGAATCGAGCCGCCGCGCTCGTTATGTGCAAACGCCGCCTGAATCGCGCTGAAATCAAAGCCCCAATGCTCGGGAAACTTCTGGTCTTCACCGGCAATCACCGCGACTTTCAGGTCGTCGGAGATTTCATCCCAGGGTTTCCAGGTGCGTTGCAGGTCGATGGGCTCGCCGTCGAACCAGGATTCGATCTTGCGCTCGACCATTAATGCCGTTCCCGGTGGCGGCACCACCCGAAACAGCAGAACCAGCAAAACGCTGCCGACCGCGAACCAGAGCAGGGCCTTTGTGAAACGACGGAAAATTAACTGCAGCATAGAGATGGCTTGGCCGAACCCGTTGAGCCGGCCATTATACAGACCCTGTTGATCGAGTCTGACTGGAGTTCTTCATGTTGCGTGGCTTTCTGATGCTGGCCGCTTTCTTCGGCTTCACCGGCGTTGCCTTGGGTGCATTCGCCGCTCACGGCCTGAAAAACCGCCTGACGCCTGAGTATTTGGCGATTTTCCACACGGGCGTCACTTATCAATTGGTGCATACCCTGGCGTTACTGGGTGTGGCGCTGTTGGCGACGCAGATTCCCGGTCGTCTGATTACCTGGGCCGGTGCGTCGTTTGCCATCGGCATTGTGTTGTTTTCCGGCAGCCTGTACCTGCTGACGATGACCGGCGTCAGCAAGCTTGGGATCGTCACACCGTTCGGCGGTCTCGCGTTTCTGGTCGGCTGGGTTTGCCTGGGGCTTGCCGCCTGGCGGTTGAGCTGACCACGCGGTCCATTTCGTGACGAATGGCTTGGGTCGTCAAGTCTGATCGGGCTAGAATGCCAGCCCCTAAAAATGATGGCGGCATTCGGCATGCGCATTCAGTTGAACGGCGAATCCCTTGAACTGCCCGACGGTGAAACCGTTGCGGCCCTGCTGACCCGTCTGGAACTGACCGGGCGCCGGGTGGCGGTCGAGCTCAATCTGGATATCGTCCCGCGCAGCCAGCACGCTGAAACCACGCTGAACGACGGCGACTCGGTCGAAGTGGTACACGCCATCGGCGGCGGCTAGCCGTCTGGCCCGAGCGGCCACAGAATCATTGTGCAAGAACCTCACCCCAACAGAGGATTTCCCATGAGCATCGTTCGTAGCGACAAGCCCTTCGTCCTGGCCGGTCGTACTTACCAGTCGCGTTTGCTGGTAGGCACCGGCAAGTACCGTGACATGGAAGAAACCCGCCTGGCCATCGAGGCTTCGGGGGCCGAGATCGTCACCTTCGCTGTGCGCCGGACCAACCTCGGCCAGAACCCGGGCGAACCGAACCTGCTCGAAGTCCTGTCGCCGGATCGCTACACCTTCCTGCCGAACACTGCCGGTTGCTACGACGCCATTGAAGCCGTGCGCACCTGCCGCCTGGCCCGTGAGCTGCTCGACGGCCACAACCTGGTGAAGCTGGAAGTGCTGGCGGATCAGAAAACCCTGTTCCCCAACGTGATCGAAACCCTCAAGGCCGCCGAAGTGCTGGTCAAGGAAGGCTTCGACGTGATGGTGTACACCAGCGATGATCCGATCATTGCCCGTCAACTGGCGGAAATCGGCTGTATCGCGGTCATGCCGCTGGCTGGTCTGATCGGCTCGGGCCTGGGGATCTGCAACCCGTACAACCTGCAGATCATCCTCGAAGAAGCGAAAATTCCGGTGCTGGTGGATGCCGGTGTCGGTACTGCCTCCGACGCCACCATCGCCATGGAGCTGGGCTGTGAAGCGGTGCTGATGAACTCGGCCATCGCCCATGCCCAGCAGCCGATCATGATGGCCGAAGCCATGAAACACGCCATCGTGGCAGGTCGTCTGGCCTACCTCGCCGGCCGCATGCCGAAAAAACTCTATGCCAGCGCCTCCTCGCCGCTGGATGGTCTGATCAAGTAAGAGCCATTGATGACTGAATCAAACGACACGCCTATCCAGCAGGAAGAAGGCGAAGAGCGCCAACACCGCCGCATCAAGAGTTTCGTGATGCGCGCCGGGCGCATGACCGAAGGCCAGCAACGCGGTCTGGAGCAGGGTGCTCCATTGTTCGTACTGCCTTTGGCCGATGCGCCGGTGGATTTCGATCAGGTGTTCGGCCGTTCGGCACCACGCTCGCTGGAAATCGGTTTCGGCATGGGCCATTCGCTGCTGGAAATGGCTGCGGCCTCGCCGGAGCAGGATTTCATTGGCGTTGAGGTTCACCGTCCAGGTGTCGGCGCGCTGCTCAATGGTGTGCTGACTCAGGGCCTGACCAACCTGCGTGTCTACGATTGCGATGCGATCGAAGTGCTCAACCGTTGCATTGCCGACAACAGCCTCGACCGCCTGATGCTGTTTTTCCCGGATCCGTGGCACAAGAGCCGTCACCACAAGCGTCGTATCGTTCAGGCGTCGTTCGCTGAGCTGGTGCGTAGCAAGTTGAAGGTCGGCGGTGTGTTGCACATGGCCACCGACTGGGAACCGTACGCCGAGTACATGCTGGAAGTGATGAACGTCGCCCCGGGCTATCGCAACCTCGCCGAAGACGGCAAATGCGTGCCGCGCCCGGCCGAACGCCCGATCACCAAGTTCGAACGCCGCGGCGAACGTCTTGGGCATGGCGTGTGGGACCTGAAGTTCGAGAAGCAGTCCTGATTGACCTGGAACCTGTAGGAGCGAGGCTTGCCCGCGAACGGGACGCCGCGGTGTAACTGATACACCGTGTCATCGTTCTTCGCGGGCAAGCCTCGCTCCTACGGGATTTTTATTAGGTTCTAAGTCAGCGGCGGTCTGCGACCACGCCGATTAACACCAGCACCACCAACAACACCGGTGCCAGGCTGTAGTTGTTGAACTGGCTCAGGCCTTTGATGATCCATGGCGTGGCATAGATCAGCGCCACGCCGCTGCCGACCATGCACAGCAGGGCCATCAGCGGGATGCGCAAGGCGCCGGCGATGCTGCCCAGGCGTTGCTCGACCCAGCCCTTGAGGTCGGCGCCAAACAGCACCAGCAGGCAGCCCACCAGTGCCAGAGAGATTTCCGACAGGTTGCTACGGCTCCAACGGGACACGGTGGCGAGCAGGTCGAGTACCAGATCCATTCGATTTCCTTATGTCAGAAAAGTCTGCAGCAAGTCATTGAGAAAGAGTTGTCCGCGCATCGTGGCTGCCAGACGTGACGGTTCGACCTGCAACAAGCCACTTTGTTCGGCCTCGCGGCGCCCTTCTGCAAGGCTTTCCAGTGGCAGCCCGGTGCGCTCCGGATACAACCGCGCTTCGACGCCCTCGGTCAGGCGCAAGGCGTTCATCAGGAACTCGAACGGCAGTTCTTCGTTGGTCAGTGCCTTCTCGCCAGCCTTGAAGCTTTTGGCCGGATTGAGGTAATCCTTCGGCAGGCGAGTCTTCCAGGTGCGCACGATACGCCCGTCCGGATGGCTGAGCTTGCCGTGGGCACCGGCGCCGATGCCGATGAAGTCGCCGAAACTCCAGTAATTGAGGTTATGCCGCGCCGGACGGCCGGGCTGGGCATAGGCCGAGACTTCGTATTGCGCGTAACCGTGCTCGGCCAACAGCGCCTGACCGGCCTCTTGAATGTCCCACAGGGCGTCATCTTCCGGCAGCGTCGGCGGCTGGTTCCAGAACACCGTGTTCGGCTCCAGCGTCAGCTGATACCAGGACAGGTGCGTCGGCTTCAGGGCGATGGCCTGGCGCAGGTCGCTCAGAGCGTCGTCCAGAGACTGATCGGGCAAGCCGTGCATCAGGTCCAGATTGAAGTTGTCGAAGCCGGCCTCACGGGCCATGCCAGCGGCACGCACGGCTTCATCGCCGTTGTGAATCCGCCCCAGGGCCTTGAGTTTCTCTTCCTGAAAACTCTGGATGCCGATCGACAGGCGATTGATACCCAGCGCCCGGTAGGCGCGGAATTTCTCCTGCTCGAACGTTCCGGGGTTGGCTTCCAGGGTGATTTCAATGTCGCTGGCGAACGGAATGCGTTGTTCGACACCCTTGAGCAAACGGCCCAACGCCTCGGCGCTGAACAGGCTCGGCGTGCCGCCGCCGAAGAAGATCGAGCTCAGCTCGCGGCCATAGACCGCATGCAGGTCCTGATCGAGGTCGGCGAGCAAGGCGTCCACATACTCTTGTTCCGGCAGCACCGGGCTGGCGGTGTGGGAGTTGAAGTCGCAATAAGGGCATTTACGCACACACCACGGGATGTGGATGTACAGCGCCAGGGGCGGCAGCACAGGCAAAGCGGCCCGAGGCGATTGCGCGCCGCCGAAGATCAGCGGCGACGCGGACGATTCAATGGTCATTTCAAGCCCAGACGCTGGCGCAGCAGATCCATTGCACGGGCGCGGTGACTGATCTGGTTCTTGTCGCTGGGCTTAAGCTCGGCGCTGGAGCACTCGCGTTCCGGCACCCAGAACAGTGGATCGTAGCCAAAGCCGTGTTCACCACTGGCCTGGGTCAGGATGCGCCCATGCCACAGGCCTTCGCAGAGGATCGGCAACGGATCGTCGGCATGACGCACCAGCGCCAATACGCAGACGAATTGCGCGCCGCGCTCGGCTTGCGGCACGTCTTTCATGACGTCGAGCAGTTTGGCGTTGTTCGCCGCATCGCCCTTGCCGTCAGCGTAACGGGCCGAATAGATACCCGGCGCACCGCCGAGGAAATCCACCGCCAGCCCCGAATCGTCGGCCAGTGCCGGCAGGCCGGAAATGCGCGAGGCGTTGCGGGCCTTGAGAATGGCGTTTTCGACGAACGACAGGCCGGTTTCTTCAGGCTCGACGCTGCTGAACTCGCCGATCGAGCGCAAGTGCACCGACTCGCCGAGCATGGCCTGGAGTTCCTTGAGTTTGCCGGCGTTATGGCTGGCCAGTACGAGTTGCGTGAAATTGATCATTCGCCGGGGAAGAGCTCTTGGTTGAAATTGATGGTGTTGATTTTGTCACCGGTCTGCACCTTGATTTCAAAGGTGCGGACTTCCTGCTGATCCACCGGATACTGGGCGATGTAGTAGACCGCGCCTGTTTCGGTAATCTGTTTGAACTTCAATGGAACGCTTTGGCTGGTCAGGTCTTTGACCGTCCCGCTGACTTGCGCCGTTTGCGGTTTGCCGTCCTTGAGTACCGAGATATTGATCACGCCCTGGTTTTTGCTGCGGATCAGCTCGGCCGCTTTGGCAATGTCCGGTGTCAGGAAGGTCGAATTGAAGGTGTTGTAATGCACCGTCACGTCGCCAAAAGTTTCCTTGCGCTCGCCTTTGATGACATCGGCGGCCATGGCGGTGACGCTCAGGCAGGCAGTGAGTAAAAACAGCGCTAGACGACCCATGATCGTTCTCCTCGAAGTGTCGTGATTCAGACCGCGACCTTGTGGTCCGGCAGACCGGGGCTGCTGACGCGATAGATACCGATCTCACCTAACAGATTAGGCCATAGCTTACTGGCCCACCCGTGTCGATGCTGTTGATCCACGGCAAGTCGATCAATGACCTTGGCTTCACGTTCGCGACACAGCGCTTCAAAGTCTTCGAAGGTGCAGAAGTGAATGTTTGGCGTGTTGTACCAGGTGTACGGCAGAAACTCCGAAACCGGCATCCGGCCCTTGCTCGCCAGGTACCAGCGGCAGCGCCAGTGACCGAAGTTGGGGAAGGTGATGATGCATTGGCGACCGACCCGCAGCATTTCGTCGAGGATCTTGTCCGGGTAATGCACGGCTTGCAGGGCCTGGGTCATGACCACGATGTCGAAGCTGTTGCTGGCAAAGTTGCCCAGGCCCTTGTCCAGGTCCTGCTCGATGACGTTGATGCCCTTGGCCACGCACTCGGCAATGTTGTCCGGGTCGTTTTCCAGGCCATAGCCGGTGACCTGCTTGTGGTCACGCAGCCAGGTCAGCAGCTCGCCGTCACCGCAGCCGAGGTCGAGCACGCGGCTGCCGGCGGGGATCCATTCCTGGATGATTTCCAGATCGGCTCTCATGTCTTCCTCAAAGCGATATGCGGTTCATGTAATTGCTGAAGGCCTGCAAGTAACGCGGGATCGGAATCAGGAAGGCATCGTGGCCTTGCGGAGCATCGATCTCCAGGTAGCAGACGTCTTTCCTGGCCGCCATCAGCGCGTCCACCAGCTCCCGCGAGCGGGCAGGGGAGAAGCGCCAGTCGGTGGTGAAGGACATCACGCAGAACTTGGCCTGGGCATTGGCGAAGGTTTTCGCCAGGTCATCGTCGAAATTCGCCGCCGGGTCGAAGTAGTCCAGCGCCTTGGTCATCAACAGGTAGGTGTTGGCGTCGAAACGTCCGGAAAACTCCTCGCCCTGATACCGCAGGTAGCTTTCGACCTGGAACTCGACGCTGTGGAAGTCGTAGTTGAGCTTTTCACTCTTCAGGCCGCGACCGAATTTCTCGCCCATGGAGTCGTCGGACAGGTAAGTGATGTGCCCGACCATCCGCGCCAGCATCAGCCCGCGCTTGGGTATCACGCCCGCTTCCTGGAACGAACCGCCGTGGAACTCCGGGTCGGTGAGGATCGCCTGGCGTGCGACTTCGTTGAACGCGATGTTCTGTGCCGACAGTTTCGGCGCCGAGGCGATGGCCAGGCAGTGACGCACGCGGTCAGGATAAGTGATGGTCCACTGCAAGGCCTGCATGCCACCGAGGCTGCCGCCGATCACCGCCGCCCATTGGCCGATGCCGAGCAGGTCGGCGAGGCGTGCCTGGCTGTGCACCCAGTCTTCTACGGTCAGTACCGGGAAGTCGGCGCCGAACGGCTTGCCGGTTTCCGGGTTGACGCTGCTGGGGCCGGTGGAACCGTTGCAACCGCCGAGGTTGTTCAGGCTGACCACGAAGAATTTGTTGGTGTCGATCGGCTTGCCGGGGCCGATGCAGCTGTCCCACCAACCGGGTTTGCGGTCGTCGGGGCTGTGGAAGCCGGCGGCGTGATGGTGACCGGACAAGGCGTGGCAGATCAGCACGGCATTGCTCGCCGTGGCGTTCAGCGTGCCATAGGTTTCATAGATCAGGTCATAAGCTGGCAGCGAACGGCCGCAGGCCAGGGCCAGCGGTTCACTGAAGTGCGCCACTTGCGGCGTCACCAGACCAACAGAATCGGGGGGAAAGGCAGCTGGCATCGACCCTGCTCTCATTGAAATGAGGCGTAAGTCTAAAGACCGCTGCCCGTAGCAGCAAGCGACGGCCAACGATCGTTCCCACGCTCTGCGTGGGAATGCCGCCATGGACGCTCTGCGTCCGCTTTGGTGGTGACGCGGAGCGTCACGGGATGCATTCCCACGCGGAGCGTGGGAATGATCAGGGTGGTGTCAGATCGGGTAGCTCCGGCAGCGTCTTCGGCGAACAGATCCGCACCCGCTTCTGCCGGTTCAACTCGCCGCTGATCAGGCTCACCTGGCTCTTGGAAACCCCGAACGCCTTGGCCAGAAACGCCATCAGGTACGCATTGGCCTTGCCCTCGACCGGCGGCGCCGTCAGGCGGATCTTCAGGCGATCACCGTGCAGCCCGGCGAAATCATCGCTGCGGGCCGCAGGTTGCAGGTGACAGTCCAGAATCAGGTCATCACCGTCCCAGCGAAAGTAGCTCACCGGGTCAGATCAGCAGGCGCAGGATTTGCGGCATCATGGTCAAGGCCGCGAGGTTGTTGATCACCAGCATGTCGATCAGCTTGAGCACCATGAACGCCAGGATCGGCGAGATATCCAGGCCGCCGAGGTTTGGCAGAATCTTGCGGAACGGCGCCAGGGCCGGCTCGCAGATCTGGTTCACCAGCTCGGCGCCGGGGTTATGGCTGCCCGGTGCGACCCAGGACAGGATCACGCTGATGATCAGGGCATAGAAGAAGATATTCAGGAACAGCGCCGTTACGCCGATCAGCGACCAGATCAGCAATTGCAGAGGGTTGCCGGTGGTGCCGAAGGTTAGCAGCAGGGTCAGCGCCATCAACGCCAGTTGCACGAGGATCGCCAGCACCAGCGAGGACATGTCCAGGCCGAACAGGCTCGGGATGATCCGGCGCAGCGGCTTGAGCAGTGGCTGGGTAGCTTTTACGGCGAACTGGCACAGCGGGTTGTAGAAGTTTGCGCGCACCAGTTGCAGCACGAAACGCAGCAGCACGATCAGCAGGTACAGACTGCCGAGGGTTTGCAGCACGTAAATCGCTGCAGTGTTCAATCCAATCATGTAAGGCTCCTTATTTGCCCAGTTGTTCGGCCATCTCGGCCGAGCGGTGCGCGGCGGCGCCGAGTGCTTTTTCCACCAGGGCTTCGAAACCGCCGGCCTGGAACGACTTGATCGCCGCTTCCGTGGTGCCCGCAGGCGAGGTCACGCGGCGACGTAGTTCAGCCGCGTCGACATCACTGGCGACCGCCATGTGTGCGGCGCCCAACGCGGTTTGCACGGTCAGTCGTGCAGCGGTTTCCGGTGGCAGGCCGAGCTTCACGCCAGCGGCGGTCATGGCTTCGATCAGCAGGAAGAAATACGCAGGGCCCGAGCCGGAAACGGCAGTGACCGCGTCCAGTTGCTGTTCTTCGTCCAGCCACAAAGCGATGCCGACTGCCGACAGCAGCTCTTGCGCCTGCTGGCGTTGCTCGGTGCTCACTTGGGCCGTGGCATACAAGCCGCTCACGCCCTGACGCACCAGCGCCGGGGTGTTGGGCATGCAGCGCACAATCGGCTGGGCACCCAGCCAGTTGTTCATGCTGGCGCAGGTGATGCCGGCCGCAATCGACACCACCAGCTGGTTCGGCTTGAGGCTTGGGCGAATGGCTTCGCAAACGGCTTTCATCGCCTGTGGCTTGACCGCCAGCACGACCACGTCCACGCCCTGAATGGCTTCGGCGTTGTCGGCAAACATTTCGATGCCGTGTTCGGCGTGCACCCGGGCACGAGTTTCTTCACCCGGATCGCTGGCGCGGATCTGCGCGGCGTCCAGACCTTTGGCGCGCAGGCCGCCGATCAGGCTGGCGGCCATGTTGCCGGCTCCGATAAAGGCAATACGAGTCTTGCTCATGTCAGGTCCTTATAGAGAGGTGAGTCAGCCATGTTCATGGTCGACTGTAATCGCGGGCGCCAAACAGGGCCGTACCGATGCGGACCCAAGTGGCGCCCTGGGCGATGGCCGACTCGAGGTCATGGCTCATGCCCATGGAAAGTGTGTCGAGTGGCAGGTTCAGGCTGGCTTGCAGGCGCTGCACGGCAGCAAAGGCGGCATCCTGGGCGGCGCGATCTTCAGTCGGCTCGGGAATCGCCATCAGCCCGCGCAATTTCAAACGCGGCAGCGCGCTGATGGCATCGGCCAGGGCGGGCAGGTCGGCCGGGGTGCAGCCAGATTTGCTGGCTTCACCACTGACGTTGACCTGGATGCAGATGTTCAAGGACGGCAAATCGGCAGGGCGCTGTTCGGACAGGCGTTGTGCGATTTTCAAACGATCCACGGAGTGCACCCAGTCGAAATGCTCGGCGATAGCACGAGTCTTGTTCGATTGAATGGGGCCGATGAAGTGCCAGATCAAGGGCAGGTCGGCCAATTCGAGCTGTTTGCCCAAGGCTTCCTGCAGGTAGTTTTCGCCAAAGTCGCGGATCCCGGCGGCATAGGCTTCACGCAGGGCCTCGGCGGGCTTGGTTTTGCTCACGGCCAGTAGCTGGATGCTGTGTTCGTCACGCTTTGCGGCTAGGGCCGCAGCGTGGATGCGTGAACTAACCTGAGCGATGTTGTCTGCTATCGTGGACATTCAAGAGGCGCCAGCGGGTCTGAGGTTCGCGGCATTCTACTGGAATTGAGGAGCGCTATGGATATCACTGAGCTGCTGGCTTTCAGCGCCAAACAGGGCGCGTCCGACCTGCACCTGTCCGCCGGTCTGCCACCGATGATCCGTGTCGATGGCGATGTGCGACGCATCAACTTGCCGGCCCTGGACCACAAGGAGGTGCATGAGCTGATCTACGACATCATGAACGACCTCCAGCGGGTGGACTTCGAGAAGCATCTTGAAACCGACTTTTCCTTCGAAGTGCCCGGCGTGGCTCGTTTTCGGGTCAATGCCTTCAATCAGAATCGTGGCGCGGGCGCGGTATTCCGGACGATTCCGTCAAAGGTCCTGAGCATGGATGACCTGGGCATGGGGGAAGTGTTTCGCAAGATTACCGAAGCGCCCCGGGGCCTGGTGCTGGTGACCGGTCCGACCGGTTCCGGCAAGTCCACCACGCTGGCGGCGATGATCGATTACCTGAACAACCATCGCCATCACCACATCCTCACCATCGAAGACCCCATCGAGTTCGTCCACGAATCGCGCAAATGCCTGATCAATCAGCGTGAAGTCCATCGCGACACCCGCAGCTTTGCCACGGCCCTGCGCTCGGCCCTGCGTGAAGACCCGGATGTGATTCTGGTCGGGGAAATGCGTGACCTGGAGACCATTCGGCTGGCACTGACCGCTGCCGAGACCGGCCACCTGGTGTTCGGCACGCTGCACACCACATCGGCGGCAAAAACCATCGACCGGGTGGTGGACGTGTTTCCGGGGGACGAGAAATCGATGGTGCGCTCGATGCTCTCCGAGTCGTTGCTGGCGGTGGTGTCTCAGACTTTGATCAAGAAAATCGGCGGCGGGAGGATTGCCGCCCACGAAATCATGCTCGGCACCTCGGCGATCCGTAACCTGATCCGTGAAGACAAGGTGGCGCAGATGTACTCGTCGATTCAGACCGGAGGGTCGCTGGGGATGCAGACGCTGGATATGTGCCTTAAGGAGCTGGTCACCAAAGGCGTGATCAGCCGCGAGCATGCGCGGGAGAAGGCGCGCTCACCGGATAACTTCTGAAGGAAGTTGATCGTTCCCACGCTCTGCGTGGGAACGCCTCAATGGACGCTCCGCGTCCGCTTTGGCAGGGGGACGCGGAGCGTCCCGGGCTGCATTCCCACGCAGAGCGTCACTAGTGTCCGGTAAAAACTAAAGGGGGAGCTTGC
>NZ_JBXANU010000039.1:0-48044 GCF_058802085.1 Pseudomonas sp. GW822-FHT02G04
CCCCCCCCCCCCCCCCCCCCCCCCCCCCCCCCCCCCCCCCCCCCCCCCCCCCCCCCCCCCCCCCCCGCTCCTACAGGTCAGAGAGACCTGTGGCGAGGGAGCTTGCTCCCGCTTGAGTGATCCTCAGGGGATTACTCAGTCGGCACTACCTTATCCAACACCTGATTGACCGCCAGTTCCGCCAGCATCACCACCTGCGCGATGCCCAACAGGGTTTTGCGGTGGGTGCCTTCGAGCAAGGCCGCGAAGTCGTTGAGCATGACGGTGGCCGAGCCCAGGGTTTCGCTGGCGTTGACCAGCATCGGTTCGGTGGCGGCCGCCGGGTTGGCCATGTACAGGTTGTTGGGTTGGTAGGGTGTGGCCATGACCGTGGCCGCCGGGTTGAGGTAATGGTCGAGGGCGCGCTCGGCGGCTTCGTTGAGTTTTCTGGAATCGGGGGATTCGTAGGGGGAGACCGGGTCGATGACCGGCGGGTTAGGCGTAGGTTTTATCATTTTCAGGTTCCAAAATAATGCTGGAACCTCTTCTCTGCTAAAAGAAGGGGTGACAGCTGAACGCAGGTTAGCAGACCGGGGAACCTAAGGAAGCCGGCGCGCCGAAGCGCCCTGCGTACAGCCGCCATCAAATGCAGGCATGGAGCCTGACTGATAGTGCGCGTACGACCTTAGGTTAACCACGGGCTGCTAAACCCGATCACTGGGAATCAGTGACACGAATCAAGTTACCGACCCGGCCCAAGGCGCACAAGCCGGCGGATTCTGGCGCAGGCGTAGGCAACGGCGCAAGGTTTCGTGGCCTTTAGGACGTAACACAGGGTGTCGTTAAACACTCATTCTGGATCGTGTGTATGGGCTCTCGAAAATCGATGAATACCCCCACAGGATTTCATCTGGCCGCGCCGTTTTTTTGAACTATGCTCGGGCTCTCGTTCCGGAGGGCCTTCGATGACTGATTTACTCTCGTCCATTCAAGCCGCACTCGGCTTGCCTCACACCCCAATCCCGTTCACCTCGAGCGGCGCCCTGCCCTCGGCGTTTGCCGTGACCGATCTGGCTTGCGCCAGCATTGCCGCCGCCGGCCAGGCCGCCAGCGAACTGCTGCATCAACAAACCGGTCGCTTACCCAGCCTTGAAGTCGACCGCCGCCTGGCGTCGTTCTGGTTCGCCACCTCGATCCGCCCCGTGGGCTGGAGCGTCCCGCCGCTGTGGGACCCGGTCGCTGGCGACTACGCGACCAAGGACGGCTGGATCCGCCTGCACACCAATGCACCGCATCACCGCGCTGCTGCCGAAACGGTACTCGGCGCCTGTGCCGACCGTGCAGCGATGGCGAGCAAAGTGGCTCAGTGGGCGAAAAGCGATCTGGAACAAGCGGTGGTCGAGGCCGGAGGTTGTGCCGCCGAGATGCGCAGCTGGGAGCAATGGCTGGCTCATCCGCAAGGTCAGGCCGTGAACGCCGAACCGTTGATTCAATTCAGCGCCGATGGCAGCCGAAACGTGAAACCGTGGCAAGGCTCGGTGGCGCAACCGTTGGCCGGGATCAAGGTGCTGGACCTCACGCGAGTACTCGCCGGCCCGATCGCCAGCCGCTTCCTCGCGGGGCTCGGCGCCGACGTGCTGCGCATCGACCCACCGACGTGGAACGAACCGGGCGTGGTGCCGGAAGTCACCCTGGGCAAACGCTGTGCGCGCCTGGATCTGCACGACAAAACTGATCGTGCGGTGTTCGAAAGCCTGCTCAAGGACGCCGACATTCTGCTCCACGGCTACCGCGCCGATGCCTTGGAACGCCTGGGTTACGGCATCGCCCAACGCCAGGCACTGGCCCCCGGCCTGATCGATGTTTGCCTCAACGCGTACGGCTGGAGCGGCCCCTGGCAAAACCGTCGCGGCTTCGACAGCCTGGTGCAGATGAGCAGCGGGATTGCCGACGCGGGCATGCACTGGAAGAAGGCGGATAAACCGACACCGCTGCCGGTCCAGGCCCTTGATCACGCCACCGGGTATTTGATGGCGGCCAGCGCGATCAAGCTATTGGGGCACGGTGGCTCTGCGCGGTTGTCGCTGGCACGGACGGCGAAGTTGTTGATCGAACATGGTGCCGGAACGGATGAGCCGTTGCGGGCAGAGGATGACCACGATCAAGGGATGTTGATTGAACAAACACCGTGGGGGCCGGCCCATCGGTTGCAGGTGCCACTGAAGATCACCGGGACGCCGCTGCAGTGGGCGCTGCCGGCCGGGGAATTGGGTGCCCATCGCGCGCAGTGGTGGTGACCATCGGATAGCTTTCGCGGGCAAGCCTCGCTTCTACAGGATCACCGCTGTACATCTGTAGGAGCGAGGCTTGCCCGCGAAGAGGCCCGAACAGCCACCACAAACATCGTCACAAAGTTGTTTTAACTAAATAGATAAAACCAAATAACGTTTATCCATTAATCCCGACCAACGCCTTTTATTTATAGCCGAATAATCTATAGGTTCGGCCAGTAAAGAGTTTTGTAACTCGCACCTGATAAATCAAATCTGTAATGCAAACAGTTATCAAAAAATTTGCGAAACCGCAGAAACAAACTAATTTCAAAACCCAAGCAATACCGATGATGCCTGCCTGATCTGGCAAAGCCCTCTGAACAGGGCTTTTCCAGCAATACCGCTATGCCCGGGAAAGATACATAAGTCTTTCATTAACAATGGAATGTGCCCATGCACTGATCTATGTCAGCTGATTGAACAGCCAACAGAATTACTCTGTTGTCTCTCTTCTCCTGCACTGGAGTCATGCCATGTCTGAATCCCCCGGAAAACTGAAACTCGGTGCGCTCGTTGCTTTAGTGGTCGGTTCAATGATTGGTGGCGGAATATTCTCTTTGCCCCAGAACATGGCTGCCAGTGCTGACGTTGGTGCTGTTCTTATTGGTTGGGCGATTACCGCGGTGGGCATGTTGACCCTCGCTTTCGTCTTTCAAACCCTGGCCAATCGCAAGCCTGATCTGGATGGCGGTGTTTATGCCTACGCCAAGGCCGGGTTCGGCGACTACATGGGTTTCTCGTCCGCCTGGGGATACTGGATCAGCGCCTGGCTGGGCAATGTGGGTTACTTCGTTCTGTTGTTCAGCACCCTCGGTTACTTCTTCCCGCTATTTGGAGAGGGGAATACTCCTGCTGCGGTAATCGGCGCCTCGGTGCTGCTCTGGGCGGTGCACTTTCTGGTTTTACGAGGGATCAAGGAAGCGGCGTTCATCAACCTGGTGACCACCGTGGCCAAGGTCGTGCCGCTGCTGCTGTTCGTATTGATCGCCGTGTTCGCCTTCAAACTGGAGATCTTCACCGCTGACATCTGGGGCGTGAAAAACCCGGACCTGGGCAGCGTGATGAACCAGGTGCGCAAGATGATGCTGGTCACCGTGTGGGTGTTCATCGGCATCGAAGGCGCGAGCATTTTCTCGGCCCGAGCGGAAAAACGCAGCGACGTCGGTAAGGCCACGGTTATCGGTTTCATCACCGTGCTGCTGTTCCTGGTGCTGGTGAATGTGCTGTCGCTGGGCATCATGACCCAACCTGCACTGGCGAAACTGCAGAACCCGTCCATGGCCGCGGTGCTGGAACACGTGGTCGGTCATTGGGGCGCGGTGCTGATCAGTGTCGGCCTGATCATTTCCTTGCTCGGTGCGTTGCTGTCGTGGGTGTTGCTGTGCGCGGAGATCATGTTCGCCGCCGCCAAGGACCACACCATGCCGGCCTTCTTGCGCCGCGAAAACGCCAACCATGTACCGGTCAATGCGCTGTGGCTGACCAATGCGATGGTGCAGCTGTTCCTGATCATCACGCTGTTTTCGGCCAGCACTTACCTGTCGCTGATCTACCTCGCCACCTCAATGATTCTGGTGCCATACCTGTGGTCGGCAGCCTATGCCGTGCTGTTGGCAGTGCGCGGCGAGAGCTATGAAAACGCTGCGGCCGAGCGCAGCAAAGACCTGGTCATCGGTGGCATCGCACTGATCTACGCGATCTGGCTGCTGTACGCCGGCGGCGTCAAATACCTGCTGCTCTCCGCCCTGCTGTATGCCCCCGGCGCGATCCTGTTCGCCAAAGCCAAGCTTGAAGTCGACAAACCGGTTTTCACCAACGTCGAGAAGCTGATTTTCGCCGCTGTCGTCGCGGGCGCCCTGGTGGCGGCCTATGGGCTGTATGCCGGCTTTCTGACCCTTTAGCACTGTTGTGAAAAGCAGCACCCGATTGTTTTCATCTGGAGGAACACGTAATGACCACGGAAAAAGTTAAGTACGGCGTCCATTCCGAAGCCGGCAAACTGCGCAAAGTCATGGTTTGCTCCCCCGGCCTGGCCCACCAGCGGCTGACCCCGAACAACTGCGATGAACTGCTGTTCGACGACGTATTGTGGGTCGCCCAAGCCAAGCGTGACCACTTCGACTTCGTCACCAAAATGCGTGAACGCAACATCGACGTGCTGGAAATGCACAACCTGTTGACCGACATCGTCGCGATGCCCGAAGCACTGGACTGGATACTGGAACGCAAGATCACCGCCAACTCGGTCGGCCTCGGCCTGATCCATGAGGTGGGTTCCTGGCTGCGTAGCCTGGAGCCGCGCAAGATCGCCGAATTCCTCATCGGCGGGGTTTCCGCCGATGACCTGCCGGACAGTTTCGGTGGCAAGACCATCCAGATGTTCCGCGACTTCCTCGGTCATTCCAGCTTCATTCTGCCGCCGCTGCCCAACACCCAGTTCACCCGCGACACCACCTGTTGGATCTACGGCGGCGTGACCCTGAACCCGATGTACTGGCCGGCGCGCCGTCAGGAAACCCTGCTGGCCACCGCCATCTACACATTCCACCCGCAGTTCACCAACGCCGACTTCCAGATCTGGTACGGCGACCCGGACCAGGACCACGGCAGCGCCACCCTTGAGGGCGGCGACGTGATGCCGATCGGCAACGGTGTGGTGTTGATCGGCATGGGCGAGCGCTCGTCCCGCCAGGCCATCGGCCAATTGGCGGTCAACCTGTTCAAGAACAAAGCGGTGGAACGAGTCATCGTCGCCGGCCTGCCGAAATCCCGCGCGGCGATGCACCTGGACACCGTGTTCAGCTTCTGCGACCGCGACCTGGTGACGATTTTCCCGGAAGTGGTGAACCAGATCGTCGCCTTCAGCCTGCGCCCTGACGAAAGCAAACCGGGCGGCATCGACGTGCGCCGTGAAGAAACCAGCTTCCTCGACACCGTGGCCAAGGCCCTCAACCTCAAGGCGCTGCGCGTCGTCGAAACCGGCGGCAACAGCTTCGCCGCCGAACGCGAGCAATGGGACGACGGCAACAACGTGGTGGCCTTGGAACCAGGCGTGGTCATCGGCTACGACCGCAATACCTACACCAACACTCTGCTGCGCAAGGCCGGCATCGAGGTCATCACCATCAGCGCCAGTGAACTGGGCCGAGGACGCGGCGGCGGCCATTGCATGACCTGCCCGATCATTCGCGACCCTATCGATTATTAACTTTCGAGCCTTGGCCGATGCTTATCCAGCACGGCCGAGGGGATAACCGAAACCCAAGGAGATCCAATCATGGCTTTCAACATGCGCAACCGCAGCCTGCTCTCGCTGATGCACCACACCACTCGCGAGCTGCACTACCTGCTGGACCTGTCCCGCGACCTCAAACGCGCCAAATACACCGGCACCGAGCGTCCGCACCTGCAAGGCAAGAACATCGCGCTGATCTTCGAAAAAACCTCGACCCGCACCCGGTGCGCCTTCGAAGTCGCTGCCCATGACCAGGGCGCCCACGTCACTTACATCGACCCGGTGTCGTCGCAGATCGGCCACAAGGAAAGCATGAAAGACACCGCCCGCGTGCTGGGGCGGATGTTCGACGCCATCGAATACCGCGGCTTCGAGCAGGAAATCGTCGAAGAGCTGGCCAAGTTCGCTGGCGTACCGGTGTTCAACGGTCTGACCGCTGAATTCCACCCGACGCAAATGATCGCCGACACCCTGACCATGCGCGAACACAGCGACAAACCGCTGCACGACATCAGCTACGCCTACCTCGGCGATGCGCGCTACAACATGGGTAATTCGTTGCTGATGATCGGCGCCAAACTCGGCATGGACGTGCGCATCGCCGCACCGAAAGCATTGTGGCCACATCAGGACTTCATCGATCAGTGCAAAGCCTTCGCCGAAGAGAGCGGCGCGCGCATCACCATCACCGAAGACCCGAAGGCAGCGGTCAAGGGCGTGGACTTCATCCACACCGACATCTGGGTGTCGATGGGTGAGCCGGTGGAAGCATGGGACGAACGCATCGAGCAACTGCTGCCGTACCAGGTCAACGCCAACATGATGAAAGCCTCGGGCAACCCACGCGTGAAATTCATGCACTGTCTGCCGGCGTTCCACAACAGCGAAACCAAGGTCGGCAAGGACATCGCTGCGCGCTATCCGCACCTGGCCAACGGGGTTGAAGTGACTGAAGAAGTCTTCGAATCGCCGGCCAACATCGCCTTCGAGCAAGCGGAAAACCGCATGCACACCATCAAGGCGATCCTGGTATCAGCGCTGGCGGATATCTGAGGCTGAACACTGGTTGCGGTGATCGTTCCCACGCTCTGCGTGGGAATGCATCCACTGACGCTCCGCGTCACATGGGACGCGGAGCGTCCCGGGCGGCATTCCCACGGGGACCGTGGGAACGATCATCGTGTTGTTCGCTCCCTCTCTGAAAGGATCTGCATTATGCGTATCGTCGTTGCTCTGGGCGGTAATGCCCTGCTCCGCCGGGGTGAACCCCTGACTGCGGACAACCAGCGCGCCAACATCCGGATCGCCACCGAACAGATCGCCAAGGTCTACCCCGGCAACCAACTGGTGATCGCCCACGGCAATGGTCCGCAGGTCGGCCTGTTGTCGCTGCAAGCGGCGGCCTACACCCAGGTTTCTCCTTACCCGCTGGACGTGCTCGGTGCCGAAACCGAAGGCATGATCGGCTACATCATCGAACAGGAACTGGGCAACCTGCTGGACTTCGAAGTCCCGTTCGCCACCCTGCTGACCCAGGTCGAAGTCGACGCCAACGACCCGGCCTTCCAGGCTCCCAGCAAACCCATCGGCCCGGTCTACTCCAAGGCCGAGGCAGAGAAACTCGCCGCCGAGAAAGGCTGGGCCATCGCCCCGGACGGCGACAAATTCCGGCGCGTGGTCGCCAGCCCGAAACCCAAACGCATCTTCGAAATCCGCCCGATCAAATGGCTGCTGGAAAAAGGCAGCATCGTGATTTGCGCCGGCGGTGGGGGCATCCCGACGATGTACGGCGCCAGCGGCAAACTGCAAGGCGTGGAAGCGGTGATCGACAAAGACCTGTGCTCGGCGCTGCTGGCCGAACAGCTTGAAAGCGATCTGTTAGTGATCGCCACCGACGTCAGCGCGGCGTTCATCGATTTCGGCCAACCCACGCAGAAAGCCATTGCCCAGGCCCACCCCGATGAAATGGACAAACTCGGCTTCGCCGCCGGCTCAATGGGACCAAAGGTCCAGGCGGCCTGCGAGTTCGCCCGCCATACTGGGAAAGTCGCGGTAATCGGTTCACTCTCGGACATCGAAGCGATCGTCCAGGGCAAGGCCGGCACCCGTATCAGCACAGCGACGCCTGGCATCAGCTATCAATAGAAAGAAACGAATAGAAAGAAACGCAGGGGGCAGGCGTGGGGTCTGCCCTGATTCAAGGCCTTTTGAAGGAGAGACGCCAATGGCCAAGTTTGAGCCCGGTCACCTGCACATCGAGCGTCACGCACTGAACAAGGACGATGTCAGCTACAACGTGAGTATCGACTATGAAGTCACCCAGGATCCCAAGGAGGGCAAAGGGATGCAGTTCACGATGCACGGCAGCATCCAGGGCAAGGAAATGGAGGAGAAATTTTTCCTGGCAAAGGATCAGGCCTATAACTTCGCCAGTAACGTCACCAGAATCGCCGAGAAGTACGGCATCCCCAAGACGCTGAGCAGCATCGGGTCAATTCACCAGTACTACGATGCAATGTTCGAAGACGTGCGGGCACAGCTCAACATGAAGTCCGGCGATCCGGTAAAACCCGAACACCTGGAATAACCCGCACACGATCTTGTAGGAGCGAGCGGTGCGGCGATCCGACTTGCCCGCGAAGCTTTTAGCGGTCTTGATGGCCCCTTCGCGGGCAAGCCTCGCTCCTACGATTAGAACGCGCATTTCACCTGAGCCCCGCCCCAAGGCATACTTGCCACCCTCCGCACTCCAGAACCAAACCGCCCCATGCGCATCCACGTCAGTTTCATCGACCGCGTCGGTATCACCCAGGAAGTCCTGGCCTTGCTCGGTGGGCGCAATCTCAATCTGGATGCGGTGGAAATGGTGCCACCCAACGTCTACATCGACGCCCCGACCTTGAGCCCGACCGTGCTGGAAGAGCTGCGCGATGCGCTGTTCAGCGTGCGCGGCGTGCAAGCGGTGACGGTGGTCGACATCCTTCCCGGCCAGCGCCGTCACTTGCAGCTCGATGCGTTGCTCGCCGCCATGACCGACCCGGTGCTGGCCCTGGACAGTGCCGGTAACGTGCTGCTGGCCAACCCGGCACTGATTGCCCTGTACGGCCGCGAACCGGCGGGTGAAAGCATCAGCGAACTGTTTGCCGACCCGGCGCTGCTCGACACACTGCTGGAAAACGGCTTCCGCCTGCCGCTGCGCGAGATCACCGTCAACGGTCAAACCCTGCTGCTGGACGCCACGCCGATCACCGACGCCGGCGCCCTGCTGACCCTGTATCAACCGAACCGCATCGGTGAACGCCTCTCGGCGCTGCACCACGACCACGCTGAAGGTTTCGATGCCCTGCTCGGCGAATCGCCGGCGATTCGTACACTCAAGGCCCGCGCCCAGCGAGTCGCAGCCCTCGATGCACCGCTGCTGATCCAGGGTGAAACCGGCACCGGCAAAGAACTGGTGGCCCGCGCCTGTCACGCCATCAGCGCCCGCCACAGCTCGCCGTTCCTGGCCTTGAACTGCGCGGCGCTGCCGGAAAACCTCGCCGAAAGCGAACTGTTCGGCTACGCCCCCGGCGCCTTCACCGGCGCGCAACGGGGCGGCAAGCCGGGGCTGATGGAACTGGCCAACCAGGGCACGGTATTTCTCGACGAGATCGGTGAGATGTCGCCGTATTTGCAGGCAAAACTGCTGCGTTTTCTCAACGACGGCAGCTTCCGCCGGGTCGGTGGCGATCGCGAAGTGAAGGTCAACGTGCGGATCCTCAGCGCGACCCACCGCGACCTGGAAAAAATGGTCAGCGAAGGCACTTTCCGCGAAGACCTGTTCTATCGCCTCAACGTCCTCAACGTCGCAGTCCCGCCCCTGCGCGAGCGCGGCCAGGACATTCTGCTGCTGGCGCGTTACTTCATGCAGCAGGCCTGCGCGCAGATCCAGCGCCCGGTCTGTCGCCTGGCCCCCGGCACCTACCCGGCGCTGCTGGGTAACCGTTGGCCAGGTAACGTGCGGCAATTGCAGAACGTGATCTTCCGCGCCGCGGCGATTTGCGAAAGCAGCCTGGTGGACATCGGCGACCTCGACATCGCCGGTACCTCCGTGGCACGCCAGAGCGATACCGAGGTCGACAGCCTCGAACAGGCCATGGAAGAGTTCGAGAAAGATCTGCTGGAAAAGCTCTACGTCAGCTACCCTTCGACCCGCCAACTGGCCAGCCGCCTGCAAACCTCCCACACCGCGATCGCCCATCGGTTGCGCAAGTACGGGATTCCCAATAAGCCCCTGTAGAAGCGCAATGCTTTGATCGTTCCCACGCTCTGCGTGGGAATGCAGCCCGGGACGCTCCGCGTTCCAAGAGCGGACGCAGAGCGTCCATTGAGGTATTCCTTTGCTGCGCGTGGGAACGATCATGTCGCCTTCAAAACCATGCCAAAAAGCGACCTCCATCTGTACTGAAAGCGCTACAGTGGAACGATATCGATACACACCCTCCTGATCGCCGCTTTGCAAGGCTTTGATCCACCTAGGCTTTTTTCTTCGGCTCGTGCTGTAGCGATTTCGCTACAGGCGCAGAAACACAACGGTTTACGCAAACATCTAAGTTATTGTTTTTAAACATAAAAACAACATTGGCCGCCTTTTTGCTTAGTAACCTCCTATAAAGCAGGGTTTTTGCCCCTGCATTCCATCGCGTCCACCAGACGAGTCTGGCCCCCTTAGGAGTTTCCATGAGCGAGTTGCGTTTTACTGAAGATCACGAATGGCTGCGCACCGAAGCTGACGGCAGCGTCACGGTCGGCATCACCGCTTTCGCGCAGAACGCACTGGGCGACGTGGTTTTCGTACAACTGCCTGAGCTGCAGAGCTACGACAAAGGCGCAGAAGCCGCCACCGTGGAATCGGTAAAAGCCGCCAGCGGCGTGTATATGCCACTGGACGGTGAAGTGCTGGAAGTGAACCCGGCGCTGGACAGCAGCCCCGAACTGGTCAACGAAGATCCGCTGGGCGAAGGCTGGTTCTTCCGCTTCAAGCCAACCGACGCCTCGGCTGTCGGCCAACTGCTGGATCAAGACGCTTACGACTGTCTGATTGCCCAAGCCTAAGGAGCGCCGACATGACTCAAGTCAATCTGACGACCGCCAACGAATTCATCACCCGCCACATCGGCCCGCGTGCAGGCGACGAGCAAGCCATGCTCAACAGCCTCGGTTTCGACTCCCTGGAAGCCCTGAGCGCCAGCGTCATTCCCGACAGCATCAAAGGCACCAGCGTCCTCGGCCTCGAAGACGGCCTGAGCGAAGCCGATGCCCTGGCGTTGATCAAATCCATCGCCGGCAAAAACCAACTGTTCAAAACTTACATCGGTCAGGGCTACTACGGCACGCACACACCATCGCCGATCCTGCGCAACCTGCTGGAAAACCCGGCCTGGTACACCGCTTACACCCCATACCAGCCAGAAATTTCCCAAGGTCGTCTTGAAGCGCTGCTGAACTTCCAGACCCTGATCAGCGACCTGACCGGCCTGCCGATCGCCAACGCCTCGCTGCTCGACGAAGCCACCGCCGCTGCCGAAGCGATGACGTTCTGCAAACGCCTGAGCAAGAACAAGGGCAGCCACGCCTTCTTCGCCTCCGTTCATTGCCACCCGCAAACCCTCGACGTTTTGCGTACCCGTGCCGAGCCTTTGGGCATCGACGTGGTCGTTGGCGACGAGCGTGAACTGACCGACGTGTCGCCGTTCTTCGGCGCCTTGTTGCAATACCCGGCCAGCAACGGTGACGTGTTCGACTACCGCGAACTGACCGAGCGCTTCCACGCCGCTAATGCACTGGTCGCGGTCGCTGCTGACCTGCTGGCCCTGACCGTGCTGACCCCGCCGGGCGAATTCGGCGCCGACGTGGCCATCGGCAGCGCACAACGCTTCGGCGTGCCGCTGGGCTTCGGTGGCCCGCACGCGGCGTACTTCTCCACCAAGGATGCATTCAAGCGCGACATGCCGGGCCGTCTGGTCGGCGTTTCCGTGGATCGTTTCGGCAAGCCGGCCCTGCGCCTGGCCATGCAGACCCGCGAGCAACACATCCGTCGCGAGAAAGCCACCAGCAACATCTGCACCGCCCAGGTTCTGTTGGCCAACATCGCCAGCATGTACGCCGTGTACCACGGCCCGAAAGGCCTGACGCAAATCGCCAATCGCATTCATCACCTGACCGCGATCCTCGCCAAAGGCTTGAGCGCATTGGGCCTGAGCGTCGAGCAAGCCAGCTTCTTCGACACGTTGACGATTAAAACCGGCGCACAAACGGCTGCCCTGCACGACAAGGCTCATGCGCAGAAGATCAACCTGCGCGTGGTCGATGCTGAGCGTCTGGGCCTGTCCCTCGACGAAACCAGCAGCCAGGCTGACGTCGAAACCCTGTGGAGCCTGCTGGCCGACGGCAAAGCGCTGCCGGACTTCGCTGTATTGGCTGCGAACGTTGCAAGCACTATCCCGGCCGCGCTGGTTCGCCAATCGCCGATTCTCAGCCACCCGGTGTTCAACCGTTATCACTCCGAAACCGAGCTGATGCGCTACCTGCGCAAACTGGCGGACAAGGACCTGGCCCTGGATCGCACCATGATCCCGCTGGGTTCCTGCACCATGAAACTCAACGCCGCCAGCGAAATGATCCCGGTGACCTGGGCTGAATTCGGTGCCCTGCACCCGTTCGCCCCGGCCGAGCAAAGCGCCGGCTATCAGCAGCTGACCGATGAACTGGAAGCGATGCTCTGCGCCGCCACCGGTTACGATTCGATCTCCCTGCAACCGAACGCCGGTTCCCAGGGTGAATACGCTGGCCTGTTGGCGATCCGTGCCTACCACCAGAGCCGTGGCGAAGACCGTCGCGACATCTGCCTGATCCCGTCGTCCGCCCACGGCACCAACCCGGCCACCGCCAACATGGCCGGCATGCGCGTAGTTGTGACCGCGTGCGATGCCCGCGGCAACGTCGACATCGAAGACCTGCGCGCCAAGGCTATCGAGCACCGCGAACACCTCGCTGCGCTGATGATCACCTACCCGTCGACCCACGGCGTGTTCGAAGAAGGCATCCGCGAAATCTGCGGCATCATTCATGACAACGGCGGCCAGGTTTACATCGATGGCGCGAACATGAACGCCATGGTCGGCCTTTGCGCACCGGGCAAGTTCGGCGGCGACGTATCGCACCTGAACCTGCACAAAACCTTCTGCATCCCACACGGCGGTGGCGGCCCGGGCGTCGGCCCGATTGGCGTCAAGTCGCACCTGACGCCGTTCCTGCCGGGCCACGCCCAGATGGAACGCAAGGAAGGCGCGGTCTGCGCGGCACCGTTCGGCTGTGCGAGCATTCTGCCGATCACTTGGATGTACATTCGAATGATGGGCGGCGCCGGCCTCAAGCGCGCTTCGCAACTGGCGATCCTGAATGCCAACTACATTTCCCGTCGCCTCGAAGAGCACTATCCAGTGCTGTACACCGGCAGCAACGGTCTGGTGGCGCACGAATGCATCCTCGACCTGCGTCCGCTGAAAGACAGCAGTGGCATCAGCGTCGATGACGTGGCCAAGCGTCTGATCGACTTCGGCTTCCACGCCCCGACCATGTCGTTCCCGGTGGCCGGCACGTTGATGATCGAGCCGACCGAAAGCGAATCCAAGGAAGAACTGGACCGCTTCTGCGACGCCATGATCCGCATCCGCGAAGAAATCCGCGCAGTGGAAAACGGTACGCTGGACA
The DNA here is from genome assembly GCF_058802085.1 of Pseudomonas sp. GW822-FHT02G04. NCBI lineage: Bacteria > Pseudomonadati > Pseudomonadota > Gammaproteobacteria > Pseudomonadales > Pseudomonadaceae > Pseudomonas > Pseudomonas sp. GW822-FHT02G04. The sequence continues at coordinate 13,300 of NZ_JBXANU010000039.1, forward strand.
AGGATGACAACCCGCTGAAAAACGCCCCGCACACCGCTGCGGAAATCGTCGGCGAGTGGACTCACCCGTACAGCCGCGAGCAAGCCGTTTACCCGGTAGCGTCGCTGATCGAAGGCAAGTACTGGCCACCGGTCGGTCGCGTCGACAACGTATTTGGCGATCGCAACCTGGTCTGCGCCTGCCCGTCGATCGAAAGCTACGCTTGATCTATAGGGGGCGAGTTACTCGCCCCCTTCAACAACACCGCATCCTCTGTAGGAGCGAGGCTTGCCCGCGAAGGCGATTTCATATTCAGCATTGATGGTGGCTGATACAACGCCTTCGCGGGCAAGCCTCGCTCCTACAGTTTCATCTAGCGCCTATAACAAGAAAACCGGAGAACAACCATGTCGTTAAGCGTGTTCGACCTGTTCAAGATTGGCATCGGCCCCTCCAGCTCCCACACCGTCGGCCCGATGCGTGCCGCTGCGCGCTTCGCCGAAGGGTTGCGCCGTGAAGGGCTGCTGGCAGCAACCACCTGCGTCAAAGTCGAGCTCTACGGCTCGCTCGGCGCCACCGGCAAAGGCCACGGCAGCGACAAGGCCGTATTGCTGGGCCTGGAAGGCGAACACCCGGACACCGTGGACACCGAAACCGTCACCGCCCGCCTGCATGATATTCGCAGCAGCGGTCGCTTGAACCTGCTCGGTGAACACAGCATCGCGTTCAACGAGAAAGAACACCTGGCGATGATTCGCAAACCGTTGGCCTATCACCCCAACGGCATGATCTTTCGCGCATTCGACGCCGCGGGCCTGCAAGTCCGCAGCCGCGAGTACTACTCGGTCGGTGGCGGGTTCGTGGTCGATGAAGATGCTGCCGGCGCCGACCGCATCGTTGAAGACGCCACGCCCCTGACCTTTCCGTTCAAAAGCGCCAAGGACCTGCTTGGTCACTGCAGCACCTACGGGTTGTCGATCAGTCAGGTGATGCTGACCAACGAAAGCGCCTGGCGCCCGGAAGCGGAAACCCGCGCCGGGCTGCTGAAGATCTGGCAAGTGATGCAAGACTGCGTCGCCGCCGGTTGCCGTAACGAAGGCATCCTGCCCGGTGGACTGAAGGTCAAACGTAGGGCCGCAGCGCTGCATCGACAACTGTGCAAAAACCCGGAATCGTCTTTGCGCGATCCGCTGTCGGTGCTGGACTGGGTCAACCTGTACGCCCTGGCGGTCAACGAAGAAAACGCCAACGGCGGACGCGTAGTCACTGCGCCCACCAATGGTGCAGCCGGCATCATCCCGGCCGTGTTGCATTACTACATGCGTTTTATTCCCGGAGCGAATGACGACGGCGTGGTGCGCTTTCTGCTGACCGCGGCGGCGATCGGCATTCTGTACAAGGAAAACGCCTCGATCTCCGGCGCCGAAGTCGGCTGTCAGGGCGAGGTTGGCGTTGCCTGTTCCATGGCGGCCGGCGCCTTGTGCGAAGTGCTCGGCGGTACGGTGCAGCAGGTGGAAAACGCGGCTGAAATCGGCATGGAACACAACCTCGGCCTGACCTGCGACCCGATTGGCGGACTGGTGCAAGTGCCTTGCATCGAGCGCAATGCCATGGGTTCGGTCAAGGCCATCAATGCGGTGCGCATGGCCCTGCGTGGCGACGGTCAGCACTTTGTCTCCCTCGACAAAGTCATCCGCACCATGCGCCAGACCGGCGCCGACATGAAAAGCAAATACAAGGAAACCGCCCGTGGCGGTTTGGCGGTCAACATTATCGAGTGCTGATGCTCACGCGCATCTGCACACTTTTTCAGGAGCTGTATATGTCCACCGAACAACTGTTGAAAACCCCGTTGCACGCCCTGCACCTCGATCTCGGCGCCCGCATGGTGCCGTTCGCCGGCTATGACATGCCGGTGCAATACCCGCTGGGCGTGATGAAAGAACACCAGCACACCCGTGATCAAGCCGGTCTGTTCGATGTGTCGCACATGGGCCAGATCCGCCTGACCGGCGCCAACGCCGCCAAAGCCCTGGAAACCCTGGTACCGGTGGACATCCTCGACCTGCCAGTGGGCATGCAGCGCTACGCGATGTTCACCAACGAGACCGGTGGCATCCTCGACGACCTGATGGTCGCCAACCTCGGTAACGACGAGCTGTTCCTGGTCGTCAACGCTGCCTGCAAGGACCAGGACCTGGCGCACCTGCGCAAACACATCGGCGACCAGTGCAGCATCGAACCGCTGTTCGAAGAGCGCGCGCTGCTGGCGTTGCAAGGCCCGGCCGCCGTCACTGTGCTCGCACGCCTGGCGCCGGAAGTTGCGAAGATGACCTTCATGCAGTTCACCCGCGTGAAACTGTTGGGCGTGGACTGCTTTGTCAGCCGTTCGGGCTACACCGGTGAAGACGGTTACGAAATCTCCGTACCAGCGGCCAATGCCGAAGCGCTGGCTCGCGCCCTGCTGGCCGAACCGGAAGTCGCGGCCATCGGCCTCGGTGCCCGCGATTCCCTGCGCCTGGAAGCCGGCCTGTGCCTGTACGGCCACGACATGAACACCGAAACCACGCCGATCGAAGCGAGCCTGCTGTGGGCCGTCTCCAAGCCTCGACGTGCCGATGGCGCGCGTGCCGGCGGCTTCCCTGGCGCCGAAACCGTGTTCGCCCAGCAGCAAGCTGGTGTCAGCCGCAAGCGCGTTGGCCTGCTGCCGCAGGAACGTACGCCGGTGCGTGAAGGTGCAGAGATCGTCAACGAAGCCGGCGAAATCATCGGTAGCGTGTGCAGCGGCGGCTTCGGTCCGACCTTGGGCGGACCTTTGGCCATGGGTTACCTCGACAGCGCTTATACCGTTTTGGAAACACCAGTTTGGGCCATTGTGCGTGGGAAAAAGGTGCCTTTGCTTGTAAGCAAAATGCCATTTGTTCCACAACGCTACTATCGTGGCTGATTGACTGTTTCTATAAGTAACGCGGTTGCGTTAACAGTGCACTAATCTGTAACGCAACCGCCATAAAACAGTGCATACGTTTCGTTTATGAACGTTACTTATAACAATCGAAAACCCATGAACAACTCGATCGAATAAGCCCGTACTAGTGGCCGCTCTAATTGCCATCAACCTGAGGAAATCCGGGCCTTCGCGGGGCTTGTTTTTTCTCCCGTAGTTGGCGTAGAGTTTGTTCACTGTGTTTGCATGGGTCGCTTGGAAATCGTGACCTGGGCAGTAGCCTACAAGTTAGCTACATCCCGTTCGACGTCTTCTTACTCTCCTGCAACCAGCCCCAGTACTCTTTCACGAGAAAGAGACTGTCATTCATTTTTGCGTCAAAGGAAATAAGAAATGTCCCAACGTCAGAGCGGTACCGTCAAGTGGTTTAACGACGAGAAAGGTTTTGGTTTTATCACTCCAGAAAGCGGTCCGGATCTGTTCGTGCATTTCCGCGCTATTCAGGGCAACGGCTTCAAGAGCCTGAAAGAAGGCCAGAAAGTGACGTTCGTTGCTGTGCAAGGCCAGAAAGGCATGCAGGCTGACGAAGTACAAGCAGAAGGCTAATCTTCTGTTACGAAAAAGCCCCTGATGCTGACATCAGGGGCTTTTTTGTGCGCGTAAATCCGTAAAATGGCTTCTTTTTCCGTTCAGAGGCAGCCATGTCGAAACACCTGCTCAACCCCCAAGGCGACTTTCCCGCCGTCGGCCTGGGTCGTCGCCTGGCAGCGATGTTCTACGACTTCCTGCTGTGCACTGCCCTGCTGATCGTCACCAGCGGCATTTACAAGATGATCCAGATGGCGATCATCGGCGAAGACCGGATGCGCACCCTGACCGAAGCCGGCGCCCTGGACGGCGATCCACTGCTGTCGACGGTACTGCTGTTCGTGCTGTTCGGCTTCTTCGCCAAATTCTGGACCTGGTCGGGCCAGACCCTGGGCATGCAGGTGTGGTGCATCCGCGTACAAAACGCCGACGGCTCATCCATCAGCCTGTGGCAGGCGCTACTGCGCTTTGTGGTGTCGATCGCGTCCTGGCTATGCCTCGGGCTGGGGTTCTTCTGGTCGCTGTTCGACAAACAGAAGCGCAGCTGGCACGACATCTACTCCAACACCCAGCTCGTGCGCATCCCAAAGAAGACCAAATAACTGTGGCGAGGGAGCTTGCTCCCGCTGGGGTGCGAAGCGCCCCTAAATGCGGCTGCTGCGCAACCGAACGGGAGCAAGCTCCCTCGCCACAACAGCTCTCGCCACAGTAAGTGTCAGGCGTTACCAGCCAACTTCATCCGCGCCGCCTGCGTGAAATCCAGCATCCGCTTCAACGGCCGAATCGCCTGCGGAATCAACGCCGGGTCAACGAAGATCTCGTTGGTCCCCTCCTTCAAGCTCTTCAGCGTGCGCTCGAGGGTGTTCATCGCCATCCACGGGCAATGCGCGCAACTGCGGCAAGCAGCACCGTTACCGGCCGTTGGCGCTTCGATAAAGACCTTGTCCGGGCATAGCTGCTGCATCTTGTAGAAAATGCCGCGGTCGGTGGCGACGATCAGGGTCTTGTTCGGCAGGCTTTGTGCGGCAGCGATCAGCTGACTGGTGGAGCCCACCGCGTCGGCCAATTCGATCACCGCGGTCGGCGACTCCGGATGCACCAGAATGGCCGCGTCCGGGTACAGCGCTTTCATGTCTTCGAGCTGCTTGGCCTTGAACTCTTCGTGAACGATGCAGGCACCGTCCCACAGCAGCATGTCGGCGCCGGTCTTGCGCTGGATGTAAGTGCCCAGGTGCTTGTCCGGGCCCCAGATAATGGTTTCGCCGTTATCCATCAGGCTTTCGACGATTTCCAGCGCGCAGCTGGAAGTCACCACCCAATCCGCTCGGGCTTTGACTGCCGCCGAGGTGTTGGCATACACCACCACCGTGCGTTCCGGGTGCTGATCGCAGAACGCCGAGAACTCGTCCACCGGGCAACCCAGGTCCAGCGAGCAGGTCGCTTCCAGAGTCGGCATCAGCACACGTTTTTCAGGGTTGAGGATTTTCGCGGTTTCGCCCATGAATTTCACACCAGCGACCACTACGGTCTTGGCCGGATGGGCATTGCCGAAGCGAGCCATCTCCAGAGAGTCGGAGACGCAGCCACCGGTTTCTTCGGCCAGGGCCTGAATGACTGGATCGCAATAGAAGTGGGCAACCAGCACCGCGTCCTGAGCCTTGAGCTCGGCTGCGATGGCTGTGCGGTAATAAGCCTCTTCCTCGGCCGTCAGCGGCTTGGGCTGCTTGGCGTCGAGGTGGGCTTGAACCAGAAGGCGTTCGGAAATCTGCGTCATGTTCGCAAGACCTGCAGGCGCTTTCGCGCGAAAGTCGAGTATACACCCGGCTCCGGACCCTTCGGGGTACCGCCGGGAGAGTGAGTATTCATCAGGCACGGACAGCGTTGAAGCTGCGCAAGGCTACAGAATATCCGGTGGATGCAAAAGATGATTCTGACCTGCGTCACGCAGGGCGATCCCGGAGCGGGACAACCTCAAATCGCGGGCAAAAAAAAACCCGGAAATCCTCACTTACGTGGGCCTTCCAGATTTTTTAAAATGGTGGGTCGTGTGGGATTCGAACCTACGACCAATTGGTTAAAAGCCAACTGCTCTACCAACTGAGCTAACGACCCGCTGTGTGGTGGCGCGTATAATACTGATTTTTAAGGACTATTCAACACCTAATTTGAAATAAATCAAAAATAAGGTGTCGGGTCGCTGATTCCGGCCGCCGCAAAGCCTTCTGCACGCAGACGGCAGCTGTCGCATTTGCCGCAAGCACGGCCGTTATCGTCTGCCTGATAGCAGGAAACGGTCAGCCCGTAGTCGACGCCAAGCTTCACGCCCGCCTGAACGATCTGCGCCTTGCTCAGGTTCTGCAGGGGCGCCTGGATACGGAAGCCATTCCCTTCTACACCGGCCTTGGTCGCCAGATTAGCCATGCGCTCGAAGGCTTCGATGAACTCGGGACGGCAATCCGGGTAACCGGAATAATCCACCGCGTTTACACCGATAAAGATGTCACGCGCACCCAGCACTTCGGCCCAGCCCAACGCCAGGGACAGAAACACCGTGTTGCGCGCCGGCACATAAGTCACCGGAATGCCTTCGCTCGGCGCCTCCGGTACGTCGATGGAACTGTCGGTCAGGGCCGAGCCACCGATGCCGCTCAGGTTCAGGCCGATCACCTTGTGCTCGACCACACCCAGGTCGCGGGCAACACGCTCGGCGGCATGCAGTTCAGCGCGGTGGCGCTGACCGTAATCGAAGCTCATGGTGTAGCAGCTATAGCCTTCGGCACGGGCCATGGCCACAACCGTCGCCGAGTCGAGGCCACCGGACAGCAGGATGACCGCACGTTTTTCAGCAGTGTTCAGTGGTTCAGTCATTTCAGCGCCCCGGCTCGTCATTCCAAAGATATTTATGCAGCTGCAATTGCAGGCGCACAGGCAGATTGTCCGCCACCACCCAGTCCGCCAGATCACGTGCATTCAGGTCATGGTGGCTCGGCGAGAACAGGACTTCGCCGGCACGCTCGTTCAAACCGTACTGAATCAGCTTGGACACGGCCCAGTCATAGTCTTCCCGCGAGCAGATGACAAACTTCACCTGATCGTTGGGCGTAAGCAGTTCGATGTTCTCATAGCGGTTGCGGTGGGCTTCTTTCGAACCCGGGGTTTTCAGGTCGACGACGCGACTGACCCGTGGATCGACCGCCGAGATGTCCAGCGCGCCGCTGGTTTCCAGCGACACTTCGTAACCGGCGTCACACAACTGCTTGAGCAAGGGAATGGCATTGGGTTGCGCCAGTGGCTCACCGCCCGTGACACAAACGTAACGCGGACGAAAACCGGCCACTTGCTCGAGGATGTCGTCGAGCGTGCGGATGGTGCCGCCAGTGAACGCGTAGGCGCTGTCGCAGTATTGGCAACGCAATGGGCAACCGGTCAGGCGCACAAAAACAGTGGGCAGCCCGGCAGTCCGCGTTTCACCCTGCAACGAGTAGAAAACTTCGGTGATTCTCAATGTGTCTTGCATAGTCGCCACGGGCGTAACAGCTAAACAGGCTGTCCGCCTCCGTCAGGCACTTCAAGGAACCCCGCCAACGCGCAGATCCCAAAAAGCGTGTTTCATAAAAAGGGCATGAATTCTAACGAAAAAACCCGCGACAAGCGCGGGTTTCTTCAAAACGGGTGTAAACAGGCTTACATGCGCTGCAAATCGCGTTGCGCCAGCTGAGCAGCGGAAGTGCCCGGATATTGGGACACGACCTGTTGCAGAATGCCTTTGACCCGGTCGGTATGACCGAGGCGGCGCTCTACATCAGCGAGCTTGTACAGCGAATCAGGCACTTTGGGGTGCTTGGGGTACAGTTGCGAAACCTTGGCAAATGCCTGACCTGCACCTTGCAGATCGCCTTTGGCCAGGTTCACTTCACCCAACCAGTACTGGGCGTTGCCCGCGTATTGGCTGTTGGGGTATTTGCGCAGGAATGCGGCGAAAGCCTGGCTGGCCTTGTCGAAATCCTTGGCTTTGATCAGGTCGAAGGCTGCATCGTAATACAGTTTTTCCTTCGCCGGGTCAGCCGGTTCGCCACCCGCGGCTGGCGCTGGGGCTTGAGCGGCTGCCGCTCCCGCACCTGCGCCGGCTGCTGCACCGGGGGCATTCAAATTGCCACCGGTGGAAGAATTATCAGGAGTCGCGGCTGGTGCAACGCCGGTTCCTATGCGCCGATCAAGATCCTGATATCGCTCCAGGTTCTCTTGCTTCATGCGCGCTACATCATTTTGCAGAACTTCGATGATGCCTTGTTGGCGCGAGATCTGCTCCTGCATCGATTGCAGTTGGTTGAACAGCTCGCCCTGTGCCGAGACAGGGGCCGAAACCCCTCCCCCGGCATAGGCGCCGTTCGTACCGTAACCCGCAGGCGGATAACTGCTCCCGCTATTGTTATAGCCGGAGTTGTCCTCGACCACAGGAACCGCAGCCCACACCGCAAGCGGTGCGAGGCTGAGAGCCAAAACAGTTACAGCACGACGGCACGTTCGCATGACGAATTACTTACGCAGTTCGACGCGACGGTTTTGAGCCCAGGACTGCTCGTCGTTGCCGGTAGCAACTGGACGCTCTTCGCCGTAGGAAACCAGTTCCAGCTGAGCTGGGGAAACACCTTGCAGTACCAGGTAGCGCTGAACGGCTTTCGCACGACGCTCGCCCAGTGCCATGTTGTACTCACGAGTACCACGTTCGTCGGTGTTGCCTTCCAGAACAACGCGAGCGCCGTTTGCTTTCAGGTCTTTGGCGTGAACGTCCAGAGCGCGCATGGCTTCTGGCTTCAGGTCCGAGCTGTCGTATTCGAAGTAGAAGGTGGTGATTGCGCGCAGAGCAGCTTCTTCGCTCAGGGAGCCGTCAACTGCACCAGTGTTAGCGCCGTAACCAGCGTTTGGATCTACAGCGCCTTCACCGGCGTTGTCGCCGCCTTTGGACGAGCAACCTACAGCTACAGCCATGGCCAGAGCCAGCGCAGCAAATTTACCAAACTTCAGCATTTCCATCGTGAAACTCCTAATGAACCCCAGTGTGTTAAGTAAAACGTATAGCGCCGCGTCAGTTCAGGTAAGGGGACCAGGACGGTTCTCTGACTTCGCCTTGTGCGGTAGGAAGCGGGAGCCTCACGCGTCCATTAATGGACACGAGCATCAAGACTCCCCGGCCCTGCTGGCGGGTGGCGTAGATTACCATGGTGCCGTTGGGCGCAACAGTAGGAGACTCGTCCAGAGTGCTATCAGTGAGGATCTTTACACTACCGCGCTGCAAATCCTGGGCCGCCACCTTGAAGTTGGTGAAACCGTCCTGGCGGTGAATCATTACCAGGGTCTTTTCATCGGCCGACAGTTTAGGGTTGGCGTTGTAGTTACCGATGAAGGTCACACGCTCTGCACCACCACCGCCTGCGCTGGTTTTGTAGATCTGAGGCTTGCCGCCACGGTCGGAGGTGAAGTAGATGGTCGAACCATCCTTACCCCAGAACGGTTCGGTGTTGATGCCAGGACCATTGGTGACACGAGTGATCTGACGCGAACCCAGGTTCATCACGTAGATGTCCGGGTTACCGTCTTTCGACAATACGAATGCCAGGCGATTGCCATCCGGCGACCAGGCTGGCGCGCCATTCAGGCCTTCGAAGTTGGTGATCTGCTCACGGCGACCGGTGTCGATGTTCTGCATGAAAATGCGCGGACGCTTCTGCTCGAACGACACGTAGGCAATGCGTTTGCCATCCGGTGCGAAACGCGGCGACAGGATCGGCTCGCGCGACTGCAGCAGCGTCACGGCACGGGCGCCGTCATAGTCCGAACGTTGCAGTGTGTAGCGAGTGTTCTTCTCGGAGAAACGCTCGGCCGTCACGTACAGCAGACGCGTCGAGAACGCACCTTTGATACCGGTGAGTTTTTCGAACGACTGGTCGGAGATGTAGTGCGCCATGTCACGCAGCTGATCGACGCCGCCCGACACGCTGCCGGTCAGCACTTGCTGCTCGGTGGCGACGTTGAACAGCCCGTATTGCACCTGCAGGCGACCGCCCGCCGGAACAATGCTGCCGACCATGATGTACTGGGCACCCAGCGCCTTGAAGTCACGGTAGATGATTTCGCTCGGCTGGCTTGGCTGGCTGATCATGTTCTGCTTTGGAATCGGCGCGTAGTAGCCCGAGTTGCGCAGATCGTTACCAATGATTTCAGCCATGTCATCCGGCAGGACGGAACCGCCCTGGAAGCCGAAAGGCACAACGGCAATTGGAGTGGCCTGGGAGCTGCCACTGCTGACCAGGATATTTTTTTCATCTGCCGTGGCCAGTCCTGCAAAGCAGAACATGACTACAAGCAGTCCTCGAAGAAGGTTTCTCACAAGGCTAGATCCTCAGGTGTGAATGTCATCTTGAATGAACGATAGGGTGCGAAATCAGCTGGCTTCAGACCCTGCATTTCGGTCAATCGACCAATATTTTTTACAGCCGCGACTGCAGAACTGTCGAACGGCGCGTCACCGCTGGAATGAGCAACCGAAACACCGGAGATCGTTCCGTCAGGGAGCATGTTGATTTGCAGAATCACCTTCATGCCCTTGCGGGCCGACGGTGGCTGCGCCCAACCTTCAGATGCTCGCGAACGAATCAGATCATCAAAGTTGCCCGCGGTTTCATCGCCTTGCTCATCCGCCAAAGCCTGCTGACGTTCGGTCTTATCGGACAGCAAGTCAGCCAGAGCCTGAGCCTTCTTGTCCTCTACCGACTTGCGAGCCGCATCCTGCGCTTTCTTCTTCGCAGCATCGGCAGTCGCTTTCTTCTTCGCGTCTTCGGCGATTTTCTTCTTCGCCTCTTCAGCTTCAGCTTTCTTCTTGGCGTCTTCGGCGGCTTTCTTCTTCGCGTCTTCGACGATTTTTTTCTTCGCTTCTTCAGCGGCCGCTTTCTTGGCCTCTTCTTCAGCAGCTTTTTTGGCTTCTTCTTCGGCTTTCTTCTTGGCTATATCAGCCAATTGTTTCTCTTCGGCCTTTTTGGCTTCGGCGGTCTTCTTCGCTTCGTCGGCTTTCTTGGCTTCATCAGCCTTTTTCGCCTCTTCCGCTTTCTTCGACTCGTCGGCCTTCTTGGCTTCCTCGGCCTTTTGAGCCGCTTCTTCTTTCTTTTGTTCCGCAGCCTTCACCGCTTCCTGCTCGACCTTCTTCTGTTCCATCTGCTCGACTTCGGTCTGACGCGCAGCAGATTTCTGCGCCTCACCCGCGATCTTCTGATTGGTCTGGGTGGTCGCCCGACTTTTCGATTTCAGCTGGTACAGGGTTGCCTGGACAATCGGCTTGGCCGGCGGCAGTTCCGGTGTGAAGGCGAAACTGACAAACAGCATGCCGAACACCAGCACGTGCAAGACAATCGCCCAGACACTAGGCCAGAAGTAGCTTTCCGAGGCGGACGGCTCTCGCAGTTGCTGCATCAGGGCGCCTCGGTAATCAAGCCAACATTACCGACCCCGGCTTTCTGCAACCCGCCCATGGCACCCATGACGGCGCCGTAATCGACGGTCTTGTCACCGCGAATGAACACCTGGGTACGCTTGCCGCCTTCAGTACCTGCGCGAATGATCTTGGTCACGGCGTCGGTCATTTGCGGCAAGGTCATGGCCTTGTCCTGCTGCTTATCGGTGTCGACTTCGCTGCCAAGGTTCCAGTAGTAGGTCTTGTCAGCCTTGATCGAAATAGTCAGGACCTGAGTGTTGTTGTCCTGCGGCAAGGCTTCGCTGGAAACCTTGGGCAGATCAACTTTCACGCCCTGATTGAGCATCGGTGCGGTCACCATGAAGATGACCAGCAGTACCAGCATCACGTCGATGTAAGGCACCACGTTCATCTCGGCAACCGGCTTGCGCTTTTTGCGAGCTCGAGCGATTAAAGCCATTGGAAATTACCTGCTTATTCTTCGCTGGTGTGCACTTTGCGGTGCAGGATCGCCTGGAATTCATCGGCGAAGGTGTAGTAGCGGCCCAGCAGGGTTTCGCTGCGGGCAGCAAAACGGTTGTAGGCGATAACGGCCGGGATGGCGGCGAACAGACCTATCGCAGTAGCAATCAGTGCTTCGGCGATACCTGGAGCCACAGTGGCCAGGGTCGCTTGTTGGGCAGTCGCCAAACCACGGAAGGAGTTCATGATGCCCCAGACCGTGCCGAACAGACCGATATACGGGCTGACGGAGCCGACGGTGGCGAGGAACGGCAGGCTCTGCTCGAGTTTTTCTTCCTCGCGGGAGATGGCTACGCGCATGGCACGCGCCACACCTTCCATGACCGCTTCCGGATCAACGCCCGACTGCTGACGCAGACGGGAGAATTCCTTGAAGCCGGCACGGAAGATCTGCTCGACGCCGGAATCCGGATCAGGGTTGCTGCCAGCCTGACGGTAGAGTTTGGACAGGTCGATACCGGACCAGAAGCGCTCTTCAAAGCTCTCCAGGGCACGTCGACCGGCGCGCAGCAAGTTGCTGCGCTGAAAGATCATGATCCACGAGGTCACCGATGCGGCTACCAGGATCAGCATTACCAGTTGCACCACGACACTGGCATTGCTGACCAGGCTCCACATGGAGGAATGGTCGACGACGTTAGCTTCCACGCTTTATCTCCTGCTTTGAGTGTGTACCCGCGCCGCTCACGTCGGCAAAGGCCGCACGTAGAGCTTCGGGAATGGCCCGGGGTTTCAAACTGTTAGTGCGCACACAGGCCACCAGAAACTGCCCTTCGCAGAGCAGCACATTATCCGTAGCCCGCCTGACCTGCTGTTTGAAGCGCAGGCTGACCCGGTTCAATTCAATTACTTCAGCGCTTACCAGCAGCTCGTCGTCCAGTCGCGCCGGCGCGTGGTAACGCGCTTCGCTGGAATGCACGACGAACAACAGGTCCTCCCCTGCCAGCGCCGACTGGGCAAAGCCCAGCTCCCGGAGCCGCTCGGTTCGAGCCCGTTCCATAAACTTGAGGTAATTGACGTAATACACGATGCCGCCGGCATCGGTGTCCTCGTAATAAACGCGACAACGATGTGCGAACGGCTCAAGCCCGTTTTGCGCGCGCATACTCTAGTGCTTACTCCTCAGGTTGCCAATCCGGCCAGGCAACTGTTTTTTCATTGATTCGCGGCTTTCTGGCGAAAGTACCGTCCTGGGACAGCACAAACCCCGAATAAATCAGCGCGCAAAGGTGATTAATCGTCCACTGCATCGAGGAACTCGTCTACCACGGGCATCTCGCCCATTCGTGACGGAATGTTTAAGCCGAAGTGCAGATACGCATGCCGGGTCACCACCCGCCCCCGCGGTGTGCGCATGATGTAGCCCTGCTGGATCAGGTACGGCTCCAGCACGTCTTCAATGGTGTGGCGCTCTTCGCTGATTGCAGCGGCCAGACTGTCCACCCCCACCGGCCCACCGTCAAACTTCTCGATCATGGTCAACAGCAGGCGCCGGTCCTGATGGTCGAAGCCACGCTCATCGACATCCAGCAGGTTCAAGGCCAGGTCGGCGATTGGTTTGGTGATGTGGCCCTTGGCACGAACCTCGGCAAAATCCCGGACCCGGCGCAGCAAGCGGTTGGCGATTCGCGGTGTGCCACGGGCACGCCGGGCGATTTCAAAGGAGCCTTCCGGGTCCAGCGGCAAACCGAGAATGTTCGCCGAACGGCTGACAATCGTTGCCAGGTCGGCGGTGCTGTAGAACTCCAGGCGCTGGACGATCCCGAAACGGTCGCGCAACGGGTTGGTCAGCATACCGGCACGGGTGGTTGCGCCAACCAGGGTAAACGGTGGCAGATCGAGCTTGATCGAGCGCGCGGCCGGCCCTTCGCCGATCATGATGTCGAGCTGGAAATCTTCCATGGCCGGGTACAGCACTTCTTCGACGATCGGCGACAACCGATGGATCTCGTCGATGAACAGCACGTCATGGGGCTCAAGGTTGGTCAGCAATGCAGCCAGATCACCAGGACGCTCGAGGACCGGCCCCGAGGTGCTTTTGATCGACACGCCCATTTCCTGGGCAATGATGTTGGCCAGGGTGGTTTTACCCAGGCCCGGCGGGCCGAAAATCAGGGTGTGATCCAGCGATTCATTGCGCCCGCGCGCGGCCTGGATGAACAACTCCATTTGCTCGCGAACGGTCGGCTGGCCAATGTATTCGGCCAGGCTGACGGGACGAATCGCCCGGTCCTGGACTTCTTCGCGCTCACGGGGGCCACCCGTAGCGGCGATCAGACGATCAGCTTCAATCACTTAGATCATTCCCTTCAGGGCACGACGAATCATGTCTTCACTGCTCAAACCCTTCTCCTTGATCGCGGAAATCGCCTTGCTGGCTTCCTGCGGCTTGTAGCCCAGGGAAATCAGCGCGCTGACCGCGTCATTTTCGGCGGCAGCGACTTGTTGCGCTGGCGCATCCGGCTGGTTCGGCACCAACGCAAACATGCTCGGTACGGTTTCCCAGGCTTTGAAGCGATCCTTGAGCTCCACCAGCAAACGCTCGGCAGTCTTCTTGCCAACGCCCGGCACCTTGGTCAGTGCCGACGTGTCCTGGGACTGCACGCAACGGATCAACTCGTCGACTTCCAGGCTCGACATCAGGGCCAACGCCAGTTTCGGCCCTACCCCATTGAGACGGATCAGTTCGCGAAAAAAGTCTCGCTCACGCTTGCCGAAGAAGCCATAGAGTAACTGCGCGTCTTCGCGTACGACCAAATGGGTGTGCAAGGTCAGCGGTTCACCGACCGACGGCAAGCGATAAAGCGTGGTCATGGGCACTTCCAGCTCATACCCCAGACCGTTTACATCCAGAATCAGGTGCGGCGGCTGTTTCTCAGCCAAAGTGCCGCGCAAGCGTCCAATCACGTTTCAGATCCTTGAGCGTTGGCCAGATCAGTGCTGGCGACTGACAGAACAAGGGTTTTGCGCCGACAACACAGGCGCAAAACCCTCATTCCACAAAAAATGATTGCTGATGCTATCAGAGACGCAGGCGCCCGCCACGACTGCGTGCCGTGCCCAGGCCATGGGGCAACAGGCTGGAACGGGTGTGAGCGTGGCAAATCGCGATGGCCAGGGCATCCGAGGCATCGATTTGCGGCTTGCTGGTCAGTTTCAGCATGTGCATGACCATCATTTGCACTTGTTCTTTATTTGCCCCGCCTGTACCGGTCACCGCTTGCTTGACCTGGGTTGCGGTGTATTCGGCGATTTCCAGGCTTTCTTCGGCACCGGCCACGATGGCTGCGCCGCGAGCCTGGCCGAGCTTGAGGGCCGAGTCGGCGTTGCGGGCCATAAAGACCTTTTCGATGCCCATGGTTACCGGGCCGTAGGTCTGGATCACCTCGCGCACACCCCGGTAGACGATTTGCAGGCGCTCGTGCAGCTCGCCGGAGCCCGTGCGAATGCAGCCCGACGCCACGTACACGCAGCCACGTCCGGTATCACGTACTACGCCATAACCGGTGATGCGTGAACCGGGGTCGATTCCAAGAATTAAAGTCATAACGCCTGCAGAAAGAGATCGCGGTTGGCTGAGGATAACTGTGTAGGAGCTGCCGAAGGCTGCGATCTTTTGGTTTTCAGCTTTTAAATTAAAAGATCGCAGCCTTCGGCAGCTCCTGCAGGTACAGCGTAGGGGCCAGGTGAAGACTGCGATCTTTATCGATGCATCAACCGAGTTGCGCGGCCACCGCTTCCGGGATGTCGGCGTTGGAATAGACGTTCTGCACGTCATCCAGGTCTTCGAGCATGTCGATCAGCTTGAGAACCTTCTCGGCGCCTTCCAGATCCAGTTCGGCACTGGTGGTCGGCAACATGACGATTTCCGCATCGCTGCCCTTGAAGCCGGCAGCCTCCAAGGCGTTGCGCACGGAATAGAAGCCGGCGAACGAGGTGAACACGTCGATGGAGCCGTCTTCGTTGGTCACCACGTCATCGGCGTCGGCTTCCATGGCCGCTTCCATCAGCGCGTCTTCATCAACCCCAGGCGCGAAGGAAATCTGCCCCTTGCGTTCGAACAGATAAGCCACCGAACCGTCGGTGCCGAGGTTGCCGCCGCACTTGCTGAACGCATGGCGAACAGCAGCTGCGGTGCGGTTGCGGTTGTCGGTCATGCATTCGACCATCACCGCCACGCCGCCCGGGCCATAGCCTTCGTAGGTCAGCTCGACCATGTCATCGGTATCGGCAGCGCCGGCACCACGGGCCACCGCGCGGTCGATGATGTCACGGCTCATGTTCGCACCCAGCGCTTTATCCAGCGCCAGACGCAGACGCGGGTTGGAGCCCGGATCAGCGCCGCCCTGACGGGCAGCGACCGTCAGTTCACGAATCCACTTGGTGAAAATCTTGCCCTTCTTGGCATCCTGACGTTCTTTGCGGTGCTTGATGTTCGCCCACTTGGAATGACCTGCCATAACTCGCTCCGTATTTCTCTTTGAAACATTGCCCGCCACGCATTCAGTGTCGGCCAGCAATAAAAAAATCTCGACCTAAAGAAAAGGCGCATCCCAAAAGGATGCGCCTTTGCGGTCAGCTTTACTCTGCCTTTGGCGTTTCGCGCAGACGAATGTGCAGTTCGCGCAATGCCTTGGCATCTACCACGCCTGGAGCCTGCGTCATCACGTCCGCAGCACTCTGGGTTTTCGGGAAGGCGATCACTTCACGGATCGACTGGGCGCCGGTCATCAGCATCACCAGACGGTCCAGACCGAAGGCCAGACCACCGTGCGGCGGCGCGCCGTATTTCAGGGCGTCGAGCAGGAAGCCGAATTTCTCTTCCTGTTCCGCTTCGTTGATACCCAGCAGACGGAAGACCGATTGCTGCATTTCCTTGCGGTGGATACGGATCGAACCGCCACCCAGCTCGGTGCCGTTCAGGACCATGTCGTAGGCACGGGACAAAGCGCCAGCCGGGTTGGCTTCCAGCTCTTCAGGAGTGCACTTCGGTGCGGTGAACGGGTGGTGCAAGGCGCTGAAGCTGCCGTCGTCATTCTCTTCGAACATCGGGAAGTCGACGACCCACATTGGCGCCCACTTGCAGGTCAGCAACTCGAGGTCATGGCCCAACTTGATCCGCAGCGCGCCCAGGGCTTCGCTGACGATCTTGGCTTTGTCGGCACCGAAGAACACGATGTCGCCATCGACTGCACCCACGCGATCGAGGATCACGTTCAGGTTGGCTTCCGGGATGTTTTTCACGATCGGCGACTGCAGACCTTCAACACCGGCAGCACGCTCGTTGACCTTGATGTACGCCAGGCCCTTGGCACCGTAGATGCCGACGAACTTGGTGTAATCGTCGATCTGCTTGCGCGGCATGCTCGCCCCGCCTGGAACGCGCAAGGCGGCGATACGGCATTTCGGGTCGTTGGCCGGGCCACTGAACACCTTGAAATCGACTTCCTTGAGCTGATCGGCAACATCCACCAGTTCCAGCGGGTTACGCAGGTCTGGCTTGTCGGAACCGTAGCGGCGCATGGCTTCTTCGAAGGTCATGTGCGGGAATTCGCCGAATTCCAGGTCCAGCACTTCCTTGAACAGGTTGCGGATCATGCCTTCGGTCAGGCCCATGATGTCTTTTTCATCGAGGAAGCTGGTCTCGATGTCGATCTGGGTGAATTCCGGCTGACGGTCGGCACGCAGGTCTTCGTCGCGGAAGCACTTGGCGATCTGGTAGTAGCGATCAAAGCCGGCCACCATCAGCAGCTGCTTGAACAGCTGCGGCGATTGCGGCAAGGCGAAGAAGGAACCTGCGTGAGTACGGCTCGGCACCAGATAGTCACGCGCGCCTTCCGGCGTCGCACGGGTCAGGATCGGCGTCTCGACGTCGAGGAAACCGTTCTCGTCCAGGTAGCGGCGGATGCTGGTGGTCATGCGCGAACGCAGACGCAGCTTCTCGGCCATTTCAGGACGACGCAGATCAAGGAAGCGATAACGCAGGCGGGTTTCTTCGCCAACGTCGGAGAACTCGTTCAGCGGGAACGGCGGGGTTTCCGATTCGTTCAGCACTTCCAGCTCGTAGCCCAGGACCTCGATCATGCCCGACGCCATGTTGGCGTTGGTTGCACCGGCCGGACGCAGGCGAACCTTGCCGGTGATCTTCACGACGTACTCGCTGCGCACGCGATCGGCGGCGGCGAAGCTCTCGGCACGGTCCGGATCGAACACCACCTGGGCCAGACCGTCACGATCACGGATATCGAGGAAAATCACCCCGCCATGGTCACGGCGACGGTGAACCCATCCGCAAAGGGTAATTTCCTGGCCTTCCAGGCTTTCGTTCAGTTGGCCGCAATAATGGCTGCGCATCATGGTAGTGGTTTCACTTCTCGTAATTCGAAATTCGGGTGGAGGTCTTGCCGCACCACCGCACTTGAATAAGGTGCCAGATGATGCAAGAGCTCGCGCGTGTCGTTCAACCCGGGCGCTAGACCCTAGTCAGCTTTGTCGCCACCGGCCAGATTTTTCTTGGAACCGGTCTTGAAGTCGGTTTCGTACCAGCCGGTGCCACTGAGGCGGAAACCGGGCATGGACAGCATCTTTTTAAGCTCTGGCGCCTGGCAGGCAGGGCAGTCGACCAGCGGTGCTGCGCTGATCTTTTGAATGGCTTCCAACTGATGACCACAGGAAGCACATTGGTAATCGTACATCGGCATGGGGGTTGTCTCGGCGATCAGATTGCTACCGCGTATGCAGGGCTTTGCGGCAAAGAGCGGGATTATATCCATTAAATGCAGCCTGTGCAGCCGTAAGACTGCACAGACCGACACTCTACCCATTCAGCTGCTCTCGCTAAGCCATGACGGGGCAACTGCCCTCCTTCAGGCTGTGCACGACGCAGACAACCCGCACCAGCCCGGTGAAGTTTTTCACCCCGCCATGGCGCAAGTGCACCTCGCGATCCACATGGGACAACAGCGCACTGACCGAGCAGCAATTGACCTTGGCCATGTCGCCCAAAATATCCCAATAGACCTGCTCAAGCCGCAAACAGGTCGCAAAGCCATTCAAACGCACTGACCGGGATAAGGGCTGGGCCAGCCCCATATCGAATTCGCTGACAAGTGAATCAATCCTTATATCCTTGAGTGGACCGATCCTCCTCTCGCCTTGTCTGTCTTCATGAACCATACCGTTGACACTCCTTTGTCATCCTTGCTGCTTGTAAGGGCCATATTCTGTTTCCTTATAAAAGCGCAGGCACAACGGTATATCCAGATGACTTTATGACCATCAACGTAGGATAAGCCAACAACGGAGGGGCGATCATGGAGCTCGTCCTAGGCCGGACGATTTCCTACGAAAACTGACGCAACATCACTCAACGAAAAGGCGAAAGATCCGAGAAACACAGCGCGCGAATAACACTCAACGGCGTCATCCGCGCACCATGCCAATAAAAGCGCCGCTGGACCGCCTGATTTGAGTAGCCGCAGGCTTTGCTGTTAAATAGGCAGTGTGTCGCTACCGCCTATTTTCCGGGGGTTGCGCATAGGCTGATATCAGGTACGTGCCCAACGCCTCTTATTGTTCTGAAGCGAACCGTGCTCTATCAGCTCTTCCTTGTGATCCGTCTTAACGTGAGTTAATCAAAATGTTGAAAATCGTCCACCTGCTAATGGGCGCAGCAGCCCTGCTGCTGTCCTTCATCCCTAGCCTGCGATCCGAAGCGGTACCTTACCTGCAACAACCCGATGCACTGTACCTGGCCTTTTTCGGCCTGCTCAACCTCACCCTCGCGCCTGTTATCCCCTACTGGAACAAAGGCCCGCGTCATCAACTGCAAAACCTGGTCAGCGCCTTGCTGGTTCTGGCTGTCGTGCTGCAAACCCTGACGCTGATCGCCCCGATGCCTGTCATCGCCGGTCAACCTGCCGTTCTGTTCAGCCTGGTCGTTGCCCTGATCGCCGTATTTCTGCACCTGGCCATCAGCTTCTACAAATCTTCACCGGCCGCCGCCGCGCCAAGCTATGACATGAGCAACCGCGATACTGGCACCGTCAAATGGTTCAACACCTCCAAAGGCTTCGGCTTTATTTCCCGCGACTCCGGCGATGATATTTTCGTGCATTTCCGGGCGATTCGCGGTGAAGGCCACCGTGTTCTGGTAGAAGGCCAGCGCGTGGAGTTCTCTGTCATGAATCGTGACAAAGGCCTGCAAGCCGAAGATGTGATCGCCGCACTGCCGCGCCGCTGATTCAAGGCTAAAAAAAACCGCGAGCAGCCAGGCTGTTCGCGGTTTTTTTATGACCTGCTTTTCTCTAACGTAGCTCACTAATGTGGCTCAGTAATGCGGCGGTGGAGCCTCTTCTTCGAAGGACTCGAACTGGCCGACCATTTCCTCCTGCCGCTTGAGCAGCGCAGTCATCTGCAGCTGTAGGCGCTCGACCGCATGTTGCTGCGCCGCCAGCACATCGTTCAATGTCTGGATGGTGTCATCCTGAAACGCCAACTGGCTTTCCAGATCGGTAACGCGCTCTTCCAGGCTCATGACTCAACCCTCCAGAAACGTGAATTCATCGGTCAACACCAGACGCAGTCGTTCACGAATCGTCGCGATCTGCGCTGGACTGTATGGCTTGGCCTCCTGTTTGCCCCAGATCGGGGCCGGCCAGGCGGCGTCCTCACGCTTGCGCACAATCACATGCATGTGCAACTGATTGACGACGTTACCCAGGGCTGCGACGTTCAACTTGTCCGCGTCGAACGAGTCCTTGAGGATTTCCGCCAGCTCAGTCGTTTCCCGCCACAGCTGCTGTTGATCTGCGCCATCCAGCTGAAATATTTCACTGATATCCTCGCGGCGTGGCACGAGGATGAACCAGGGGTAATTCGAATCATTGGACAACAGTAACCGGCAGAGCGGGAAATCGCCGATTGGCAACGTGTCTTGTTGAAGTCGTGGATCTAAAGCGAACACAGCGCACACTCCCCTCTGGTCATCTTTTTTCAGCTTAGTGCCCCTACCGAAAGACGGCGCACCAAGCGACAGGACGGCAGCATACCTGCGAACGCCACACGCTTCACGATGAACTGCCGCCGGCACCGCCCTCCGGGCGCCCCGACATGAGCCATTTTGATCCGGGACGCACCATGACGGCCCCGACCACCACAGAAAAAAAAGCCGAAATGCCCCATAGATAACGAGCGGATCGAACCCACGGCAAAGCGACAATGTGTGAATTCAGTACAGGAAATAAAATTTTTTGCACCAAAACCGCACAACGCGTCTACGCTCAGTGCGTCAGCATCCGCCAATTACTCACTGGCGGGGTGAACCGGTAACGTTTTTGGTTGTCACCCCCGCGGCTTCGATGTGGTAACCACGATGCAAAGCATGGCGTCAAGCCTAAGAAAAACGAGCTTGAACCCCCCGGTTTTATGAGGTTTTTACAGCAACAGGCAGGCTTTCAGAAAAAAACGGCAACAAAATTCAGGTTTGTGCACGCTTGTTGCATTAACACCCGTATCGTCTATAAGCGCTCCGCTGGAAGTGGAAGCCTGAAGACCAATAAAAACAGTGGCAGGGTTGCCCGATGGAGATTCAAGTGCAGGACCAGGGACTCTTTTTTACCGATGCTCAAGCCCTGGAAAACAGCGCTGAAGTTGTCAGTCCGATTGCGTCGGGACTGTGAATTTGCGACATCTACCCAGCCAATTGCGACAGGGTCGTAAAGAAGCTGAAAGGTTAGATACGCAAGTATCGCCAATAGGGTCGGCGTGATATAAGTTTGCGCCGACACAAAAAGAAAGAGCCGCCCAGATAATAAAACAGGTGGGACGGCAGTACTCTTCTAAAAACCAAAGGAGCAAATCACGATGCGCGTGATGAAGTGGAGCATGATCGCACTGGCAGTTGCAGCAGCAGCCAGTACTCAGTTGGCAGTAGCCGCACCTTTCGTAAGCGACCAGGCAGAAGCCAAAGGTTTTGTTGAAGACAGCAAGCTCGACTTGCTGGTTCGCAACTACTACTACAACCGTAACAAGAAAGACGGCGCCGTCGATGACAAAGACTGGACCCAGGGCATCCAGGGCATGTACAGCTCGGGCTACACCCAAGGTCTGATCGGTGTTGGCGTTGAAGCTTGGGGCCAACTGGCCATTAAGCTGGACGGTTCCGACAAGTATTCGGGTACCGGCAACATGCCCGTGGGCAATGATGGCGAAGTCGAAAACAACCAGGGCAAAGCCGGCGCTGCCGCCAAGTTCCGCATCTCCAAGACCGAGCTGAAAATCGGCGACATGCAGCCAAGCACCTCTCCGGTGTTCGCTGTAGGCGGTTCCCGCATCCTTCACCAAACTGCCAGCGGTATCCAACTGCAGAGCAGCGAAGTCAAAGACCTTGACCTCGAAGCCGGTCACTTCTACTCGGCGACCAGCCAAGACCGAAATGCTCGTAATGGCGACCTGTGGGCTACCTACGCTGGCGTGCAAGCCAACTCCATCGACTACTTCGGCGGCAAGTACGGCATTACCCCAGACCTGAGCGTGTCGCTGTACGGTGCCAAGCTCGAAGACATCTGGAACCAGTACTACGCCAACGCGAACTACACCCTCGCATTGGGTGGCGATCAGTCGATCAACTTCGACGGTAACATCTACAACACCAGGGACACTGGTAGCGCTAAAGCAGGCGAAATCAATAACACCGCCTACTCCCTCGCTGCTGCTTTCTCGTTCCTGAAGGCGCACACCATCACCCTGGGCTTCCAGAAAGTGAATGGCGATACTCCGTTCGACTATATCGGCGTGGGTAAAAACAACCGCGGTGGCGACTCGATCTTCCTCGCCAACTCCATCCAGTACTCCGACTTCAACGCCCCTGGCGAGAAATCGGTACAGGCCCGTTACGACCTGAAAATGGCCGAATACGGCGTACCTGGTCTGAGCTTCATGACCCGTTACGTGAAAGGTTGGGACATCGACGGCACCAACACTCCAGCAGGCAGCCCTTACGCTGGCCTGTACGGTGCAGACGGCAAACACCACGAAACCAACGTGGAAGTTAAATACGTAATTCAGTCCGGCCCAGCTAAAGATCTGTCGTTCCGCATCCGTCAAGCATGGCACACCGCCAACGCAGACGAAGGCGAAGGCGATATCTCTGAGTTCCGCCTGATCACCGACTACCCGCTCAACATTCTGTAATTGCAGAAAGTTAGTTCGCGGTAATCAAAAAAGGCCCATCTTCGGATGGGCCTTTTTTATTGGCTACAGCATTGTGTTTAAAGGATCGGGGCTTGCAAAATGTTTGACCAAAAGGTCAGACATTAGTTGATCGACTGATCCTTACACCGTTGCCGATTCCTGCACCACGCGAATAACCCGTTGCGGAAATGGAATATCGATGCCGGCAGTCTTCAAGCGATCGCGTGAATGCTCATTAAACATGAACATCACATTCCAATAGTCAGCGGTTTTCACCCACACGCGCAGGGAAACAGTGATCGAACTGTCGCCCAGTGTGGAAATCACCGCTTCCGGTGCCGGCTCAGCCAATACTCGCGGATCCTTGGCCAGTTCCAGCAACACTTCACGGGCCTTCTGCAAGTCCGCTTCGTAGTCCACACCCACATCAAATACTACTTTGCGGGTCGGCTGACGGTTGGTGTTGGTGATGATGCCGTTCGACAGATTACCGTTAGGCACGATGATGGTTTTGTTATCGCCAGTGCGCAGTACGGTGTGGAAGATCTGGATGCTGTCGACAGTACCGGCAACACCTTGGGCTTCGATCCAGTCACCGATACGGAACGGACGGAACAACAGAATCAACACGCCGCCGGCGAAATTCGCCAGGCTGCCCTGCAGGGCCAGACCGATGGCCAGGCCGGCCGCACCGATAGCCGCGACGAAGGACGTGGTTTCCACACCGATCATCGACGCCACACTGACGATCAACAGAACCTTGAGAATGATGTTCGCCAGACTGCTGATAAAGCCTTGCAGTGCCAGGTCGGCGTTGCGCAATGCCAGCAGGCCGCCCAGTTTTTGCGTGACTTTATTGATCAGCCACCAGCCAATGGCCAGGGTGATCACCGCTAGCAACACGCGGCTGCCGTATTCCATGATCATCGGAATCCAGGCTTGAGACGCCTTGACCAGGTTGTCCACTTCAGTATTCAAATCCATCTACTTTCTCCTGATTTCCGGCTACCCGGCACGCAAAAAATGAGCGGCAGAAAGACCGAACCCATAAGGCTCGATCGTTTCTGCCGTTGCTTGGGCCTCGGACGTCGAAATCGTCGAGAGGTTCCCGCTGGAAAGGTCAGTCGCGGAAGTTATTGAACTGCAGCGGCATGTCGAAAGTTTTGGCGCGCAGGGCCGCGATGGCTTCCTGCAAATCGTCGCGCTTCTTGCCGGTGATGCGCACTTGCTCGCCTTGAATGGCAGCCTGGACCTTGAGCTTGGCATCTTTGACGTGGGCGACAATTTTCTTCGCCAGCTCTTTGTCGATGCCTTCCTTGAGGACCGCTTCCTGCTTCATCAGCTTGCCCGACGCGTAGGCATCCTTGACTTCAAGGCATTGCACGTCGATCTTGCGCTTGACCAGGGCCAGCTTGAGGATCTCGATCATCGCTTCAAGCTGGAAATCGGCTTCCGCGGTCAGGTTGACGGTCAGGTCTTTTTCCTTGAACTCGAAGCTGCCCTTGCCTTTCAGGTCATAACGACGATCGAGTTCCTTGACGGCGTTCTCGACCGCGTTGGTGACTTCGTGTTTGTCCAGTTCGGATACCACGTCGAACGACGGCATGTAATCTCTCCAATAAAAAGGCGCGCTCGATAACGATGGAGCGCGCTTGGCTTGCGGTTAAAATCGGGCTCATTATAACGGGTCTTTTCCAACCGATACTGCGAGCCTCACATGCCAGCATCAAACCGAGCAAAAAGCTGATGTCGACCCCTTGGCATGTTCTGGGTGCCGGCAGCCTCGGCACGTTGTGGGCCACCCGTCTGGCACGGGCTTCAGTGCCGGTCAGGCTGATTGTACGGGACGCGGCACGCCTGCAGGCCTATCAGGCGGCGGGCGGGCTGACGCTGGTCGAGCACGGCGAAGCGCAGCTGTACCCGGTGCCCGGCGAAACAGCCGACAGCGACGGGCCGATCAGCCGTCTGCTGGTGGCCTGTAAAGCCTATGACGCCGTAACAGCCGTGGCCCGGCTCGCCCACCGCCTGACCCCGGATGCGGAACTGATCCTGTTGCAAAACGGCCTTGGCAGCCAGGACGCCGTCGCCGCGCAAGTCCCGCATGCCCGCTGCATCTTCGCCTCCAGTACCGAAGGCGCGTTTCGCGATGGCGACTGGCGTGTGGTGTTTGCCGGTCATGGTTACACCTGGCTGGGAGATGCCGGCCATCCGGTGGCACCGTTCTGGCTGGAGGACTTGAGCGACGCCGGCATTCCCCATGAGTGGAGCACCGACATTCTCACAAGGCTGTGGCGCAAGCTGGCGCTCAACTGTGCGATCAACCCGTTGACCGTCCTGCATGAATGCCGCAATGGCGGTTTGCAGCAGCATCAGTGCGAAGTGGCCACCCTGTGCGCCGAACTCACCGAACTGCTGGAGCGCTGCGGCCAGCCGGCAGCGGCCGAAAACCTCCAGGAGGAAGTCGAACGAGTGATCAAGGCCACCGCGACCAATTTCTCCTCGATGTATCAGGATGTCGCCAATCAGCGCCGCACCGAAATCAGCTACCTGTTGGGCCATGCCTGCAAAGTTGCCTCGCGGCATCAGTTGAACCTGCCCCACCTCAATCAATTGCAGCAGCGCTTGATCGCTCATCTGCACAGCCTTGGATTGCCCAGCGACTGAGCAGCGGCTACGCTGGCCACTTGTTCCTTTTCAGCGATGAACCTGATGCCATTGCGCCAGCGCCTTGAAAACCTTCCGGTCGGCCAGAAACTGCTGGCCGCCCTGCTGGTGCTGTTGACCACCGTTCTGCTGGTCGCCAACCTGACCTTTATCAGCGCCGCGTATTACATCTCCCAGGAAAGCATGGCCCCCCAGGCCCTGCAGACCATCGGCCGACTGGTGTCCAACCCGAGCCTGGTGTCCGACGCCCTGAAGTCGCCGCAAAACGCCGAACGCCTGCTCAACGAACTCAACAGCTATTCACCACTGCGTGCGGCAGCCCTTTACGACGGCACGGGTACGCGTCTGGCGGAGCTGCAACACGGCGACACGCTGAACCTGCCAGAGCACTACCGACACCTCGAAGCCTGGCAAGCCACGGAGTTTCGCAGCAATCAAGTGATTACCCTGCCCCGCCCCGGCACCGCTCCGGGGCATTTGCTTCTGGTGGCCAGCAGCGAATTGCCGATGGCGTTCTACACCGGGACTCTGACCGCCAGCCTGGGGATTCTGATTTTCAGCGTGCTGTTGTGGCTGGTGATCGCCCGGCAGATCAAACGCCTGATTACCCGCCCCATCCATCAGCTCGAAGAGCTGTCCCGGCAAGTCACCCGGGAAGAGAACTACGCCCTGCGCGCGTCTCGCGGCAACCACGACGAAATCGGCAGCCTCGCCGAAGCGTTCAACACCATGCTCTCGCGCATCGAGGCCCGGGAGCAGCAGCTCAAGCGTGCCCGCGACGACTCCCAGGCAGCGTACGACCAGGCCCAGGGGCTGGCCGAAGAAACCCGTCACACCAACCGTAAGCTGGAACTGGAAGTTCAGGTGCGGAGCAAGATCGAGAAAAAACTCACCGGTTTCCAGAACTACCTCAACAGCATCATCGACTCCATGCCATCGGCACTGATCGCCCTCGACGAGCAGCTTTACGTGACCCAATGGAATCAGGAGGCCAGCGCCCTGTCCGGCACGCGCCTGGACGAAGCCTTGAACCAGCCGATCTTCCTCGCCTTCAAACCCCTCAAGCCATTCCTGCCGCAGCTCAAGCAAACCGTCGAGCAGCATACGGTGGCCAAGATCGAACGCGTTACCTGGTCCAAGGACGACGACCCCCGGCATTACGCCCTGACGTTCTACCCGTTGATGGGCGGCGCCGGGCGTGGCGTGGTCATCCGGATCGACGACATCACCCAGCGTCTGTCCCTGGAAGAAATGATGGTGCAGTCGGAAAAAATGCTCTCGGTCGGCGGCCTCGCCGCCGGTATGGCCCATGAGATCAACAACCCGCTGGGCGCGATCCTGCACAACGTCCAGAACATTCGTCGACGTCTGTCCCCCGACCTGCCGAAGAACCTCGAACAGGCCGAGCAAATGGGCATCGAACTGGAAACGGTGAATAAGTACCTGAAAGCGCGTGAAGTACCGCAGCTGCTCGACGGCATTCAGCAGGCTGGCGCCCGGGCGGCGAAGATCGTGACCCACATGCTCAGCTTCAGCCGCCGCAGCACTCGGCAAATGGCGCCGTGTGACCTGCCGGCACTGATCGATCAAGCGGTGGAAATCGCCGGCAACGACTTCGACCTGGCCATTGGCTTCGACTTCAAGGGCCAGGCGATCATTCGCCAGTTCGATCCGGCACTGGGCCCGGTACCCGGCACCGCCAACGAACTGGAACAGGTGCTGCTCAACCTGCTGAAAAACGCCGCGCAAGCCATTCACCAGCGCGCAGACGACCGCGAACCGGGGCGGATCATTCTGCGTACAAAACTGAATCCGCCGTGGGCGGAAATCCAGGTCGAGGACAACGGCATCGGCATGAGCGAAAGCGTGCGCAAACGCACGTTCGAACCGTTCTTCACCACCAAGGAAATCGGTCAGGGCACCGGCCTTGGGCTCTCGGTCTCGTATTTCATCATCACCAACAACCATAAAGGCCAGATGGAGGTGCAATCGACGCTGGGCCAAGGCACCTGTTTCACCTTGCGCCTGCCATTGTCGGGCACTGCGGTGAACTCTCAAGAACTCAATCAGCTGTCGAGGTAACCATGGGCTTTCGTTTGTCGAAGATTTACACCCGCACCGGCGACAAAGGCGAAACCGGGCTTGGCGACGGTCGCCGGGTGCCTAAGGACCATCCGCGAATCGAGGCCATTGGCGAAGTCGATACGCTGAACAGCCAGGTGGGCGTGCTGTTGGCCGGATTAGCGGCACAAACTGGCGAGTTTCCTGGGCTTAATGAAGTGATCGAGGTATTGGCGCCCTGCCAGCATCGGTTGTTCGACCTCGGTGGCGAACTGGCGATGCCGGCATATCAGGCACTGAACACGGCAGAAATCGAACGGCTGGAAGCAGCCATTGATGTGTGGAATGAAGAGCTGGGGCCGCTGGAGAATTTCATTCTGCCCGGCGGTTCGGCGCTGATTGCCCAGGCCCACGTGTGTCGCAGCCTGGCGCGCAGTGCCGAACGCCGCTGTCAGCAGTTGAATGCGATCGAACCGTTGGCCGGGGTTGGCCTGGCGTATATCAATCGGTTGTCGGATTTGTTGTTTGTAGCGGCACGGTTGATTGCCAGGCGACAGGGGATTGCCGAGATTTTATGGCAGCCGGCGGCCAAACCCTCTAACTGATCGTTCCCACGCTCTGCGTGGGAATGCCTCAACGGACGCTCCGCGTTCGGCTCTTGATGGGACGCTGAGCGTCCCGGGCTGCATTCCCACGCAGAGCGTGGGAACGATCGGGTACTAAGCCTCAGGCCAAAACGCCCGAATCCCCGCCACACCCTGCGCGCCCGCTTCCCAGGCTTTCTGCCGCTCTGCCGGGCCAACACCACCCAGCAAAAACACCGGTTTGCTGAAGCCTTCGATCAAAGTCAACGCCAGCTCCCAACCCAGCGGCTGAGCATCCGGGTGTGTCTGGGTCGGTTGCACCGGCGACAGGGTCACAAAGTCCACGCCCATCTGCTCGGCCAACGCCAGTTCTTCAGCGTTGTGGCAGGACGCCGCCAACCAGCGCGACGCCGGCAGCGGTCGGCCGGCCGCCGCGTACTTGCGTAACTGCGCGGCAGTGATGTGCCAACCGGCGGACGGGAAGTCCCCCAGCCATTCAAACGGCCCCTTTATCATCAACTGCGCCTTGCCGGCACACAGCCCCGCCGCGTCCACCGCCAGATCGCGGTATTGCGGGTCATAGCCATTGGGTGCACGCAACTGAATCAGCTTGATGCCGCCAGCGATGGCTTTCTGGATACCGCGCAGCAAGGCCGGGGTTTCCAGGCCATCCGGGGTGATCAGGTATTCGCCGGGCAAGCGTGCAGCCGCGACGATCGGCTGGTTGGCCGCCGGAAACTCGTAGTCCAGCAGTTCCCGCGCGGTCACCCAGGCCAAAGGCTGACCTTCGGCGCCATGGGGTTCGCCGGTAAACGCCGAAACTTCCCAGACATCCAGCAACACCTGCTTGTCCGGGTAGTCGTGGCGAACCTTGATCAACGGGCGCGCAGTATTGACCACGATGCCCAACTCTTCGTGAAGCTCGCGGGCTAGGGCGGTTTCGACGGATTCGTCATCCTCGACCTTGCCACCGGGGAACTCCCACAAGCCGCCCTGATGCTGGGTGTCGGCACGCCGGGCGATGAGGATCTTGCCGTTGCTATCGCGGATAACCGCCGCGGCCACGTGTACTCGTTTCACTGACCGACCTCCTCCAGACCCACCTTCTGCCAAGCCTTGAAAGCTGGCCATTGGTAGAGGGTTTCGACATAGGCTGCGTCGACTTCGGGCAGCTTCACTTGATAGGTACGCAGGCGGACGGCGATCGGTGCGAAAAACGCATCGGCCAGGGTCGCGCCACCGAACAGGAACGGGCCGGATTCAGTCGCGGTAGCACGACATTCAGCCCACAACGCCAGCATGCGATCGATCTCGGCCTGCACGTCAGGCGGGGTCGGCGACAGCGGCGCATTGTGGCTCAGGTCGAACGGCATGTTGCCGCGCATGGCGAAGAACCCGCTGTGCATCTGCGCGCACGCCGAACGCGCCTGGGCACGGGCGGCGGTGTCTTTGGGCCAGAGGCCGGCGTCGGGGAATTGCTCGGCCAGGTACTCGGCAATCGCCAGCGAATCGGCGATGGTGCCGTGTTCGCCTTTCAGCAGCGGGACTTTCCCGGTCGGCGAATGCTTGAGCACGCGCGCGCGGGTGTCCGGCTGGTTCAGCTTGATCAGTTCTTCGGTGTAGGACGCACCGGTCAGGTCGAGGGCCAGCGCGGCGCGCAGGGACCAGGAAGAATACAGTTTGTCGCCGATGATCAGGTGGAGGCTCATGTTCGGGCGCCTTTTGGTAAGAGTACAAGCCAGATTTTTTAGCGTCTGGTGGTCCGTCTTCGCGGGCAAGCCTCGCTCCTACAGGAGCGAGGCTTTTTTTCTTACGTACGGTATTCGGCGTTGATCTTCACGTATTCGTGGGACAGGTCGGTGGTCCAGATGGTTTCGCTGCAATCGCCGCGACCCAGCTCGATGCGGATGGTGATTTCTTCCTGCTGCATCACCGCCGCGCCCTGGGCTTCGGTGTAGGTGGCAGAACGCGCGCCACGGCTGGCGATGCACACTTCGCCAAGGAATACGTCGATCTTGCTCACGTCCAGGTTCGGCACACCGGCACGACCCACGGCGGCCAGGATGCGGCCCCAGTTCGGATCGGAGGCGAACAGCGCAGTCTTGATCAGCGGCGAGTGAGCCACGGTGTAACCGACGTCCAGGCACTCCTGGTGATTACCGCCGCCGTTGACTTCAACGGTGACGAACTTGGTCGCGCCTTCGCCGTCACGCACGATGGCCTGGGCCACGTCCATGCACACTTCGAACACGGCCTGCTTCAGCTTGGCGAACAACTCACCACTGGCGGAGGTGATTTCCGGCAGCGCCGCCTGACCGGTGGCGATCAACATGCAGCAGTCGTTGGTCGAGGTGTCGCCGTCGATGGTGATGCGGTTGAACGACTTGTTGGCGCCGTCCAGCAACAGGTTTTGCAGCACCTCGCGGGAGACTTTGGCGTCGGTGGCGATGTAACCGAGCATGGTCGCCATGTTCGGGCGAATCATGCCCGCGCCTTTGCTGATGCCGGTGACGGTGATGGTCACGCCGTCATGCTGGAACTGACGGCTGGCGCCCTTGGGCAGGGTGTCGGTGGTCATGATGCCGGTGGCGGCAGCTTCCCAATTGTTCACCGACAGGTCATCGAGGGCCGCTTGCAACGCGCCTTCGATTTTCTCGACCGGCAGCGGTTCGCCGATCACACCGGTGGAGTACGGCAGCACCAGGCTGGCATCAACACCGGTCAGCTCAGCCAGCTTGGCGCAGGTGCGCTCGGCGGCCGCCAGGCCAGGTTCGCCGGTACCGGCATTGGCATTGCCGGTGTTGGTCAGCAAGTAACGTACCGGGCCTTGCACGCGTTGCTTGGCCAGAATCACGGGAGCGGCGCAAAAGGCGTTCAGGGTGAACACGCCCGCCACTGTGGAACCTTCGGCACAGCGCATGACCACGACATCCTTGCGCCCCGGGCGCTTGATACCGGCCGAGGCGATACCGAGTTCAAAACCGGCAACCGGGTGCAACGTTGGCAAAGGACCAAGACCAACAGCCATGAATGCGCTCCTTAAAAAATGTTGTCTGCACCGTCATTGCGATGGACGGTGGTTTAAATGGCAAAACGCCGCGACGGCATAAGCCGGTCGCGGCGCGGGTATTTCAGCGTTTGAAACGGGTTTTACTGGATCTGCCCGTGGCAATGCTTGAACTTCTTGCCCGAGCCGCAGTAGCACAGCTCATTGCGGCCCAGTTTCTGCTCGTTGCGTACCGGTGCGGTGGCGAGAGCTACATCGATCTCTTCACCCAACACTTCCGGTTGCTCCAGGCCAGGCGCTTCGTCGTGCTGGAACTGCATGCGCGCAGCCAGTGCCTCGGCTTCCTGACGCAGGCGTGCCTCTTCTTCGATCGGGTCTTCGCGGCGCACCTGAACGTGCGACAGCACACGGATCGAGTCGCGCTTGATCGAATCCAGCAGCTCGGAGAACAAGGTGAAGGACTCGCGCTTGTACTCTTGCTTCGGGTTCTTCTGCGCATAACCACGCAAGTGGATGCCGTGACGCAGGTGATCCATGGTCGACAGGTGGTCTTTCCACAGGTCGTCGAGCACGCGCAGTACGATTTGCTTCTCGAAGGAGCGCAGTGCTTCGGCACCGGCCTGGTCTTCTTTCTCGTTGTACGCGGCGATCAGTTCGTTCAGCAGCTTCTCGCGCAGGGTTTCTTCGTACAGGTGGTCGTCTTCGTCGAGCCATTGCTGGATCGGCAGCGCCACACCGAAATCGCTCTGCAACGCCGCTTCCAGACCGGACACGTCCCACTGCTCAGGCAGCGATTGTGGCGGAATATGTGCGCTGACGGTTGCGTTGAGCACGTCCTGACGGAAATCGGCGATGGTTTCGCCAATGTTGTCGGCGGCCAACAAACTGTTACGCATGTGATAGATCACTTTACGTTGTTCGTTGTTGACGTCGTCGAACTCGAGCAGTTGCTTACGGATATCGAAGTTGCGGCCTTCAACCTTGCGCTGAGCCTTCTCGATGGCGTTGGTCACCATGCGGTGCTCGATCGCTTCACCGGACTGCATACCCAGCGCCTTCATGAAGTTCTTCACCCGGTCAGAGGCGAAGATGCGCATCAGGCTGTCTTCCAGCGACAGGTAGAAACGGCTGGAACCGGCGTCGCCCTGACGACCGGCACGACCGCGCAACTGGTTGTCGATACGGCGCGATTCGTGACGCTCGGAAGCGATCACCTGCAAGCCGCCCGACTCCAGCACTTGCTGGTGACGTTTCTGCCAGTCGGCCTTGATCTGGGCAATCTGCTCAGGGGTCGGGTCTTCCAGCGAAGCCACTTCCACTTCCCAGTTACCGCCCAACAGGATGTCGGTACCACGACCGGCCATGTTGGTGGCGATGGTCAGTGCACCCGGACGACCGGCCTGAGCGATGATTTCGGCTTCTTTTTCGTGGAACTTGGCGTTCAGAACCTTGTGTTCGATGCCTTCCTTCTGGAGCAGGCCGGACATGTGCTCGGACGTTTCGATAGTGGCGGTACCCACCAGCACCGGACGGCCCTGAGCCATGCACTCCTTGATGTCGCCGATGATCGCCGCGTATTTCTCTTCGGCGGTCAGGAACACCAGGTCGTTGTAGTCTTTACGCGCCAACGGCTTGTTCGGCGGGATGACCATGACCTGCAGGCCATAGATCTGATGGAATTCGAACGCTTCGGTGTCCGCGGTACCGGTCATGCCGGACAGCTTGTTGTACAGACGGAAGTAGTTCTGGAACGTGGTCGATGCCAGGGTCTGGCTCTCGGCCTGGATGTTCAGGTTTTCCTTGGCTTCGATGGCCTGGTGCAGACCTTCGGACAAACGGCGACCCGGCATGGTACGGCCGGTGTGTTCGTCGACCAGCACAACCTGACCGTCCTGCACGATGTATTCGACGTTGCGATTGAACAGTTTGTGCGCACGCAGGCCGGCATAGACGTGAGTCAGCAGGCCCAGGTTATGCGCCGAGTACAGGCTCTCGCCTTCAGCCAGCAGGCCGACGCGGGTGAGCATGTCTTCGATGAACTGGTGACCGGCTTCGTTGAGTTCGACCTGACGGGTCTTCTCGTCGACGGTGTAGTGGCCGGCCTTGGTGACTTCGCCTTCGACTTCTTCGACGTGCAATTCAAGCTGCGGGATCAGTTTGTTGATCTCGATGTACAGCTTGGAGCTGTCCTCGGCCTGACCGGAGATGATCAGCGGGGTACGGGCTTCGTCGATGAGGATGGAGTCGACTTCGTCGATCACGGCAAAATTGAGTTCGCGCTGGAATTTTTCTTCCATGCTGAACGCCATGTTGTCGCGCAGGTAGTCGAAACCGAATTCGTTGTTGGTGCCGTAGGTGATGTCGGCGGCGTAAGCGGCGCGCTTCTCTTCCGGCGGCTGGAATGGCGTGACCACGCCGACCGTCATACCGAGGAATTCATAGAGCGGACGCATCCAGTTGGCGTCACGACGGGCCAGGTAGTCGTTCACCGTCACAACGTGCACGCCCTTGCCGGACAGCGCGTTGAGGTAAACGCCCAGTGTTGCCACCAGGGTCTTGCCTTCACCGGTACGCATTTCCGCGATCATGCCTTCATGCAAGGTCATGCCGCCGATCAGCTGGACATCGAAGTGGCGCATACCCATGACGCGCTTACCGGCTTCGCGGGCGACCGCAAAGGCTTCTGGCAGCAGCTTGTCGAGGGTTTCCCCTTTGGCGAGGCGGGCCTTGAACTCGTTGGTCTTGGCACGCAATTGATCGTCCGAAAGGGCCACCATTTGCTCTTCGAAGGCATTGACGAGCTGCACCGTCTTGAGCATGCGTTTGACTTCACGCTCGTTCTTGCTTCCAAAAAGTTTCTTTAACAAAGGCGCAAACATATCGGCAGGATCTTCCACACTAAAGGGATGGAGGGCGGCCCCGTGAGTCGCCCGTGCAGCCCTCATGGCCGCATGCGAACGAGCATTCTACCCGGAAACGATGGTGAGGAAAGTGGCGTTATTCCACGATGCATGCACTGCGCTGTGACGGGGCTCACTTAAAATAAGGGCTTTTTGCTGAACTTCAACCCATCGAGGGTACAAGTTACTCGTTGATTTAATGGGTAAAGCGCTCGTAAAGCAATGGGTCGGGACCAGCAGGTGCTTTCTGTTACCATGGCCGTTCTGTTACTTCAGGTGTTCGATCATGGCATTTCGCCCTCTCACGGCCAGAGCACCCGCCGTTCTGCTTCGCGAAGCCAAACCGCTGAAAGCCATCTTTGGCCACGCTCAACGCCTGGGTCATTTACAACGTCTGGTGGAAAGCCAGCTGCAACCGGCTGCCCGGGAGCATTGCCATGTGGCGTCGTGGCGCGAAGGCAGTTTATTGCTGATTGTCACCGACGGTCACTGGGCCACCCGCCTGCGCTACCAGCAAAAGCGTCTGCAACGCCAGTTACAGCTGTTCGATGAGTTCGCCAGCCTGACGCGGATTCTGTTCAAGGTGCAGCCACCGACCGTTCAGCAAGGAGCGGCCGGGCACACAATGGATTTGTCGACGGATGCGGCGGCGACCATTCAGGCGACGGCTGACGGGATCAGCGATCCGAATCTAAGGGCGGCGCTGGAGCGGTTGGCGGCGCACGCCAAGCCCAAATCCTGATTCCACCACAACCCCTTGTAGGGGGGGGGGGGGGGGGGGGGGGGGGGGGGGGGGGGGGGGGGGGGGGGGGGGGGGGGGGGGGGGGGGGGGGGG
>NZ_JBXANU010000040.1:0-39432 GCF_058802085.1 Pseudomonas sp. GW822-FHT02G04
CCCCCCCCCCCCCCCCCCCCCCCCCCCCCCCCCCCCCCCCCCCCCCCCCCCCCAAGCCTGGCTCCTACGAAAAGCGGTTCACTCCTCGCCACAGGAATCACTAAATCCAGAAACAAAAACGGGCCTGCAATCGCAGGCCCGTTTTCATTAGGGAGGTAAAAGCCGCCTCAAGCCTCAGCCGTTGAGCGCAGCCTGTTCGTTCTCGAGAAACTCATCTTCAAGCAGTGCATCGGCATGGGCGCCCCTATCGAACGGCACCACAGCGGCGCGTGGTTTGCCGCGCAATTTGCCAAACATATGCTCCAGCGCATGTTCAAGTTTTTCGGCTGCCCCGTCGATCGCCAGTTCCAGGGAGGCGGCTTTATGGGTAACGGAAATCGGTTGGTGGCCTTTTGGCCGCGCTTCCAGCTGGCAGCGCATGTCATGGGGACCAGGCTTGTCGCCGTTCTCGTCCCGCAGATGGACCTCGACGCGGGTCAGGTCCTCTTCATAACGTTCGAGCGTGCTCTCAATGGTAGTACGTACCCACTCCTCCAGTCGTTTACTGCTTTGAATATGGTTATCGCTATTGACTTGGATTTGCATAGTTCTTCCCTTATTTCAGCTAGCTCGCAAGAGGCGCATCGGCTGGCCCTTGGGCGTCATCACCGCAACCTCTTGGTTACACAATCGGTGTGTGCGCGGAACATTTCAACCCCTAAAAAAAGATAAATATTCATACGCAAAAAAAGCCGGACAACGAGCAAAAGCACTGTTAATGTCGGGAGTTGGGTTGCCCCTCTCTTCACTCATAATTGCCCACATCTGCCCGCTCCCCCAGTGGGTGCTGGCTGCGAAAAACCCCTGCCTCTTCCACCAGCCAGTCATGCACCGCGCGCACGCCCGGATGACTCAGCGCACCCGGCGCATACAGCAGCACATAGCGCTTGTGATTGGGCACCGCCAGTCCAAACGGCACGATCAGCGTGCCCCGTTCCAGCTCATCGTTAAGCAGCGTTCGCCGCGCAATCGCCACACCCATCCCGGCAATCGCCGCTTCGATGGTCAGGTGATTGCGGTTGAAGGTGTGCCCGCGCCGCACGTCCGCGCCTTCGAAGCCGATGGCATTGAGGTAAAACTCCCATTCCGCGTATTCGTAACTGCCGCGCCAGGCGGTGATGTCGTGCAACAACGGAAAGTGCATCAAGTCTGCCGGACCGTGCAGCGGCGGCCGCCCTCGCAACAGGCTCGGGGCGCACACCGGGAATATCTGTTCGTCGAGCAAGGTTGTGGATAACAACCCGGGATAGCTGCCGTCATTCAGATCGATCGCCAGGTCGAAATCACCCTCGTGCAGCGGCACGCTGCTGTCCTCCGCCACCAGGCGCAATTGAATGTCCGGGAAGCGCTGCTGCAAACGCGGCAAACGCGGGGTCAGCCATTTGCTCAGGAACGAGGGAATCGAACGCACCCGCAAAATCCCGCTGATCATTCCTGCATCCAGTCGTCGCAATTCTGCGTCGATGCTGCCGTAAGCCTCGTTGACGGTAATGGCCAGGCGCTGGCCCTGCGCACTCAATTCCACCCCACGGGCGCGACGGTGAAACAGGCGAAACCCCAGCCGCTCTTCCAGTTGCCGAATTTGCTGACTGACCGCACCCGGCGTGATGTGCAGTTCTTCGGCGCAACGGGTGAACGACAGGTGCCGCGCGGCACAGGAAAACACGTGCAGCCAGACGTAAGTCTGGGCGTGCAATTGACGACTCATCGTTTAGTCCTGCTAAAGGCTGTCTTAGGAAGTTTCGTTGGTCACGTAGGACCGAGGTAGGCAGTATCGCCTACATTGCGCTTGGCCTACAAAAATGGCGGCGATTTCTCTTCCATTGCTTGTATAGGCTTTAGCATGGCTATCAGTGTTTTCGATCTCTTCAAAGTCGGCATCGGTCCGTCCAGTTCCCACACAGTCGGCCCGATGCGCGCCGCAGCGACCTTTGCCCAAGCACTGATTGACCAGAATTTGCTGGTCGCCGTACGTCGGGTAGAAATCCGCCTTTATGGCTCGCTTTCCGCCACCGGCGTCGGCCATGCCACCGACCGCGCCTGTGTCATGGGGCTGATGGGCGAATGGCCGGACAGCATCGATCCGACCAGTATCGATTCGCGCATC
Organism: Pseudomonas sp. GW822-FHT02G04; assembly: GCF_058802085.1. NCBI lineage: Bacteria > Pseudomonadati > Pseudomonadota > Gammaproteobacteria > Pseudomonadales > Pseudomonadaceae > Pseudomonas > Pseudomonas sp. GW822-FHT02G04. The sequence goes on from NZ_JBXANU010000040.1 coordinate 2,147, forward strand.
CAGCACCTGCGGGAAACCGGCAAGCTGTCCCTGGCCGGCAAAGCGACCATCGCCTTCAACTGGCAGCACGATCTCCTGCTGCTCGACGAGAGCCTGCCCTACCACCCGAACGCCATGTCCCTGACAGCCTTCGGCGAAACCGGCGAGCTGTTCGAGCAGACGTACTACTCGGTGGGTGGCGGTTTCATCATCGAAGCGGCCGAAGCCGAGTCTGGCATTGCACCGGCCAGCGACGTCGTGCTGCCATACGATTTCTCCAGCGCCGCCGAATTGCTCAAGCTCTGCAACCAGCACGGTCTGCGGGTTTCCGAGCTGATGATGGCCAATGAACTGGCCTGGCGCAGCGAAGCCGAAATCCGTCAGGGCCTGCTGCACATCTGGTCGGTGATGCGCGAGTGCGTCGAGCAAGGCTTGCGTCACGAAGGCATCCTGCCCGGCGGTCTGAATGTTCCGCGCCGCGCGGCGAAATTGCACCGCAGCTTGTTGGAAATCGGCAAACCGAATGTCATCAGCTCCACCCTGTCGGCCATGGAGTGGGTGAACCTGTTCGCCCTCGCCGTGAACGAAGAAAACGCCGCGGGCGGACGGATGGTCACCGCGCCTACAAACGGGGCGGCGGGGATCATTCCGGCGGTGCTGCACTACTACATGAAATTCAACCCGGACGCGTCGGACGATGACGTCGTGGCGTTCTTTTTGGGCGCGGCCGCTGTAGGCATTCTCTGTAAGAAAAACGCCTCGATCTCCGGCGCCGAAGTCGGCTGCCAGGGTGAGGTCGGCTCGGCCTGCGCCATGGCCGCCGCCGGTTTGGCCGACGTGCTCGGCGCCACCCCGGAACAACTGGAAAACGCCGCTGAAATCGGCCTGGAACACAACCTCGGCCTGACCTGCGACCCGGTCGGCGGTCTGGTGCAAGTGCCGTGCATCGAACGCAACGCGATTGCCGCGGTGAAGGCGATCAACGCCACGCAAATGGCCCTGCGCGGTGACGGCAAACACTTCATTTCCCTGGACCGGGTGATCCGCACCATGCGCGATACCGGCGCCGATATGCACGACAAATACAAAGAAACTTCACGGGGCGGCCTGGCTGTTAGCTGGGTGGAGTGCTGAGGAGCATTTCCTGACCGTCCCGGCAGGCCGTTTGAAACGTAGCGAGCGAAGACAAGACAAGGCAAAAACAGGCGAAGAAGCGGAGTTTACTGGCTGTAAATGAGCATTCCGAGCCTGTTTTTAACGCAGGATTGTCGAGCGCAGTAGTTTCAAACGGTCTGCCCGCCGTGAGCCCGAGCAAAAACAATAACGAGGCAAAAACGATGACCGAAATACGTACACCTGCTGCCGATAATCCCGCTGTAGAGCTCACACGCAATAACGAAATAACCCACAAAGGCTGGAGTAAACACGACACCACCTGGATGCTTGGCCTCTATGGCACAGCAATTGGCGCTGGCACGCTGTTTTTGCCGATCAACGCCGGAGTGGGTGGTTTCTGGCCGCTGCTGATCCTGGCAGTGCTGGCGTTTCCGATGACATTCTTTGCACACCGCGGCCTGACCCGTTTCGTGTTGTCCGGCCGTTCCGGGGACATCACTGAAGTGGTGGAAGAACACTTCGGCATCGGTGCCGGCAAACTGATCACGCTGCTGTATTTCTTCGCGATTTTCCCGATTCTGCTGGTGTACAGCGTAGCGCTGACCAACACCCTGAGCAGCCTCATGGAGCACCAGTTGCACATGACGCCACCGCCTCGGGCGATCCTGTCACTGGGGCTGATTCTCGGCCTGATGGCCATCGTCCGTTGTGGTCAGGGCGTCATCGTCAAATGCATGAGTGTGCTGGTTTACCCGTTCGTCGCGGCATTGCTGCTACTGGGCATCAGCCTGATCCCGAACTGGAACGGCGCGTTCTTCGCCACCGCCAGCGAGGGCATGCCGCTGCCGCTGTTCTTCAAGACCTTGTGGCTGGCGATTCCGGTGATGGTGTTCTCGTTCAACCATTCGCCAATCATTTCCGCCTTCGCCGTCGATCAGAAGCAGCGTTACGGCGGGCAAGCCGAACGCAAAAGCAGCGGCATTCTGGCGATCGCTCACGCCATGATGGTCGTCACGGTGATGTTCTTTTGCTTCAGCTGTGTGCTGGCGTTGTCCCCGGCTGATTTGGCCGCGGCGAAGGCGCAGAACATTTCGATCCTGTCGTACCTGGCCAACCACTTCCAGACGCCGGTCATCGCTTACGCCGCGCCGCTGATTGCGCTGGTGGCAATCACCAAATCCTTCCTGGGCCATTACATCGGCGCCAGCGAAGGCTTTCAGGGCCTGATCGTGAAAAGCCTGCGCGGTCGTGGTCGAGTCATCTCTGCCAGCTGGCTGAACCGCCTCACTGCGCTGTTCATGATCCTCAGTTGCTGGGCCGTGGCGACCTTCAACCCGAGCATCCTGGGCATGATCGAAACCCTCGGCGGGCCGATCATCGCATGCCTGTTGTTCCTGATGCCGATGTACGCCATCCGCCGCGTGCCAGCCTTGCGCCAATACTCGGGCCAGGCCTCGAACGTGTTCGTGGCGTTGGTCGGTCTGATTGCACTGTCTGCGATCATCTATTCATTTATGCCCTGAAACGGGCAGGCAAAAAGAAGGCGGGCCAGGGTGCCCGCCGTTTTTTTGCCGTAAACATTGTCCGACAGTTTTTCCGGCATGCCCCTTGCTGTATCCCCTACGCGGCACGGAAGAAAGCGCATGAACATGGAAGGCCGGTGGTCTGGTACTGCGAACTAATCCCGATCACGGCCGTCAACAACTGCACGTTCAATCAGGCGGTGACGCATTATGGACAACCCTTTTCAGCTCATTACCGATGCCTTTGCAGCGGATTATCAAATCAACCTGAGCATCCAGGGTCTGGACGGCAGCATCATGCTGACCCTCTCCAACGCTGGCCGCGTGGTGGCCAAACGGATGATCAGCGCCGAACAACGCAATGACCCCAAGCGCCTCAAACGCCTGGTGCAAAGCATTCAGTTCGGCATCGCCATCGAACAGGGTGAATGTGCCGTGGCCATCCTCGAAGCCATGACCGACGGCGACAACCGTAAGCTGCCGCCGCCACAGGCCAAAGCCCGGCCCCGACCTGAAATTGGGTTTTAAAGCTCGCCCTTCTCCACTTCAGGATGCTCACCGGAACCCGCACCGATCTTGCGCTGCGGGTGTTCGATCTTCACCGAAGGAAATTGCGACGAGGCGTAACGCACCACCAGAATCGAAAACGCCAGCAGCAGAATCCCGCCGCACAGGTAGATGATTCCCAGGTCCGGCGGATTGTGGTGCGAGACGTTGGAGATCAGCAGCCGTGTCAGCGCGGTGATCGCCACGTAGATCAGGAACCGCACCGGCATGTGGTTGGTCTTGAAGTAAATCCCGACCATCGCCCCCAGTTCCAGGTAGATGAACAGCAACAGGATGTCATCGATCTTGATATGCCCCTGTTCCAGCATCCCGATGAACTCCATGACCGCCGCCCAGGCAGTCACCGCACCGATGGCGAACAGCGCCAGGTAGTGGAAGGTCTCGACGAACAGGTTGCCCAGGGACTCGGCCAGTTGGTGCACGTTCTGCCGCAGGTTCTCGGCCCAGTTGATTTTCACGATGATTGTTCCTTAGCTCGGTTCGAGCGGATGATGCGGGTTGGACGTGACGGTTGTTCTGCATGCAGAAAAAAGGCCAGAGGTTGCCTGCCACATGATGGCGAGGTGCTTTAAAACACGCTCTGTGGCGTTTGGTCGCAGGTCAACACCAAACCTGCAGGAGCGAGGCTTGCCTGCGAATGGAGCGCCACCGATCCCCTGACAAACCCCGAATCCGGTCTACATTAAAAAGCCACTACCCAAAGCGCAGGGATTCGCTTATCCTTTTCGCTGTATATAGATACAGTAGTCGCAAAGACAACTAAATGTGAAGGCATGTGAGGTGGTGAATGGCCGTCGAAGTGGTATACCGCAGCAGCCGAGATCTGGAGCGCTTGTTCATGGATAAAGCCGAAGCTGACCGTCATGACAAAATGCTCGAACTGGCCGAATTGCTGGCTGAAGTGTTGCAAAAAGCCGTTCCGTCCCTGACCGAACAGCAAGTGGAAGAAGCCGGGATCTACATGGCGAAAAATCGCGATGTGTTCGCCAAGGCGTTCAAGAGCCAGCCGGACGCACTGTCCGAACTGCTGAATGCGCCAGCTGAAGTCGCTGAAAAAGCTGCACCCGTTGAAGTCGCTGCACCTGTTGAAGTAGCGCCCGCTGAGCCGACCAAGCCAGCCAAAGCCGCCAAGACGCCGAAGTAAGCAATACCCGAATTGAATAGGCCCTGAGTCCAATGGCTCAGGGCCTTTTTCATGCCCGCAAAACGTCAGGCCTCGGGTTGTTCCAGCGCCGTCACCAGAGCCTTGAAGAACCGCGCCGCCTCGCCACCCGTCACTACACGGTGATCGAAGGTCAGGGACAGCGGCAGGATCGGATGCACCGCCACCGCGCCTTCGACCGCCACCGGTTCATCGCGGATCGCCCCGGCGGCAAGGATCGCCACTTGCGGTGGCACCACCACCGGGTTGGCGTAGCGGCCGAACAAGGTGCCGAAATTCGACAGGGTCAGGGTCGCGCCCATCATCTCCTTGGGAGGAATCGAGCGCGCCTGCACATCGGCGCGCAGGCGCATCACACCTTCTTTCAAGTCCGCCGACGTGCGATTGCCGACATCGCGCAGCACCGGCACGAACAAGCCGTCCGGTGTATCCACGGCGATGCCCAGGTCGAGCCGTTCGTGTTGTTTGAGCGATAGGGTTTTACCGTCGAAGGCGCTGTTGAGTACCGGCTCCACCGCGCAGGCCGCCGCCATGGCCTTGGCCAGACGAATCAGTGGTTCTCGCGCCTGCCCCCAGCGATGCAGATCGGCATCGCCGAAAATCGTCACCGGCACCACTTCGGCATGGGACCTGGCCATGTTCAACGCCATGCTGCGTCGCACACCGCGCAGCTTCTCACCGCCGAAACGTTCACGTTCCATCTGGGCTGCGCTTTCCACATCGCTGCGGGTGATCTGGCCGTCCTGGCCGGAGCCGACCAAGGCGCTCAGTTCAACGCCCAGTTGCCGCGCCAATTGACGCACCGCCGGCGTGGCGCGGTTCGCCAGGTATTCGCGGGTCGAAGGTGCGGTGCCGATAAAAAACGCATCCTCCTGATTCGTGCCGCCGCCCTCAAGCCGTCCGACCACGGTGCCCGCGTCCGCTTCGCCTTCGTAACCGAGCAACGGCTCACCCACATGCAGGATGTCGCCCTCGCCGCCGAAGGTTTTCGCCACCACGCCGTCATAAGGCGCGGGAATGTCCACCAGCGCCTTGGCGGTTTCCACCGACACCAGCAACTGATCAGCCTTGACGGTATCGCCGACCTTGACGTGCCAGCGGACGATTTCCGCTTCCTGCAAGCCTTCGCCCAGATCCGGCAGTTTGAAGTATTTCATCGCAACCTCCTCGGCCTCTGGCGTTTCTTCAAGGCTTCTTCAGGCGTGGCGCAGCACGGTGTCACAGGCGTGAAGAATGTCTTCGACGCCGGGCATGTACAGCGATTCCAGTCGATACAGCGGTGGCGGGATGTCCGGCGCAGTGACTCGCTGGATCGGTGCCTGCAACTCCAGCAACACCCGTTCGTAGAGACTGGCGGCGATTTCCGCGCCGACCCCGCAAGAGCGCGGCGCCTCATGCACGATCACGCAGCGACCGGTCTTGCGCACCGAGGCCTCCATTGTGTCGAGGTCCAACGGTTTGATACTGGCGACATCGATCACTTCCGCCGAGATGCCCTGCTCGGCCAGTTGCGTGGCGGCTTGCAGGGTTTCCATCACACTGGCGCCCCAACTGATCAAGGTGATGTCGCTGCCTTCGCGCAGGGTGAAACAGCTGTCCAGCGGCAGGCGTTTGCCGTCATCCAGCAACGGTTGCGGGTTCATGCGATAGAGTCGGGTCGGTTCGAGAAAGATCACTGGGTCCGGGTCGTCGATGGCCGCGAGCAACAAGCCATAGGCGCGGGCTGGCGAGGACGGGATCACCACCCGTAACCCCGGAATGTGCGCGAACAGTGCTTCGGTGCTTTCGCTGTGATGTTCCGGCGCGCGAATCCCTGCGCCCATCGGCGAGCGCAGCACGATCGGGCAAGTGAGCCGCCCGCGCGTGCGATTGCGCATGCGACTGGCGTGGGACACCAGGTGCTCCATGGTGGCGTAGATAAACCCCATGAACTGGATTTCCACCACCGGTTTCAAGCCTTGGGCCGCCATGCCCACCACCAGCCCGCCGAGCATGGTTTCGGCCAGCGGTGAGTCGATCACCCGCTTGAAACCAAAGCTGTCGCGCAGACCCAGCGTGGCGCGAAACACACCACCGTTCACCCCGACGTCTTCACCGAGGACGATAACGTTCTCGTCCTCGCGCATGGCCCGATGCAACGCCAGATTCACCGCCTCCAGCAGCGTCACCTTACCGTTACTCATGGCCCGAACCTCCCGTCCGGCGCGCCACCCGTTCGAGGAAATCTTCACGCTGCTCGGCCAGGGCTGGCGGCCACTGGGCGTAGATATGATCGATCACCGATGCCGGCGCCTGCAGGCCCGCCGCTTCGAAGTTATCCACAGCAACCTGCACCAACCCCTGGCATTCGCTGATCAGCGCCTGCTCGCGGCTTTCGTCCCACACGCCCTGCCCGGCCATGAAGCGTTGCAGGCGTTTGATCGGTTCTTCGAGCCAGGCCTGCTTGACCTCGTCCGCCGAGCGGTAGCGCGTGGCATCGTCGGCCGTGGTGTGATCGCCGAGGCGATAGCTCAGGCATTCGAGCAACACCGGGCCTTTGCCGTGGCGCGCCCGTTCGAGGGCCGCTTGCACGCGGTCATACACGGCGAGGATGTCGTTGCCATCGACTTGCTCACCGTGGAACCCCGCACCAATGGCTTTCTGCGCCAAGGTCGGGGCGCCGCACTGAATGCGCCGCGGTACCGAAATCGCCCATTGGTTGTTGTTGACCATGAACACCACTGGCAACTGCCAGGCGCCAGCGACATTGAGGGCCTCAAGGAAGTCACCTTTGCTGGTGCCGCCGTCGCCGCAGGTGGTGACGGCGACCCGATGCTCACCGCGGATTTTGAATGCGCTGGCGACGCCGCAGGCATGCAGGGCCTGGGTGGCGATCGGCACGCAGATCGGGAAATCCTGCGCCACCGCCGGGTCGACAAAGTCGCTGCCACGCTCATCGCCGCCCCAATACAGCAGAATTTCTTCCATGCGCACGCCACGCATCAGCTGCACAGCGGTGTCGCGGTAGTACGGGATCAGCACGTCTTCGGCGTGCATCAGGCTGCCGACCGCGACGCCAATGGCTTCCTGGCCCAGGGTTGGCGCATAAGTGCCGATGCGCCCCGTGCGTTGCAGGGCGACGGCTTTCTGGTCGAAAAGGCGGGTCAGAACCATCTGCCGATACAGGCGCGTCAACAGATTGAAGTCGTCGGCCCAGGGAGGGAGATCGCAGAGCACCTGGCCGTCAGGGGATAAAAAACGGGTGTAGGGCAGCTCAACCTTGTGAAGCATCACAGGGCTCCTGGCACGCGGGGTCGGCGTGCGATTGTCAGGCCCGACGTTTGTGGCGCAGGGCTTGGGGAGCAAGTTGGCCGGATAAGCACTCACTCCTTCATCGGTTCAAAACTTTTCACCGGTACAGCATCACCGGTACAACACTTTCTCCGCCAACTCATCCGCTACCCTGGCCGGAGAACGTTTTTCCGCCTGAGCATGGGCGAAGACTTCGGTCAGCCGAGAACTGATTTTCGACAGGTGCGCGGTGATGGTCGTCAGTTCTTCCCCACGGTGTTTGAGCGACACGTAGATCAGCCCGCCGGCGTTGATCACGTAATCCGGCGCATACAGGATCCCCCGGCGTTCCAGCTGATCGGCGACTTCCAGATGGGTCAACTGGTTGTTTGCCGAACCTGCGACCGCCGAGCAGCGCAGTTGCGTCACACTGGTCCTGTTAAGCACACCGCCCAAGCCACAAGGCGCGAGAATGTCGCAAGGGGTGCTGAGCAGCGCTTCGTTGGCGATCGGATGAGCGCCCAACTGCTCCATGGCCAGTTGTACTTTGCCGTGATCGATGTCGCTGACCAGCAGCTCGGCGCCAGCCGCGTGCAGCTGTTCCGCCAGGGCATAACCAACATTGCCCAGGCCTTGAACGGCAATGCGCAGCCCTTCCAGATTATCGCTGCCCAAACGGGCCATGGCGGTGCTGCGAATGCCGGCGAATACGCCCATGGCGGCATGCGGTGCTGGGTCACCCGCAGCGGTGGTGCTGGTGACGAATTGCGTATGTTGGGCGATGCAGTCCATGTCCGCCACCGAGGTGCCGGCGTCGATGGCGGTGATGTAGCGACCGTCGAGCTGATTGATCCAGCGCCCGAACGCTTCGAATACGGCGGCGCGGTTTTCCACGTGGGCCGGGCGAATAATCACCGCAACGCCACCGCCCTGAGCCAGGCCGGCCAAGGCCGCCTTGTAGCTCATGCCTTGGGCCAGGCGCACAGCATCCTCGATCGCGGATTCATCGCTGGGGTAGGCAAGGTAACGACATCCGCCCAGGGCAGGTCCCAGGCGGCTGTTATGGATGGCAATCACCGCCTTCAACCCGGTGACCGGATCGACGCTCAGGTGCAGCGATTCAAGGCGAGTGCTTTGCATGAGAGCGAACATCGTCGGGCTCCCGAATCACTTCTTGTAGTCGCCAGTATAGGCTTGCGCACAAAAATTGCAGAAGCGCACAGGAATAAGCGGCGCCGCTTTACAGGTTTTCGGACATAACCTGTTACGGCCTGTGTTCAGCACTGGACGAAAGCCTGCGACGGGGCTAAAACGAGGCATTCCCCGGAGATTTTGATGACCCCGCGCCAACGCTTTTTCGACTGTCTGCAACGATCACCGCCCGCGCTGTTCGAGGCGGCGTTGTGGATCGCCGCCGAACACGATAAAGAGCTGAATCCCGAGACCGTGCTGGCGGACTTCAAGGACCTGCAACAGCGGGTCAGCTACGGATTACCGATGCTGCCGGTAAATGAGTTGGCGCAACCGTTGTTGCGGCGGATGAATGACTTGGGGTTTGCCCAGGACGACTTCACGCCCTTGCGCCCGCAAGTGGCGTTGCTCCATAAAGTGCTGGAACGCCGGCGCGGCCAGCCATTGGCGCTGGGCCTGATTGCGCTGGAACTGGCCAGAAGGCTGGAAATTCCCATGGTCGGGGTCAACTTCCCCGGGCATTTCCTGCTGCGGGTGCAAGGCGCCGATCACCTGCTCGACCCGTGCGGCGGGCGTCGGCTGTACCCCAACGATTGCCGTGAACTGCTGCAACGTCAGTACGGCCCGAACATGCAGCTCAGCGCCGAGCATTTGCAGACCGCCGAACCTGCGCAGATGCTGCAACGGCTGTCACGCAACCTGCGCCAGTTGTACCTCACGAACGATGACTACATCGACGCCCTGGTCGACGCCGAACGTGTGCTGGAATTGGGCAACGCCAGTGCTTCCGACTATCTGGCCCGAGCCAGCCTCTATCAACGGCTGGACTGCCCGAATGCCGAGCGTTTTGACCTGGAACACGCGCTGCTGCTCTGCGACGACCCGATCCAGCGGATTCGCCTGACCGAACGGCTCGGACATTTGCCGCCCAACGCCATCGTTCATTAAAAGCAAAAGATCGCAGCCTTCGGCAGCTCCTACAGGATTTGTGTTCGCCCGATATTCACGGGCGTGCGCGATTCCAATGTAGGAGCTGCCGAAGGCTCGGGCCGCGTTCGGACGATCTTTTGATCTTGCCTTACGGAGTGTCTGGCTGATTCGCCGGATGCGCCTTGACGAATGCCGGATGCTGCGCCGCCAACGCTGCCACTCGACGAATTCGCGGGTAAGCGTCCAGAGCAATATTGAAGCGCTCGGCCGCATACAGCTGCGGGATCAAGTAAACGTCCGCCAGCCCCGGTTGATCGCCGAAGCAATAACCGGCGTCACCGATCAATTGCTCCACCGTCGCCAACCCTTGGCTGATCCAGTGACCGATCCACTCGACCACTTGCGGCTCATCGTGCCCCAACTGCCGCAGTTTATTCAGCACGCTGACGTTGTGCAGCGGGTGAACGTCGCAACCGATCACCGCCGCCACGCCACGCTCATGGGCGCGGGCGGCGAGGTCTTTGGACAGCAGCGGCACCTGTGGATAACGTTCCTCCAGGTACTCGATGATCGCCGGTGACTGGATCAGCAATTCACCTTCGTCGGTGCGCAAGGCTGGTACCCGGCCTTGCGGGTTGATGCCCAGGTAGGCGGGCTGGCGATGTTCGCCACCCTGCGGTGCGATCAGGTTGATCGGCAGTGCCTGGTAATCCAGCCCCTTCAACGCCAGCGCAATGCGCACCCGGTAAGACGAGGTCGAACGGTAGTAGGTATAGAGCTCCATGAGCCGATCCTCTTAGCGCGCCGGCAGCACTTTGCCACGGCATTCGCCGAAACCGATGGAAGAAAAACCCTCACGGCTGCAACGTGCCCGCAGGATGATTTCGTCGCCGTCCTCGAGGAATTTACGCACCTCGCCCGACGCCAGTTCGATCGGCTTTTTACCGCCCTCGGTGATTTCCAGCAGGCTGCCGAACTGACCGCTTTCAGGGCCGGACAGCGTGCCCGAACCGAACAGGTCGCCGGCCTGCAACTGGCAGCCATTGACGCTGTGGTGCGCCACCATCTGCGCGACAGTCCAGTACATGTGTTGGGTATTGCTGAGGGTCAGGCGATGGGCCGGCAGATTCTGTTCGCGCATCGATTCGGTCAGCAGCAGCACTTCGAGTTCGATATCGAAGGCTCCGGCCGCCTGATCGCGTTTGTCGAACAGGTAAGGCAGCGGCTGCGGGTCGCCTTCAGGGCGCGCCGGCTGGGCACGACGGAACGGCTCCAGCGCTTCAGCGGTCACCACCCACGGCGAAATGCTGGTGATGAAACTCTTGGACAGGAACGGCCCCAGCGGCTGGTATTCCCAGGCCTGGATGTCACGCGCCGACCAATCGTTGAGCAGGCAGAAACCGGCGATGTGATCGGCGGCGTCACCGATAGCGATCGAGTCGCCCATTGCGTTGCCCTGGCCGATCCAGATGCCCAATTCCAGCTCGTAGTCCAGACGGGCGCACGGGCCAAACGTCGGCTCGGTCTGGCCGGCCGGCAGGGTCTGGCCTTTCGGTCGACGCACGTCGGTGCCGGACGGACGAATGGTCGAGGCGCGGCCGTGGTAACCGATCGGCACGTACTTGTAGTTCGGCAGCAAAGGGTTATCCGGGCGGAACAGTTTGCCGACATTCTGCGCGTGCTCGATACCGACGTAGAAGTCGGTGTAGTCGTTGATCTTCGCTGGCAGGTGCATCTGGCAATCCGCCGCCAGTGGCAGCAGTTTTGCGCCTTGGGCTTCGATCTTGCCGTGCAGGGTGCTGCCTTCCTTGAACAACTCGATCAAGCGTTCACGCAAGGCGACGCGAGCCTCGCGACCTAGTTCGAAAAATGCATTCAACTGGCCGCCACGGGTGGCTTCGACGGCGGTCCGCGCGGCACCGTCGTCGAACAGCCCCGCATCGAGTGCCGCTCCCAGATCAAAGATATAGTCGCCGATCGCCACGCCACTGCGCGGCGCGCCGCCCTTAACGCTGAACACGCCCAGCGGCAGGTTTTGCAACGGGAAATCCGCGTGGCCGTTGGCGGAGGCAACCCAGCTACGAGTGATGGAAGTCTGAGTCATGGGTTATCTCCGGGTCGGGTCGAAAGTGGCGGGCAACGAGGCCCAGCAGGCGTCGTAATTGTTTTGCAGTTGCGGGCAATCCAGGGCGAATCGGCTCGGGCGCAGCACCTGGCTGGTCTCGAACATGAAAGCCATGGTGTTGTCGATTTTAGCCGGCGCCAGTTCAGCGTTGATTGCCTTGGTGCAGGTCTCGCCATCGGGGCCGTGGGCGCTCATGCAGCTGTGCAACGAGGCGCCGCCCGGCACGAAACCTTCGGCCTTGGCGTCGTACTCACCCTTGATCAGGCCCATGTATTCGTTCATCAGGTTGCGGTGGAACCACGGGGGACGGAAGGTTTTCTCGGCCACCATCCAGCGTGGCGGGAAGATCACGAAGTCGAGGTTGGCCAAACCGTGCACGCTGGTCGGCGAGGTCAGGACGGTGAAGATCGACGGATCCGGGTGATCGAAACTCACCGTGCCGATGGTGTTGAAGCGACGCAGGTCATATTTGTACGGCACGTTATTGCCGTGCCAGGCGACCACGTTCAGCGGCGAATGATCAAGCTCGCAGCCCCACAACTGGCCGAGGAATTTCTGCACCAGGGTGGTCGGTTGCTTGAGGTTTTCGTAATGCGCCACCGGGGTCAGGAAATCGCGGGGGTTGGCCAGGCCGTTGCTGCCGATCGGCCCCAGATCCGGCAGGCGCAGTGGAGCGCCATGGTTTTCGGCGAGGTAGCCGCGGGCTTGCGGGTCGAGCAGTTCGACGCGGAATTTCAGCCCGCGAGGCAGCACGGCAATTTCCAGCGGTTCCAGCTCCAGCACGCCCAGTTCAGTGGCGATGCGCAGGCGGCCCAGTTCCGGTACCAGCAGCAGTTCGCCGTCGGCGTTGAAGAACACCCGCTCCATGGAACGGTTGGCGCGGTAGTTATAAATGCTGATCCCGGCCGGTTTATCCGCGCCCGAATTGGCGGCCATGCTCACCAGCCCGTCGATGAAATCGGTGGGCTCGGTCGGGATGTCCAAGGGGTTCCAGCGCAGGCGATTGGGGGTCACTTCACCCAACGGACCACCGGCCAGCTGCCGATCCAGTTTGACGAATGCCGGGTGATTGGCCGACGGCTGAATGCGGTACATCCAGGTCCGGCGTGCTTCGCTGCGGGCCATGGTGAACGCGGTGCCGGAGAACAGTTCGGTGTACAGGCCGTAAGGGGCTTTTTGCGGGGAGTTCTGGCCGACGGGCAGTGCGCCGGGCAACGCTTCGCTGCTGAATTCGTTGCCAAAGCCTGACTGATAAGCCAGCGCTGGCGCCGTTGAATCGAGGTTCATGGAGCCTCCTGAACGGGAGTAGGCAATGGCCTGTCGCTCTGCGATGAGGTCTTGGCACGCCTGGGTTATTTTTATCGTAATTCAATTACGCATAACGTAATTTGATTGGTATTGACCGTCAAGCTATAAAGACGCCCATTCGTCCCGGGATCACACCGCCTCCATGACCAGCGAAAGCAACGGTAAACAGAAAGTCCGCTCGGCCGAAGTCGGCACCGACATCCTCAAGGCGCTCGCCGAGTTGTCGCCCTCGACCTCGTTGTCGCGCCTGGCCGAACACGTGCAAATGCCGGCGAGCAAGGTTCACCGTTATCTCCAGGCGCTGATCGCCAGCGGTTTTGCCGAGCAGAACACCGCCACCAACCATTACGGCCTCGGTCGTGAAGCGCTTAGGGTCGGCCTGGCTGCTCTGAACAGTATGGACGTGCTGAAAGTCGCCGCCCTGCCCTTGGCCGAACTGCGCGACGATCTGAACGAAACCTGTTTTCTGGCGGTGTGGGGTAATCAGGGCGCGACGGTGGTGCACATCGAGCCGGCAGTGCGAGCGGTGACGGTGGTCACACAATTGGGCTCGGTTTTACCGTTGCTCAGCTCCTCGACAGGGCTGGTGTTCGGTGCCTTTCTGCCCCACCGGGAGACGGTGGAACTGCGCGAGGCGGAGGTCAGCGCGGTGGAGACTCACCCATTGGCGGACGAGCAGGCCTACGTGACGTTGTGCCAGCAGATCCGCGAACGGGGTTTGCACCACGTTCACGGTTTATTGATGCCCGGGGTCGATGCGTTGTCGGCTCCGGTGTTCAACGCTGTCGGCCAGGTGGCGGCGGTGATGACCATCGTCGGCCCGACCTCGTTGTTCCATGCCGACGAAAACGGCCCGGCGGCGCAGCGATTGCTGGCAGCGACCCAGGCGGTGAGTTGGCGGATGGGGTATCAGCCACCCGCCCTGGCCGATTGATCGTCAGACACTGAGAGCAATGCTTACGCCCAATACTAACCGAGCATCCCCAACAATTTTGCCTGAGCAACCGCCTGAGTTCTTCGCTCCACCCCCAACTTCACATTAATTCTTCGTGCATGGGTTTTAACGGTGTGCAATGAAATAAAAAGAAGATCGGCAATCTGTTGATTGGAATTACCCTGCGCCACTAACTTCAATACTTCTATTTCACGCAGACTCAATTGACTCTGTGGGAAGGTCTCCTCATTCAAAGGGGTTCCCGTTGCGGCAAGGCGGATTGCGCCAAGTAATTCAGGCTGGCGTAGTTGCAAATCGCACAAGACTTGTTGGAGGTTGCAGCGCTCGACCAGGGCCAATCCGTCCTGTAACGACTGCTGAGCAGAAGGGTCGCCGGTCAACCAGGCAACTTCGGCCATGACCAAATGCAGCTGTGCTTGTAGTCGCGACATGCCTCGCTGTCGCGCCCATTGCAACTGGGCCTCGAGCCGGGTCAACGGCGCTTGGGCCTGCCCCAGATGAACCTCAGCCAGTACCAACAGGTATTCCAGAGTCGATATCAGTTCTAGCGTCGCTGGCGGTGCCTGCCGTACGGGGGAGCCATGATAATGACGGAGCACCCGACTCAAGGCTTCGCAGGCCAACTCGGGGCGCCCCTGCTGCAACCAGATATGACTGCTGATCTGCAGCAGTACCCCCCGATAAACCGTTTCGGGAATCTGCCGCTGCTGCATCAACCGTTCGGCGTCGCGCAGATGAACAAACGCCGCAGCATAATTTCGATGATTGGCCGCCAGTTGTGCCAGACCGAGAAACCCGTACAGCACGCGCTTGTCATGGTTGTGCAAGCAATCGTCCAGCCCCGCCTGAAAGAGTTCGGCAGCGTGTTCGTCCGCCCCCAGACTCATGGCCAGCCGTCCACGACGCAACGCAATTCGTCCCAGCAAGGGTGCAGGTCGGTCCGAACGCTGACTGAGCAATTCATTGATGTCACAGAGCAGGCTTTCGGCCCGCACCGCCGCGCCCCGTTGCTCCAGCAATTGCGCATGATCGAGTTCCATCAGGCCCTCGAACACCAGCGAACCTTGCGCCCGCGCCAGGCACAAGGCCTCGCGGTTATGGGCTTGTGCCACGTCGAGCTCGCCCCTTAGCAATGCCTGTTGCGTCAGCCCCGACAAACACATCAACCGCGCCGTCCAACAGTCGGGATCGAGCGCGCTCAACGCATCAAGAAAGTGCTCGCGTGAAGCCTCCATTTGTCCCTGCAAATGCAGTAACCAACCCTGCAGGGCCTGCCAGCGGGCAATCAATCGACGCTGAAGCGCCGCCGAGGGTTGAGGCGTGAAATGCGCCAAACGGGCGATGCTGGTGGTCGCCTGTTCGAAACGGCCGGCAAATAGCAGCGCGGCGGTAATCAATCCCACCAACTGTGGACTGCCCAGTGTCAGTTCCTCGCCTTGCTGCTCATGCAAACGCAACAACAGCACCACTGTCTGCTCCTCGAACAGATGCTCGAAACTGAAGTGCTGCAACAGGCTGACCGCTACTTCGTATTCCTCGGCGAGCAATGCCTGTTCGAAGGCTGATTTCCAGTCCTGCTCGGCGCAGAACCACTGGCAGGCACGCCGATGCCAGGAGCGTCCGGCCGGCCATTGCTCATCGCGCAGCAATTGGGTGAATGGAGTGAACACCTGCAGCCATTCAGTGGAATCGCGCCAGGGTTCGATAAAACAACCAAGTGCTTGCAAGGTCCTCAGGTACTGCGCGCCCTCACCAGCCCCAAACAGGTGATCGCACAGTCGGGCATTGAAGCGTGGCAAGTGGGCCAGCACGCGCCAGGCCTCGCTCAACTCAGGCGTCAGCGAGCTGAACAACTCGTGCTCCAGATAATCGAGCAAGGTGTCCGCCCGTCCCTGGGGGTTGTCCTGACGCGACCAGTCGCACTTCTGCAACAGTGCGATCCGCACACCGGCACACCAGCCGCCGGTGCGCTGGATGACCCGACTGGCCACCTTGTTGGCCTGATCCGGCACCCAGGGATGCAACAGCTGCTCCACTTCACCTGAAGTAAACGCCAACGAAGCGCTCTCGCACTCGTACAACTCATCATCAAGCAGCAACCTTGGCCAGTTGCATAGCGGCCGGCGGCGAGTGCCGAGCCACCAGGTCAGCATCGGGCTGCCGATTGCCAACATGCGATCCAGCAACGAGTCCAGCTCCGGGTTCGGCAGACGGCAGTAGTCATCGAGGAACAGCCAGGTCGGCGTCTGCAATCGCGCCAGATTGCTCAGCAATTCGGTTTCGCCCGACGAGGCCAACCCCAGCGCCTCAGCCAGACGATGACGAAAATCGGCCGCGCTCGACACCCCGCCAGACAAGGGCAGCCAATGCACCCGGCACTGGGATGGCGCCCGCAACAGGCACTCGGCGAGCAGCGCACTCTTGCCGCTGCCGGCGGGGGCGCAGAGTAATTTCACCCGGGCCGTAGACGCCAATAGAGGCTCGGTCAAGCGAGCCCGCGACAGGTGATGAGAGGACAGCCGGGGCAGGAACCCAGAACGGTCCAGACACGGGATCATGGCGGTCATTGCAGCGTGCCTTTTTATAATTGTCCGACAACCCTAACCCTCTCCAACCCGCTTGTTGAGAGGTATTCAGCGCGCTGATTGGCGCCCATAAAAAAGGCGACCCACCGGTCGCCTTTCGTGATGCCAATGTATCAAAACCCTTACCGGACGCCCTCGGCGCGCAGGGCCGACGGTGTGTAGTCGGCAGCCTTGGCGTCGAAGCCAAATACGAAACTGTGCTTCTCTTCGTTCTTCATTCCCAGGGCAATGTATCGGCCAGCAATGATGTCGTAGAGCGCCTCGAGGGTGTAGGCCGGAGTCTGGTGATCGTAGTAGTACTGGGCGTGACCTTCGGCCACTCGCCACAGTTGGCCACGACCGTCGTAGTGGTCCACCAGCGCCACTTGCCAGCTGTCTTCGTCGAGGTACATGTGGCGTTTGGCGTAGATGTGCCGCTCACTCGGCTTGACCGTACCGACCACTTCCCAGACCCGATGCAACTCGTAGCGGGTCAGGTCCTGGTTGATGTGCCCGGCTTTCACCACGTCATCGTACTTGAGGCTCGGCGAGTCGAGTTTGTAGCTGTTGTAGGGGATGTACATTTCCTTCTTGCCGATCAGTTTCCAGTCGTAGCGATCCGGCGCGCCGGAGAACATGTCGAAGTTGTCCGAGGTGCGCAGGCCGTCAGCGGCGGTACCCGGTCCGTCGTAGGCCACTTGCGGTGCACGACGCACACGACGTTGACCAGCGTTGTAGATCCACGCCAGGCGCGGCTCTTTCACTTGGTCGAGGGTTTCGTGCACCAGCAGCACGTTACCCGCGAGCCGCGCCGGCGCGGTCACCGACTGCTTGAAGAACGTCAGCACGTTAGCGGCTTTTTCCGGGTCCAGGTCCTTCATCAATTGCGGTACGGCGATCTCTTCCTCGAAGCGGATCGGTGTGTAGCTGCCGTTGGTCTGCGGCGTCACCTGGGTGATGATGCGTCGCAGGTTGCCGCCGTGGTAACGGGTGATGTGGTTCCACAGCACCTCGACGCCGTTCTTCGGAATCGGGAACGCGTAGTAGCGGTTGCCGGTAAAGTTGGCCAGGCCGTTACCATCGTTGATGCTGGTCACGTTCAGCGCGCTGCGCTTGGCCGACTCGTAGATTTCCGGCGGCACGGCCACGGTGCGGTGGGTCGGGTAGACCGGAATCTTGTAGGTTTCCGGGTAGCGTTTGAACATCGCCACCTGACCGTCCGAAAGCTTGTCCTTGTACTTGTCGACGGTTGCAGCGGTGATGGTGAACAGCGGTTTTTCACTGGCGAACGGGTCAGCCAGAAAGCCTTTGCTGTCGACAGCGCCAGCGTTTTTCGGGATGCCACCGGTCCAGGCTGGAATCGAACCATCGGCGTTGCCGGCCTTCTCGGCGCCCAGCGGCGTGAGGGTGGTGCCGAGCTTATTGGCCTCTTCCGGCGAGACCGCAGCCATCACGTTGGCGGCCAACAGACTCAGTGCCAGGGCGCCGCATTGCAGAATCATCTTGCGCATTAACATCATCCTTCTCAGCCAGATCAGAAGTTCACGCCGAAGCTCAGCGCCAGGAAGTCGCGGTCGGTCAGGGTGTTGTAATTCCCGCCGAAAAAGTCGGTGTAACTCAAGCTTGCGGTATAGGTGTTGCGGTAGTCGGCATCGACACCGACGCTGACCGCCTTGGCGCCTTCGTTGAACAGCCCGTTGGGACCGTAGCCGGCGACGTCATGAGACCAGGACAGGTTGGGCTTGAGGTTGATCCCGCCGATCACGTTGGCGTAATCGAGGATCGCCCGGGCGCGATAGCCCCAGGAGGTCGCGGTGACGAAGCCGTCGGTATCGCCACCGAAACCGTACTGGCCGTAGACCGAATCACGGCCGTAACGCAGCTTGCTCCGCGGCTCCAGACCACCGACATGGACCATCGCCGCTTCACCGACCAGGGTCAGCCGTTGGGCGCCCAGCACTTGATCGAAGAAGTGCGTCAGGGTGCTTTGCACTTGGGTCACTTCCTTGCGGCGGTAACCGGTATTATCAGCGCCAGGCCGGGTCGCAACAGGCGATGCCGCGCCGCCGGCGATCGGGTTGAGCAACGCCAGGGTCAGGTCGTTAGTGTTGACCTGCACCGGAGCGTTAGGCCGGTAGCTGATTTCGCCGGTCCAGGCAGTGCCGGTGGGCAAGGTGGTGGAGAAACTCGCACCGTACAGGCGAATGTCCTCCGGGTATTCGAGGTAGTACTGGCCGCGCCCGAGCATCACGCTTTGGGCCAGGCCCGAACCGCTGCCCGGGGCCAGACGGTTGGCAGTGCTGACCATGCCCGGCAGGCTGGCCAATGTGGACAGCCCGGCGGTGGTGGTGCCGACGGTCGGTGTGCGACTGTGGTAGTTCATGAAGTAGAGGCCGTATTCGGTGTCGTCACCGAGCCAGCGCAAAGCCGCGCCCCACTGCCCCGAATCCCGTGCATCGCGGTCACCACCACGGGGCACGATCACGCCCTCACGGGTAACCTGGATAGGTTGGCCAAAGGCTGCCGCCAGCGGTGCCAGCGGAGCAATCGCCGGGCTGCCGACGGTGTAGTTGTTGTTGCAACCGTCCGCCACCACGTCGTTACCGAAGAAGGTGCCACAGTTGTCGAGAACCGTCTGATCCCACTCCAGTTGGTAGAAACCTTCCACCGTGAGTTGATCGGTCAAGCCCTGGGAAGCGAACAGCATGTTGACCGGAATCAGACCTTCCTTGATCTCCGCACCGGGACGCCGGAACGCCGAAACGTCGATCGGGTTGATGCTGTTGATCGAGTTGCCGATGAAGGTGCTTTCACCCCAGCTGACCACCTGTTTGCCGGCACGCACGGTACCCGGCAGATCGGCAATGGAGTAGTTGTGATAGACGAATGCATCGAGAATCTGCGCGCCCGAAGACTTCGCGCCTTCCTTGCGACCGCTGTCGCTGATCTGCTTGAACTCGCGGTCTTCGTCCTTCAACTCGAAGTCGTACCAGTACTTGCCACGGACGAACACACCCGTGTCGCCGTACTTCAATTCGAGGTCGTGGATGCCTTTGAAGATCTTGGAGAAGGTTTCGCCTTTCTTGAAGTTCAGGCGTCCGTCATCACCGGTCGAAGACTGGCCTGTCCCGCCATTGACGGTGCCCACCAGCGACTTGTCGGCGTCGCGCATGCCCCAGCTTGCGCCGACGGACAACGAAGAATCGAACTGCCCCTCGATTTCGCCGATGTTGAATGAAACAGCCTGCGCCTGGGCACAGCAGCCCAAGGCCACCGCAGCGGCCAGCGCTTGCGGATTGAAGATGGCGCGCATTGTTGTTTTTGTCATGCGTCTTCCCCGGTGAGTGACAGAAGGCCCCACCCTACTGCCGCTCGCCGGGAGCGATAAGCGCACCAAGGAGGTATTCGCGATGTACCTCCAAAGGATGAATGCCCGCATGGGACGAGGTTTTGCGCGGGGTATGGATGGGCTGGATGAAGGGTTATCAGTGCAGTGCATGGGACATGTTGAAGTTGGGTGTGTAGCAGCCTTCAGCAGCTGTTACAAAAGGTCAGCCGAAGACTGTTGCCAAGACTGTAACAGTGCATGTCTGAAATCGCTATTTTTCCTTTGCGATCAATACCTTATTCTTGCCTGGCTGTCACGGCAGACGGCCTGAAAGCACGCCGCGATGGGGATGATAGACCACCCCATTGGCGACAGAATCCAGATGATTTGAAGCGCATTTTTTCGACTCATCGCCCCGTGTTCACTGACGTTGATTTATTGCTCCTTAATCAATCGTCTTACTTTGGCCGCTGCGTTTGCAGCGGCCTTTTTTATGGGCGATGTTTTTTCAGGCAGGGAGTCATCGGGAAGAGATGACGGGACTCAGGCAAGCCCCGCCAGATGTCGCGCAATCAGAGGGAATGCTTCTGCAAGTTCTCCATCATTTCCTTCAGCGCCTCAATGTTGTCCTTCGGATGCGCTGCGCCTTCGAAATCACAAATCTGCTGCCAATGCGCCGCCACATCCTCTGGTGAAAAACCAACCCGAGGATCGAACCCGGCGCCCAGGCTGCGCTCCCAGCGCACCTTGCCCATCCAGCCACCACCGACCTCAAACAGACCCGACGTTTCCTGGCATTGCTCGCTGGCCAGGTACACCACCAGCGGGCTGACCAGTTCCGGTTTGAGTTGTTCGAACATTTGCGGCGGAATCAGGCCTTCGGTCATGCGGGTGCCGCCGGTGGGGGCGATGGCGTTGACCAGGATGTTGTTCTTGCGGCCCTCGATAGCCAGTGTGCGGGTCAGGCCGTAGAGGCCGAGTTTGGCCATGCCATAGTTGGACTGGCCGAAGTTGCCATAGATGCCCGAAGTCGACGCGGTGAAGATCACGCGGCCATAATTTTGCTCGCGCATGTGTGGCCAGGCGGCGCGGGTGACCTTGTAGGCGCCTTCGACATGAACGCGGTAAACCAGGTCCCAGTCGCTGTCGTCCATTTTGTGAAAGGTCTTGTCCCGCAGGATGCCGGCGTTGTTCACCACGACATCGATACGACCGAACGTATCGAGGGCGTGCTGGACGATTTTGTCACCGTCGGTGACGGAGTCATGGTTAGCCTCGGCGGTGCCACCCGCTTCGCGAATTTCCGCCACCACTCGATCAGCCGCCGACGCATTGGCGCCTTCACCTTGAGCCGAGCCGCCGAGATCATTGACCAGCACTTTGGCGCCCTGCTTTGCGAACAGCAATGCATGCGCTCGCCCCAAGCCGCCGCCCGCACCGGTGACGATCACGACTTTATCTTCGAAGCGCACAGACTCATTCATGGGGAACTCCAGCAGGCCAGGGACTATTAGTGCGAGTGTCAGGCACGGGGCTGCCGGTCACAATGAACACGGGGGCGGCTGAATGGTGCGCGATAAGGCAGCGGGATAGTCAGGAGCACGCCAACTTGAGCGGCGGTGAATCCAGTCGGTCGCGAAACTCCAGATAGTGCTTGAGCACCGGCGCTGGCGCTTCGATCTGTGGGTAATGACCGATCTCGGACAGCAGGACGGTGTCTGGGGCGGGAATCAGTTGCCGATAGCGCGCCACCATGTGCGCGCCGGAAACCGGATCGACCTCGCCATTGATAAATCGCAGCGGCACCTCGCCGCGCTGCATGGCGCTGACCCAACGCTCACGCTGGGCCCGCCGCTGCGGGATATAACCGATCAATTTATGCATGATCCGCTGCCCGTGATTGCTGTCGACCAGGCTCCAGAAATCATCCAGCTCACTTTCGGTGGGCCGGGTCTGCGGACCGAAAATCTGCTTGAAACTCTTCACCAAAGCATCACGGGAAAAGGCTAGCCCGATCATCCAGCCCAAGGGGCTTAGCAGGAGTTTTTGCATCAACACCGGGCGATGGGTTTCGGGAAACAATCCACCATTGAGGAACACGCAACTGGCGATATGAGCGCGTGCTTCGTAGTGCCGGGCCAAGAGCTCCTGGGCAACGCTGTCGCCATAATCGTGTGCCAACACGTGAACGGGTTGCTCGACGTTCAAGTGCGCCAGTAACGCCTGTTGCAGATCGGCCTGTTCCAGCAGGCTGTAATGGTGGTTCACCGGTTTGGCCGAATCGCCGAAGCCGAGCATGTCGCAGGCAATCACACGATAGCGCTGCGCCAGCGGCTGCCACAGGTAATGCCAGTCCCAACTGGCGGTCGGGAAGCCATGGATCAGCAACAGCAGCTCGCCCTGCCCCGCGGCCCAATAGCGGATGGTCTGACCGCGGAAGACGAACGTCTGGCCGCGTTTACGCCAGACACACAGCGGAATTTCGGCGAGTGCCATTTAGAATTTATAACCCGGGTCTTGTTTATCGAGTTTGCGCAGCAGCGCCGGCCAGGCCAGCGCACCACCCATCCCTTGAGCACTTTTGGTAACGCCGGCGATCATCGCCTTGGCGCCCGCCAGAATCTGCGGTTCGATGGCGATCAGCTCTGCGCCACCGTTCTGCGCCAGCACCTGAATCTCGCAGGCGCGCTGGAAGGTAAACATCATCAGGAACGTGTCGGCGATGGTGCCACCACAGGTCAGCAGACCGTGGTTGTGCAGCATCAGAAAATTGTTTTCACCCAGGTCGGCTTGCAGCCGCGCCTTCTCTTCATGGTTCAGCGCCACGCCTTCGTAGGCGTGATAAGCCAGGCTGGACAGGACGAACAATGACTGCTGACTGATCGGCAAAATGCCCTGTTTCTGCGCCGATACCGCCACCCCCGCCGCCGTGTGGGTATGCAGTACACACACGACGTCATGCCGGACTTCATGCACCGCGCTGTGGATGGTGTAGCCCGCCGGGTTGATTTCGTAGGGGCTGTCCATCAACTTGTTACCGGCCTGATCGACCTTGACCAGGCTCGACGCGGTCATTTCATGGAACATCAGCCCGAACGGGTTGATCAGGAAATCTTCAGTGCCCGGTACCTTGGCCGAAATGTGCGTGAAGATCAGATCGTCCCAGCCGTGCAAGGCGACCAGACGATAACAGGCAGCCAGGTCGACGCGGGTCTGCCACTCGGCAGCACTGACTTTTCCTTTGACACTGTGTGGCGACTGGACGGGGGCTACGTTCACGGCAAGGGTTCTCTTTTTTTGTTTTTCTGTTCTTATTGTTTTACTGTCGTTACAGCAGTCTAGTCAGCCTCCAGACTTCGGGTAGTTGCATTGGCAGCCAGCTTGATGGCCGAGTGGGTCAGTGCGCGGGTGAGCCTGGATCCATGTCAAGGCACCCGCCCATTAATGCCCGTCAGTCAGCCCCGCAGTGCGCTGACGAGGTCCGCCAGCCAAGGCTCGGCGTCGGTTTCCGGTGTCACGGTTTCGCTGGCGTCCAGACGCAGCATCGGCAGGACTTCACGCACGCCCAGTTCGCCGAACAGCTCACGCATTTGCTCACCGCCGCCGCAGAACGTATCGCCATAACTCGAGTCGCCCAGCCCGATAACGGCACCTGGCAAGCCACGCCAGGCAGCGGGCAATTGATCGCGGATCATCGAATACAGCGGTTGCAGGTTGTCCGGCAACTCGCCCATGCCGGTGGTCGAGGTCACCGCCAGAAATGCTTCCGGGCCAAAAGCCTGAACATCGGCAAGTGTCGCGCGCGGGTTGTGCCAGGTTTCAAAACCGGCGGCGTTCAATAGGCTTGCAGCGTGGCGGGCGACTTCTTCAGCCGTGCCGTACACCGAGCCGGAAAGGATGGCGACTTTCATCAATCTGATCCTGAAGCTGAGTAAAAGGCCAAGATATTAACAGCACAGCCCTCATTGATCTTTTAGAATGCAGCGTACCCATCAATACGCAAAGGACTCTGCGATGATCAATGCCTCACTGCTGCAAATGGTGATCGAGGCGTCCAACGACGGCATCGTGATTGCCGAAAAGGAAGGCGAGCAGGACAACATCCTGATTTACGTAAACCCGGCGTTCGAACGCCTGACGGGCTATACCAGCGAAGAAATCCTCTACCAGGATTGCCGTTTTCTGCAGGCAGGAGACCGGGATCAGCCCGCCCTGGCATTGATTCGCCAGGCGTTGGGCAATGGCGGTTCCTGCCGGGAAATTCTCAGGAATTACCGCAAGGACGGCACCCCGTTCTGGAACGAACTGTCGCTTTCCACGGTAAAAAACCCGCACGACGGACAAACCTATTTTGTCGGGGTGCAGAAAGACGTCACGGTTCAGGTCAAGGCACAGCAGCGAGTCGCACAGCTGGAAGCGCAATTGGCCGAGGTACAGGCAGAACTTGCTGATCTCAAGTCGACGAACGGATCAAACCAATCTGCGAATTAGTGGTCATTTACTACAATCACCGATGACTTTGTAATTATTTCTTTCGAGCAAATCATGCAGCGCGACGCACTCCTGACCCAGGATGAGCTGGACTTTATCCAGACCATGCAACACAACCCGCAACTCAATGTGCGGGATGCGACGTCGAGTTTGCTCGTCAACGGCGGCTCGCAGATCCGTGATTTGCTCACGCGTCTGGCCGCTCATGAGCAAGTCACGATCCAGGCCACTTTCGAAAATCAGCAAATGACCTTCCCGCTGCACCTGGTGGAAGATGAGTTTCACGCAATGCATCTACGCCTCGGTGTCCCCAGCATTTATGAAGACGGGCCAATGATTCGGCCATGGCGCCTGGCGCTCGAAGAGCCAGTGGCGCTGGAAAATGCCAAGGGGCAACCCGGCACGATGTGGGTGCACGAAATATCGTTCAAAGGGGTTTTGCTGGAAGTTCGCAACAAGACCAAAGCGCCAAAGCACTTCGCGTTGTGGTTCAGCCCGTCAGGCTATGAGCGGATTGCGTTGCGCGGCACCCTGGAGCGTGAGACCGAGCAAGGTTTCTACGCCTACGAGTTGAGCCAGAGTGACAAGGACGAAACCGAACGTCTGCGTCAGTACATCCTTCAGCAACATCGCCTGACCCATCCTGCTTTGCATATTTGAATCTCAGGTATCCAGGTTTCCCGCCAGGAACTGTTTCAGACGCTGGCGCATCACCCCCCCCTCGTTTCCAAGGCAACCCACCGACGACCCGGCCAGACTCTCCTGCGCCAGGTCGGACGCATCCCCGGCCAGAAACAGCTGACATTCCAGCCCCATGGCCAGACGGTTCAAACGTCGAGGCAGTTCGGCAGCCGGCGCGTGATTGGAAATCAGCACCAATGCCCTGGGCTTGATCTTCTCACAGACCAGGATCAACTCGTCGAAGGGCTGCCCGATCGCCAACAACTGAATAGCCGAATCAATGCTGCTCAGATACAGCGCCGTGACCAATACTTCGAGTTCACGACATTGGTCGGCCAAGGCGCAGACAATCACTCGTCGCGGCTGCATGACACGCACCAGCAGCAGGCGTTGCAATACTCGAGAACGCAGAAAGCCATCCAGAAAAAGCCACTCGCTGGTCTGACCGAACGCATCATGGCGGTGTAGCAATAGCTTCCAGATCGGAATCAGGATGTCCTGGAATACAACCGTCAGCGGATAACTGGAAAAAATCTGACCGTAGACGTGCTCCAGTTGAACTTCGTCAAAAACACTCACCGCCGCGTTGACCTGCTGCTGCCATTGGCCGTAGTCGGCTTGAACGAATTCGTCGGGAATGATCCGCTCCAGCACCTGGAGCGGTTCGGTCTTGGCCAGTATCTTGCCAACCTTGCTGACCGCGACACCGCGCTCGATCCAGCCGAGGATGCTGCGGACACGCTCGATATCGATCATCGAATACAAACGGTGCCCGCTTTCGGTGCGGGTGGGCTGTATCAGCCCGTAGCGTCGCTCCCAGGCTCTTAGCGTGACCGGGTTGACCCCCGTCATGCGCGCGACCTCACGAATCGGGAACAGCTCTTCTCGAATCAGGGAGGTGCCCGTAGACAAGCCGGGCGCACGATCGGTCAGCACAGGCATCTTCAAATCTACGTCCATGTATGTATTTGGGTACATTCTAACGCTCCTGCCCCGGTAGCTTTCAACACGTAGTTGAAAGAAATTGGTACTGACGTCCATGACGCAATCAGGAATAATCCTTGCTTGTCCCGAGACGCAGCCCACCACCCCGGCGCTGTGTCTGGCGAAGCTCTTATCCGGAGCGACGCGTTTGTCATATGGAGATACACAATGTCTACTTCCCCCGTCACGCTGATGGTTGCGCGTCGCGTCGCCGATGGGCGTTATCAGGACCTGATGGCCTGGTTGCGCGAAGGCGAACAATTGGCCACCGACTTCCCCGGTTACCTCGGCTCTGGCGTGCTCGCTCCGCCACCCGACGATGACGAATTCCAGATTATTTTCCGCTTCGCCGACGAGCAGACACTGCACGCCTGGGAGCATTCCGCGTCGCGTACCGCCTGGCTGGGACGCGGCAGCAATCTGTTTGCCCATCCTTCGGAGCATCGGGTCAGTGGCATCGATGGCTGGTTTGGTGCTACCGGGCAACGCCCGCCACGCTGGAAGCAGGCCGTGGCGATCTGGCTGGCGTTCTTTCCGGTGTCCCTGCTGTTCAACTTTGTGCTGGGGCCGTTATTGGCCGAAACGGGATTGCTGGCCCGCGTGTTCGTCAGCACCCTGTGCCTGACGCCGTTGATGGTTTATTTCTTCATTCCACTGTCGACCCATCTGCTGGCCGGCTGGCTGCACGCCGCACCGCAACAACCGTTGCCTGCAACGCCGACCACCCAAAATCAGTAACCCCTGCAGGGGCGTAGGTGAACAACTCCCGTCGCTGGTATAGTTTTGCGACAACCGCGACGCGAGCCGTTCATGACCTCTTCCGCAGCCCCCATCCTCATCACCGGTGCCGGCCAGCGTGTCGGCCTGCACTGTGCGCAGCGTTTGCTCGAAGACGGCCATCCGGTCATTTTCAGTTACCGCAGCGAACGCCCCGGCGTAAAGACCCTGCGCGATCTGGGAGCGACCGCGGTGTTCGCGGACTTTTCCAGCGAGGCCGGAATTCTCGCGTTCATCGGCGAACTGACAAACCACACCGACAGCCTGCGGGCGATAGTCCACAACGCCTCCGAATGGCTGGCCGAAACCCCAGGCGCCGAAGTCGAAGCCTTCACCCGCATGTTCAACGTGCATATGCTGGCGCCCTATCTGATTAACCTGCACTGTGCCGATTTACTCAAACGCTCAAGCCCCGCCGACATCGTGCACATCAGCGATGACGTGACCCGCAAGGGCAGCAGCAAGCATATCGGCTACTGCGCCAGCAAAGCCGGGCTCGACAGCCTGACCCTGTCCTTCGCCGCCAAGTACGCGCCAGACATCAAGGTCAACGGTATCGCGCCAGCCCTGCTACTGTTCAATCCCGACGACGACGCGGCGTACCGCGCCAGGGTCCTGGCCAAATCCGCACTGGGCATCGAGCCCGGCAGCGAAGTGATCTACCAGAGCCTGCGCTATTTGCTCGACAACCCTTATGTCACCGGCACGACCCTGACCGTCAATGGCGGACGGCACGTCAAATAAGCCGCCCCCGCGAGGATGTCCCCATGACGTTATCCCTGCCCCACAACGCCCTGTCCCAGAGCTATCGCGAGATCCTCATCGGCCTCGGTGAAAATCCCGACCGCGAAGGACTGCAAGACACCCCGGTGCGCGCCGCCAAGGCGATGCAATACCTGTGTCATGGTTACGAACAGAGTCTCGAAGAGATCGTCAACGGCGCGCTGTTCGCCTCCGACAACGATGAAATGATCATTGTCGACAACATCGAGTTGTACTCGCTGTGTGAACATCACATGCTGCCCTTCATCGGCAAGGCGCATGTGGCTTATATTCCAACGGGCAAGGTGCTGGGCCTGTCGAAGATTGCACGGCTTGTGGATATGTTCGCCCGCCGCCTGCAAATCCAGGAGAACCTCACCCGGCAAATCGCCGAAGCCGTGCAGCAAGTGACCGATGCGGCCGGTGTCGCGGTGGTCATCGAAGCCCAGCACATGTGCATGATGATGCGCGGCGTCGAGAAACAGAATTCGACCATGAACACCTCGGTGATGCTCGGCGCCTTCCGCGAGTCGAGCAACACCCGCCAGGAGTTCCTGCAATTGATTGGACGGAGCAAGTAGCAATGCCACAACTTCAACCAGGAATGGCACGCATCCGGGTCAAGGACCTGTGTTTGCGAACTTTCATCGGGATCAACGAGGACGAAATCCTCAACAAGCAGGATGTGCTGATTAACCTGACCATCCTGTATGCCGCCCAGGACGCCGTGCGTGACAATGACATCGATCACGCTTTGAACTACCGCACCATCACCAAGGCGATCATTGCCCACGTGGAAGGCAATCGCTTTGCCCTGCTCGAGCGCCTGACCCAGGAGTTGCTGGACCTGATCATGGCCAACGAGTCGGTGCTGTACGCCGAAGTCGAAGTCGACAAGCCCCACGCGTTGCGCTTCGCCGAGTCGGTGTCGATTACCCTGGCCGCGAGCCGCTGACCGCGTCTGGCGCATCGCTCGCCAGGCTTTTATCATCCGCGCCACGATTTGATTGCACAGAGCCCATCATGAACGATCAACAACGCCTGGAACTTGAAGCCGCTGCCTTTCGCCGGCTGGTTGCCCACCTGGACAGCCGCAAGGACGTGCAGAACATCGACCTGATGAACCTCTCGGGTTTCTGCCGCAACTGCCTGTCCAAGTGGTACAAGGCCGCTGCCGACGAACGCCAGATCGACGTAAGCCTCGATGAAGCCCGCGAAGTGGTCTACGGCATGCCGTACGCCGAGTGGAAAGCCCAATACCAGAAAGAAGCCAGCGCCGACCAACAAGCGGCGTTCGCCAAAGGAAAACCCAATGAGTGATCTGAACACCCTGCGCGCCAGCCTCAAGAGTGGCGAACACGTTTTCGCCGACACCCTGGCGTTCATTGCCGCCGGCTATGACTACCAGCCCCAGGCTTTCAACAACGGCGGTGTGGAAAACGCCGCCGGGCAGAACGAAGGCTCGTGCAAGACCCTGGGCCTGGCGTTGCTGGAAGGTCTGAGCGATGAAGAAGCGCTGTTGGCGTTCGGTGAGCATTACCGTTCGGTGGTTGCGACGCCGGAAGGCAGCGACCACGGTAACATCCGGGCGTTGATTGCCCATGGCTTGGCCGGCGTGAAATTCGCTCAGCAGCCGCTGACACGCCGCTAAACCTGTGGCGAGGGAGCTTGCTCCCTCGCCACAGATTATGCGTCGCCATCGATCGGCATCAGGGCACATCCCGACTTTTAAGATTGACCCGGCAACTTTATTTCGTTTGCCGGGCACCTCTGCTCGCGGCTTAGATAAAAAGAAGCATCCCTTCTTCAGAGTCAGCCATCCATGCGCAGCGAATCCATCAGCCAGTCGATCTCCATCGTTCACCCCGTCAGCCTCAGCCACGGTAAAAATGCCGAGGTCTGGGACACCGATGGCAAACGCTACATCGACTTTGTCGGGGGAATCGGCGTACTGAACCTTGGCCATTGCCATCCGCGCATCGTCGAGGCCATCCGCGAACAAGCCACCCGCCTGACCCACTACGCGTTCAACGCAGCTCCCCATGTGCCTTACCTCGAACTCATGGATCGCCTGGCTGCGTTTATTCCGGTGGATTACCCGGTCAGTGGCATGCTCACCAACAGCGGTGCGGAAGCGGCGGAAAACGCCCTGAAGATCGTCCGTGGCGCCACCGGCCGCACCGCGATCATTGCCTTTGACGGCGCCTTCCACGGCCGCACGCTGGCCACCCTCAACCTCAACGGCAAAGTCGCCCCTTACAAGCAGAAAGTCGGCGTGCTGCCGGGGCCGGTGTATCACCTGCCCTTCCCCAGCAAAGACAATGACGTGACCTGCGCCGAGGCCCTGAAGGCAATGGATCGGCTGTTCAGCGTCGAGATCGACGTGAATGACGTGGCCTGTTTTATCGTCGAGCCGGTGCAGGGCGAAGGTGGTTTTCTGGCGATGGATGTGGAATTCGCCCAGACGCTGCGGCGTTTCTGTGATGACAAAGGCATTCTGCTGATCGCCGATGAAATCCAGTCCGGCTTCGGCCGCACCGGCCAGCGGTTTGCGTTCTCGAGATTGGGCATTGAGCCGGACCTGATCCTGCTGGGCAAAAGCATTGCCGGCGGCGTGCCGCTGGGTGCGGTTGTCGGGCGCAAGTCGCTAGTCGACAACTTGCCCAAGGGCGGATTGGGCGGCACCTACTCGGGCAATCCCATCGCCTGCGCCGCCGCGTTGGCGACCCTGGACGAAATGAGTGATGCCCATCTACACGCCTGGGGCACACAGCAGGAAGAAGCGATTGTCAGCCGTTACGAAGCCTGGCGAGCACGCGGACTGTCACCGTATCTGGGCCGCTTGACCGGCGTGGGTGCGATGCGCGGCATCGAGTTGATCAATGCCGACGGCACACCGGCTTCGGCGCAATTGACACAACTGCTGGCCCTGGCGCGAGAGTCTGGCTTGCTGCTGATGCCCAGCGGCAAGTCGCGCCACATTATTCGGCTGCTGGCGCCTTTGACGACAGAGGCGGCAGTGCTGGAGGAAGGTCTGGATATTCTTGAGGCGTGCCTGCAGAAATTGGCTTGAGCATTAAAAAAAAACCGGCCGAAGCCGGTTTTTTGCTTTCTACGGAATCAGAACGACGCGTTCTGCAGGCCGTCGAGGTAACGCTCGGTGTCCAGTGCCGCCATGCAACCAGCGCCGGCCGAGGTGATGGCTTGACGATAAACGTGGTCGGCCACGTCACCGGCAGCAAAGATACCTTCGACGCTGGTGGCAGTGGCGTTGCCATCACGGCCGCCCTGTACAACCAGGTAGCCGTCTTTCAACGTCAGCTGACCTTCGAACAACGACGTGTTCGGGGTGTGGCCGATGGCGATGAACACGCCGTCGACTTTGATTTCGTCGAAGCTGCCATCGTTGTTCTTCAGGCGAGCACCGGTCACGCCCATGTTGTCGCCCAGCACTTCGTCCAGAGTCGAGTTCAGCTTCAGGATGATCTTTCCTTCGGCAACCCGGGCATTGAGCTTGTCGATCAGGATCTTCTCGGCGCGGAACGTTTCGCGACGGTGGATCAGGGTCACAGTGCTTGCGATGTTGGCCAGGTACAGCGCTTCTTCGACTGCGGTGTTACCGCCACCGACCACAGCCACTGGCTTGTTGCGATAGAAGAAACCGTCACAGGTCGCGCAGGCCGAAACGCCTTTGCCCATGAACGTTTCTTCCGACGGCAGGCCCAGGTAACGAGCGCTGGCACCGGTAGCGATGATCAGTGCATCGCAGGTGTAAGTCGCGCTGTCGCCAATCAGGGTGTACGGCTTGGCAGCGAAGTCCACGGCATTGATGTGATCAAACACGATCTCGGTTTCAAAGCGCTCGGCGTGCTCTTTCATGCGTTCCATCAGCGCCGGGCCGGTCAGACCGTGGACGTCGCCCGGCCAGTTGTCGACTTCGGTGGTGGTGGTCAGTTGACCGCCGGCCTGCATGCCGGTGATCAACAGTGGCTTGAGGTTGGCACGGGCGGCATAGACCGCGGCGCTGTAACCGGCAGGGCCGGAACCGAGAATAATCACTCGCGAATGACGAACTTCAGACATGACCTGCTCCTGTTGACCGGCCCGAAACACTGGGCGCGGAACGCCGGATTGCCGGCGGGAATAAAAAAGGACCGTTGAAAGCACTTGGGGAAGGCTTGGGCTCGACAGTCCTGTAAAAGAATGGGTGCAGCGTATCGAGGGGGCGAAGATTAAGGAAATACGGTTTAACAATCCAGCTCATAGGCGGTCTCTATTCCGTTGCAGTGGATGTATAGACGCCTTTGTTACAGTTAATGTCGATGCCGCTACCGCGCTTTCGCCCGTCAGGCAAAGCCGGTAAGGTCGGCGCGTTTACCCTTTGCTCGGAGCACGTTATGCCCGCCCCTGTTCTGTCCGGCCCACAATATTTGCGCGAGGGCCTCAAATTGGTCCTGAGCCCAAGTCTGCGTCTGTTCGTGTTGTTGCCGCTGGCGATCAACCTGGTGCTGTTCGTCGGATTGATCTATCTGGCCGGCCATCAGTTCAGCCAGTGGGTCGATACGCTGATGCCGTCCCTGCCCGATTGGCTGAGCTTCCTCAGCTATATCCTCTGGCCGATATTCGTGGTGCTGGTGGTGTTGATGGTGTTCTTCACCTTCACAATGCTCGCCAACGTCATTGCCGCGCCGTTCAATGGCTTCCTCGCGGAGAAAGTCGAAGTG
The DNA here is from genome assembly GCF_058802085.1 of Pseudomonas sp. GW822-FHT02G04. Classification (NCBI taxonomy): domain Bacteria; kingdom Pseudomonadati; phylum Pseudomonadota; class Gammaproteobacteria; order Pseudomonadales; family Pseudomonadaceae; genus Pseudomonas; species Pseudomonas sp. GW822-FHT02G04. The sequence continues at coordinate 34,584 of NZ_JBXANU010000040.1, forward strand.
GTGGTGCGCGGCACCGATGATTTCCCGACCTTCAGCTGGGGCGAACTGATCGCAATGATCCCCCGTACCCTGACCCGGGAAATGCGCAAGCTCGGCTACTTCCTGCCACGGGCCATCGGGCTGTTCATCCTGTCGTTCATCCCGGTGGTCAACATCATCGCCGCACCGCTGTGGCTGCTATTCGGGGTGTGGATGATGGCGATCCAGTACATCGACTATCCGGCGGACAACCATAAACTGGGCTGGAACGAGATGCTCGCCTGGCTGCGGAAGAAGCGCTGGCAGAGCATGAGTTTTGGCGGGATCGTTTATCTGGTGCTGCTGATTCCGGTGGTCAACATTTTGATGATGCCGGCGGCCGTGGCGGGTGCGACGTTGTTTTGGGTGAGGGAGCGTGGAACAGACGCACTGGAAAGAAGCGCCGCCTGAACATCTGTTTCTCTTGAGGGTTTTTATAACAGGCTATTTCTGACAGTAGCCAATATCAGGAATGACGTCTCCAATAGATTACGAGGTCCATCTGCATTGAGAGTTCTCATGCGTTCAAGGAAGAGATGTGACCTCAATTCATGGAGATTTGGTTCAATGCAATTACCCACCCACCCGCCCCTCGCTTCTGCCGCGACGGCAATCCACACGACCGGAAACACGCCCCGCGAGGGCTTTGCCTGGGCCGGCCTGAGTCCGGCAGTACGTTATGCCCAGCCTGTTGCCGGGACCGCCTGCACCCTCAGCGAAAGCACGCGTATTCTCATCGACGATGAGCGCATTCGCCCGTTGGCGACACGGTTGGCATTCGGGCTCGCCGTTGCTGCCGGGCTCAGCAAACCACCCGCCGTAATGCTCGTGTCAGGCGACAGTCCCCGAAAGAGTATGGGTGATGTCGCGTTGATTCTGTCTGCGCCAGAGACTGCACAAGTGTCGATCCCCGCCAAAGGTCTGAACGAGGCCTACCGCATCGATATCACCGATGCCATATGCGTCACCGCAAAAAACCTGGAAGCCATGGCCCGGGCGTTGACGACCTTGCATAAAGCGGCACTGGTTTGCGCCACACTTGATCCAGGTATTGTCATCGACGCCCCTGTTTTTGCGGAGCGCTCAGTACTGCTTGATGTCGGGCGCAAATATTACAGCCCTGAATGGATCAAAAACCTGCTGCGCGAGATGGCGTGGAACCAGCTCAACACGCTTTATCTTCACCTCACCGACAATGAGGGTGTTCGGATTGTCTTCCCTTCTCATCCAGACCTTTCCAGCGCGGATGCCTGGAGCGCAGAGGAACTCAAAGAGATACTCGATACCGCCGCCTCGTACTACATCAACGTCATTCCCGGGATTGAATCGCCCGGGCATATGAATTTCATACTGCGCAACAAGCCCGAATTTCAACTGCGCCTCAGCAATGGCACCGTTGTGCCGAAAGCGCTGGATGTCAGCATTCCGTCCGCACGCCGATTTATCAAAGAGCTCTTCAAAGACTTGTTCAACATGTTTCCAGGCTGCACCCATGTCAATCTGGAAGCCGACGAATATTTCCTCTCTCCGATTACCCCCTACAACACGCCACAACTGGCTCAATACGCACGAAAGGCATCTGGAAAGCCTGGCGCCAACTCGCGCGACGGCGTCCGATAATTTGTTAATGAGCTGGCGAATTTCGTGCGGGAGAACGGCAAGACTGCACGCATGTGGAACGATGCCGTCGTTCAAGACAATCAAGTGATACAGGTGGATACAGCCGTTGAAATACTGTGCTGGAGTATCTGGGGCAGTATTCGCAATGAGAAAAACGTGCAAGCGCTGATCAACGCCGGGTACACAGTGCTCAATGCCCACGGCGACTTTTACTTTGTCATCGGATCCGACTGGAGCAATCTGGTGGATCGCAAGCACTCGCCTTATGGGCTTTACGATTTCTGGCGCCCCAATCATTTCATGGACAACGCCGGGAGAGGCGTGACGATCATCGATTCAGACCACCCTGCGATGAAGGGGGGAGGCATACAAATATGGGCCGATGAACCCGATCACCTGTCAGCTGAGAAAGTCTGGTCGCATCTGATTCTCTGGATGCAACCGACAGGGCAGCATTCGTGGGGATCGCCGCATGCGGCCGGCACTATGAAGGAGGTCCAACTGATTAGCCGTTCGGTAGCCTTCGCCCCACCGGAACATTGATGACCGGCCACACCTTGCGCCCATGAGGGCGTCACCGTCATAAATCCATCATCGAAACGAAACAATGACGACATGGCCTCAGCCGACACTGAGGTCATGACGACAGCTCTGCATATCACCCTGATCACCGAAACCTTCCCTCCGGAAATCAACGGCGTGGCCAATACCCTTGGCCGTTTGTTCGACGGTTTGCGCGCGCGCGGGCATCAGGTTGAGTTGGTGCGGCCACGTCAGGGCGGCGACCCGTTGATGGGCTGCAACGATGAGTTGCTGCTGTGTCGGGGTTGGCCGCTGCCGGGTTATCCCGGCCTGCAATGGGGTCAGTCGTCGATGCACAAGTTGCTGCGGCGCTGGAAGCGCCATCGCCCGGACGTGTTGTACATCGCCACCGAAGGACCGCTGGGGTTGTCGGCGTTACGCGCGGCACGGCGTTTGGGGATTTCGGTGGTCAGCGGCTTTCATACCAATTTTCAGCAGTATTCCAGCCAGTATGGGCTCGGGTTGCTGACGCGTTTGCTGACCCACTACCTGCGCTGGTTTCACAATCGCTCGACCCTGACCCTGGTGCCCAGCGCCAGCCAGCGACTGGAGCTGGAGCGGCGCAGTTTCGAGCGTCTGGCGTTACTCTCTCGAGGCGTCGACAGCCAGTTGTTTCATCCCGCCAGACGACTGAAACCACTGCGTGAACAATGGGGACTGGCCGAGGATGACATCGCCTTCATCCACGTAGGACGCCTGGCCCAGGAGAAGAATCTTGGCCTGCTCAAGCGCAGTTTCGACACGCTGAAAACCACTTATCCACAGCGGAACATGAAATTGATTGTGGTCGGCGACGGTCCGCTACGAGCGACGCTGGAAAAGGAATTGCCCGAGGCGATTTTTTGCGGCTCACAACGCGGCGAAGCGCTGGCCAGTCACTATGCGTCAGGGGATGTGTTTCTGTTTCCGAGCCTGACCGAAACCTTCGGCAATGTGGTGCTTGAGGCATTGGCCTCAGGGCTGGGGGTGGTGGCGTATGATCAGGCTGCGGCGGCTCAGCATATTCGCCATGGCTATAACGGCGTACTGGCCATGCCCGGGGATGAACAGGCGTTCTGCGATGCGGCACGCTGGCTGCTGGAGGAGCGCGAAACCTTGCGCTGCGTGCGGCTCAATGCCCGCCAGCATGCAAGCCGTCAGGGCTGGGCAGCGATTATCGAGCAGTTCGAGGGGCAGTTGCGGGGGGCTTGTGCGCAGGAACAGGTTCTATCCGATGCAGCGTTATTGCCTTAAAAGCTTCGCGGGCAAGCCTCGCTCCTACAAAATCTGTGTCGTTCGCAACGTTGCGAGCGACGCGAACCTGTAGGAGCGAGGCTTGCCCGCGAAGAGGCCTTTCCAGTCGCCGCTTAAACCAGCGTCATCAACGCATCACGGCTGAACGGCAGGATGTCCTGCTCACGACCGTCACGCACTTTCTGCGCCCAGTCCGGGTCCACCAGCAACGCACGTCCTACCGCCACCAAGTCGAACTCATCGTTATTCAAACGCTCCAGCAGTTTTTCCAGGCTGGCCGGTTGTGCGATCTTGTCGGTGTTGACCATGAATTGCAGGAACTCGCCATCCAGGCCGACGCTACCAACGGTGATGGTCGGTTTGCCGGTGAGCTTGCGGGTCCAGCCGGCCAGGTTCAGTTCGGAACCGTCGAACTCCGGCTCCCAGAAACGGCGTGTCGAGCAGTGGAAAATATCCACGCCGGCGTCGGACAACGGCTTGAGGAATTCGCCCAACGCCTCTGGCGTCTGCACCAGACGCGCGGTGTAGTCCTGCTGCTTCCACTGGGAGAAACGGAAGATGATCGGGAAACCCTCGCCTACCGCCGCGCGCACCGCCTGAATCAGTTCGATGGCAAAGCGCGAACGGTTGGCCAGGTTGCCACCGTATTCGTCGGTGCGCTGATTGCTGCCTTCCCAGAAGAACTGATCCACCAGATAACCGTGGGCACCGTGGATTTCCACGCCATCCATGCCGATGCTCTGGGCGTCCTTGGCGGCTTGGGCGAACGCAGCGATCACCTCCTGGATGTCCTGGCGGGTCATGCCGTGAACCACGACCTGTCCGTCTTTCAACTTTTCCGACGGACCGTAACCCGGCACGCTGGCATCCGGCTCGGTGCCGATACGACGCACGCTGCCCACATGCCACAGTTGCGGAACGATCTTGCCGCCCTCGGCATGCACCGCGTCGACGACTTTCTTCCAGCCGGCCAATGCGGCTTCACCGTAGAAGTGCGGCACGTTCGGGTAACCGTTGGAGGCCTTGTGACCGACGGTGGTGCCCTCGGTGATGATCAAGCCTACTCCGGCGGCGGCACGGCGACGGTAGTACTCGATCACTTTGGAGTTGGGCACGCCGCCCGGCGAAAACGAGCGGGTCATCGGTGCCATGACGACTCGGGTCGGCAATTCGAGAGCGCCGAGGTGAAAAGGCTTGAACAGGGCTTTGACGGGCATGGGACGCTCCACGGGACATAGACTTTATGACGACGATAATATGGAGAGTGCCCGGCCTTGAACAGCACTATTGATTTGGGTGATTAAGGATTAAAAGACAGAACGGATTGTAGGAGCGAGGCTTGCCCGCGAAGGCGTCATGTCAGTCAGCAATGATGTCGACTGACATGACGCCTTCG